>CAYZHB010000038.1:2777-14067 GCA_964478245.1 uncultured Desulfobacterales bacterium | reverse complement strand
TCATGAACAGGCTGGCATCTTCTTTCTCCACCACATGAGACGGCACCAGGGGTTTTGAAAAACTCGGCCATCCCGTGCCGGAGTCAAATTTATCAAGGGAGCTGAACAACGGTTCTCCTGACACGATATCCACGTATATCCCCGCCTCTTTGTTGTCCCAGTACGCATTGTCAAACGGCGATTCCGTGGCATCCGCCTGCGTCACCCGGTACTGCCGGTCAGACAGCATCAGTCTGATCGTCTTGTCATCCGGTTTTGACCACCCGGGCTCACTGCCTTCCGTTCCGGCAAGGGTCCGGTACAAAGTGCCTTTCTGACGGCGTTCGTCAAGGAATCTATCGCGCCCCGACCCTTTTCTGTAAAGCCGGTACCTGAGGCTGTTCTTTTTATGATAATCCTGGTGATACGCCTCTGCCTCGTAAAACGGTCCGGCTTCCGAAATTCCGGTGGCAATTGGCCCTTCAAAAAAACCTGATGATTGGTTGTTTTCAAACCGGGGGCTATGCCCCCGGTTACAACCGTCAACGATTGAAACACTAACGTGTTTTTGTTTTTCCGGCCTATGGCCGGAACGCCGAGCCACCCGCGAAGCGGGTGGTCGTTGACTCAAGCGTTTTTTTGAGGCCTCTGCAAGACGCTTCTGCTCTGAATCATGATAGAATATTTCGGACCGGTACTGGGATCCCCGGTCTGCGAACTGGCCCGCGGAATCCGTCGGGTCGATATGGTCCCAGAAAACCGCCAGCAGGTCGTTGTAACTTACCTTACCGGCATCGTAAATTACCCGGACAGCTTCGGCATGCCCGGTTCTTCCCGTGCTGACCTCTTCATAGGTCGGATCCGCGGTATCGCCGCCTGTATATCCGGAAATGACCGCCTGTACCCCCTCGATCTTTTCAAAATCCGACTCCATGCACCAGAAACACCCGCCGGCGAATGTCGCCACTTTTACTCCCGCCTTGTCTGTCTGATATTGATAATCTGTCATTGATTCCTCCGTTTTCCCGATACTGCCGGCATAAGACACGGATGCCCAGCCGGCTATCGATACGGCTGCCGTGAAAACGACAGCGATTTTGGCCATATTCATTTATATCTCCCCTTTACTGGTTGTTTCAGACCGGGGCCTTGCGCCCCGGTTACAAGTGTCAATGATCGAAACACTGATGCGGAAAGTGAAGGATTAAAACGGAATCTGGAATAGCAGCCTGATCTGCTGCCCTGAAGCGTTGCCCTGATGCCGGTGAAACGGGTAACAGGCATCAAACAGGGCGTTGATGTGCCGCGATTTCTCGCGGATATTGTATTTACGGGCACTTGTGATGGACCCGTATATGTTGCCGGCGTAAAATCCCGCCTCCACAAAGGTGATCACACCGCCCAGTGCAGTGTTGCCGTCATCAAACGCCGTGTACGCCGCCACCATCAGGGCGGTGTTGAACAGGAACGAGACCAGGCCGTCCTTGTACCGGCCGCAGTAGAGATACCCGCCCCCCGGTACAATCGATGCAATGCCCGCGACAACCGGATTCTTCCGGGGAGATGTTTTGGCGCGCCGGATGCGGTTTTCGATTTCACGCCGCTTTTCCGGCGTTATCCCGGCGGGGCTGATCTGCCGGATGCATCGCAGGGCGGCATCGAGGGCGCCGGGATGATTTTCCGCCGCTTTTCTGAGGTACACCACGGCCAGCTGCGTGTACGCCTTGTCCCGTATTTCCGCTTCCCCGGCCACGGTTAAAAGATTCTGCAGGGTGGCGCCGGCCTCCCCCGTCCGGCCGCTCATCAGAAAGGCGCGGCTTTTCATTACATGAGCGTCCGCCCTTACATCGGAAGATGCCGCGTCAGACGAAATAAGCCGGTCGAACGTCTTTACCGCCCGCCTGTACTCCTTCAGATGAAAATAGGCGCGGCCCAAGGCCAATCGGGCTTCCCCGATCCGGGGGTCGCCGGGGAAAAATCGGATGAACCGTTTGAACTCGACCACGGCTGTCCGGTAATCGGCCTCGTTGAAACACGCCCGGGCATAGGTGTACTGCCGGTCGGCGGTCAGCACCACGGCGCCCTCCTCAGCAGCGGCAATGGTCGGCAAAACCAGGAAAAAAAAACAGACAAACAAAAAAAAGGCCGGCCGTATTCTCATTGAGCTGCCCCGTCCCTGCCGTACCACCAGAAATCGTTGGCCCACACCGGATCGAATGCCCGCTCCGGCTCCCCGGACCGCAGGCGGATCTTTCTTGAAAGCGCATAGGTGTCCCGGCCGCATCTCAGCAGCCTGTCGCAGGTCATCACCCAGCCGGTGACCGCCCCGTGCTTTTCAAAGGCCTCCCCGGCGTAGGCTGAACAGGAAGGGTACATGGGACACCGGTCCCCGTCCACAGGGGAGATGTGGGTCTGGTAAAAATCTATTGCCCCGTTCCCGGCGGCACAAGAACAAAGCAGCAGGGCCGGGAGAAGCAGGAGTACCGGGGGCAGGAAGGAACTTCTAATCCTGGGTGACACGGAGCACCTCGTTGATCGTGGTCGTACCGGAAAGCACTTTTGCCATGCCGTCATGCCGCAGGGTCACCATTCCCTGCCTGATGGCCGCCTCCTTGATCCTGTTGGCATCCGATGTGGTCAGGATGATGTCCTTGATCTTTTCATCGATAAGCATGATCTCGAAAATCGCCTGCCGGCCGTGGTAACCGGTATTGAAACACTCGGGACAGCCCCTTGCCTTGTAAACCCGCGCCCCCAGAAGATCGTCACCCGTTCCGTTAAGGCTTTTGATGTCGGCTTCCCCGAGCCGGTACGCCTCCCTGCAGTGCGGACAGAGCACCCGGACAAGTCGCTGGGCGATAACCGAATTGACCGATGAAGAGATAAGATAGGGCTCCACCCCGATGTCCACGAGCCGGGTAACCGCACCTGCCGAATCGTTGGTGTGGAGGGTGGAGAAGACGAGGTGACCGGTGAGCGCCGACTGGATGGCGATCTCGGCGGTTTCCAGGTCCCGTATCTCGCCCACCAGCACGACATCCGGGTCCTGCCGGACGATGGAGCGCAACCCCTTTGCAAAGGTCACTCCCTTTTTCCGGTTCACCTGGATCTGGCCGATCCCTTTTATGTTGTATTCCACCGGGTCTTCGATGGTGATAATATTCTTTTCCGGCGAATTGATTTCCGATAAGGCCGCATAAAGGGTGGTTGTTTTGCCGCTTCCCGTGGGACCCGTTACCAGGACCATGCCGTTGTTCTGGGCAATGATGTGCCGGATCAGGTCGAAGTTCTCCGGCGAAAGGCCGAATTCGGACAGCGCCAGGAAATAGCCGGATTTGTTGAGAAGCCGCATCACCAGGCGCTCGCCGAAAGAAGTGGGCACCGTGGAAATACGGATGTCAATGCGGTCCCCGCCGGTCTTGACTTCGAAACGGCCGTCCTGGGGCACCCGTTTCTCGGCGATATTCATGTTCGCCATCACCTTGACACGGGAAATCAGGGCGGACTGTATATGTTTCGGCGGTGACAGCATCTCGTACAGGATACCGTCAATGCGGTATCTCACCTTGAGCGTCTCCTGGTAGGGTTCGATGTGGATATCGCTCGCCCCGGCCTTTACCGCCTGGGAGATCATGTGGTTCACGAGCTTGATAACCGGTGCATTGCTGGTATCATCCAGCAGGTCGGCCGTCTGTTCGATCTCCTCGATGATCCGGGAGCTGTCTTCCTCCAGGTCCTCCACCAGCTGCTGGGCACTTTCCCGGGAACTGTTGTAAAGGGTGTTGATAACGGTATATATAAAATTCCGGGGGGCCAGTACCAGCCGGTAACTGTCAAGGCCGAGAAGTGCGGACAGGTCATCCACGCACGACAGGTCGGCCGGATTGTTAACAGCGATTATAGGAGTGGTGTTCTCCTTTATGATCGGTGCAATGCAGAACTTCTTCAGAAACCCCATGGCGATATTTCCGGCAAAATCATCCGCCAGGTTCGAAAGGGACATCTCTTCGGAAAACGGCACAGCGTAGATCAGGCTCAGCGCCTCGAGCAGCTCCCGCTCCGTGACGATCTTCGACTCCACCAGGGCCTCGGCAAACCCGGACCGGTTCTCCTGACAGAGGCGCCTGACTTTTTCGGCATCCCCCTCATTCAGGGCCTGTTTCTCCCTGAGCGTGTCCACCAGTTCATCTATCATTTCTTCTTCTCTTCTTCCGGTCGTCCCCTATTTCCATTTTTTCGTAAAGTTCCACGTTGCCCTGTCTGATCGTATCGATCTCCTTGTTTTTCTCCCGGTAAATCTTTTCCGCCTCGTCCGGGCTCTTTAACACCCGGGGGGTCAGGAAAACGTAAAGATTGGTCTTCTCGTTTCCCGTGGAGACATTTTTAAACAGATAGCCCAGTGCCGGGATGCCTCCGAGACAAGGGACCCGGTTTCTCGTTTCCGAAAGACTCTTGTCTATAAGGCCCCCGATGACGACCGTGTGGCCGTCCTTGACAATAATGGTGGTCTCGATCTCCCGCTTCAGTGTTGTGGGCCGGTCCGCACTCGTCTGGATGGCGGCGGTATCCAGACGGGTCACTTCCTGGTGAACGTTCAGCCGGACAAACCGGTCCTTGCTTATCTGGGGCGTGATCTTCAGGGAGATGCCCACATCCTTGTATTCGTATGAACTGTAAGTCTCCGAGGCATCTTCGGCAGCCGACCGTGTCTGGTACGGAACATTCTTGCCCACGGTGATAGCGGCCTCTTCGTTGTCCGTGGTCAGGATCTGGGGCGTCGAGAGGATATAGACATCCTCGTCACTCCGCAATGCCTGGACCACCGCGCCGATGGAGGGGAAAACCATATCCCCTATCTCGAGCATCTCGCCGACGACCCCGACGGAAAATCCCGTGGGGAGGCTGCCCGTGGCCACGGTGTTGAAGTTGTCATACCCGGAATCACCCGTACCGCCGAAACCGCCGAAAAACACCCCCTGGTCCTCGCCCTCGCTGCCCTCGTCATACCCTTCCCCGATGCGCCACTCGGTCCCGACATTGAGTCCCTTGTTCACGTTCACTTCCATGATCAGGCACTCGATATACACCATTGCCCGGGGGATATCGAGCTTGGCAATCACCTGTTCCAGGACCGGGTAGTCCTCCTTGTCGGCCATGATGACAAGGCTGTTGGTGGCGCTGTCCGCCTTGATTTTCACATTTTCGGAAACGATCGGCGCGAACTTCTTGCCCTTCTTGTCATCACTCTCCTTGCTGGGAATCTCCTGGAGAACATCGGCCAGGTCCTCCGCGCTGGCGTGCTCGAGGTAGTACACCCGTATTTTTTCACCGCCCCGGGGCACTTTCTTGTCCAGCATCTCCACAAGCCGTTCCACCCGTTCCGTCTCGATATCGCTTGCCAGCACGATGATGGAGTTGGTCCGCTCGTCCCCGACAAACTTGACCATGAGATCGGTGCTCGGCTTCCCCTGCTCACCCCGGACCCGGGCCGTGAATATCTTGGAGAGATTCTCCACCAGGTTTTTGACATCGGCATATGCGACCGGAAGGACGGAAATCTTTCTGCCGATGCGCTTTACATCCACCTCTTCGATAATTTTCAAAAGCCGGTTGATACTGGAAAGCGTCGCCGTGATGACCAGGGTGTTGGTATCCGGATAGGAAAGCACCACGCTGCCCTTGGGCACGAGCGGAGCAAAGAGCCGCTTGAGCTCGTTCGCCTGAGCGTATTTGAGGTTGACGATCCGTGTCACGATCTTGTCCTCGGGTTTTTCCGGCTCTCCCGATGTCCGGGTGTCCACGTTCTGTGTCCTGGCTTCCGAAACGGGGATGATTTTCGTCACCTTGCCCGCCCTCACCGTGGAGTAGCCGTGAATTTCAAGCACGGACTGGAATATGTCGTAGGCTTCTTCCACCGTGACCTTTGTCGGGGATATAATGGTCACTTTTCCCCGCACCCGCTGGTCCACGACAAAATTTCTGCCGGTGATCTTGCTCATGAACTTGATAAACACGTAGATTTCCACATCGTTGAAATCGATGGACACATACTCCCGCTCCCCTTCGGCGGTGCCGCCGGCGCACTTTCCCGTCCCGGGCAGTGATGCAGCGACAAAAAGAATGAGGGGTAACAAAAGCGGTAAAACGACTCTCTTCCTATTGCACATAATAATCGATCTCCTCTGTTCGGCCGTCTCTTTTTATCCGGACGCTTACATTGGATGTGTTCCTGAGGTTGTTGTAAAGTTTGAGCGCATCATCCACCGACTCGATCTGACTGCCGTCAACCCCCTTTATAATATCCCCGTTTCTGAGTCCCATCTTCTGAAAAAGTGATCCCTTCCGGATACCGTAGAGTTTCAGACCTTCGGGCTTGCCGTTTTCAAAATGGGGTTTTACCCGGATCTGTTTCATCAGTTCATTGATATTGTTGAACGACTGGTTTATCAGGGACCGGTCGACATTGACCTCTGTTGACGCCGCCGCATCCCGCCGGGGAGGCGGCGCCTCTTTTCCGGGGCGGCGGCCGGCGAAATCCATCTCCAGCACCTGGTCCTCCCCTTTATAATTGAGGACGACCCGCTGCCGCAGGATATTTTTAACAACCGCGTCCTGGACCTCGTCTCCCTCCCGGTAGAGGGACTGGCTCCGGTTCCGCCGGTCCGCGATGACCGCATAAGCGGTACGGGCACTGCCGGTAACCGTGCCCAGCAGTTTAAGGTCGAGTGTGGTGGCCTTGAGATGGGCGATATCTTCATAGGTGGTCTCGGCTTTTGCGGCATTTTCATCGCCCTGATCCCGGAGTACGCTGAAAACGTTCCGGCTGACTACCCGCTGGTAACTGTTCCGCCGGACGGTCGTTCCCTCCTGTTGGATACCGGCGGCATCCCGGACCGGCACAGCCGGCGAAACGGAAAAATCGGTCAGGGCGGTTTCAATCCCCTTATACATAACCTCGACCCCCAGAAAGGCCAGAATCGCCAGCAGCACCATATTTATCACCACAAAAATATACTTCATAATCGCACTTCCGGATGTTCCAGGGTCCCTGTTATGCGAACCGCCATGCCGCCCGACCGCGACCCTTTCAGCAGGAATGACACCGACCCGGCGTCCTTGAGCCTGGAAATATAGGCCCCCTTCAACTGAATATCGGCTGTCAAATCGAGCCGGCTCTTTTCGAGAGGGGAGGCAATCCCCACGGTTCCTTCAAGTGTCATGTTTCCCGCATCACCGGTGGCCCGGCAACCGGTCAGCACCACCTGCCGGTTTTTTATCTCGAACCCGACATCGGCCCGGTCAAAATTCAGCTCTGAAACACCGATCCCGTTTAAAAGCGGGTGATTCAACACGGTTGAGATGCCGGTTGCCGCAATATTCCCCCGGCCCTGCCAGGGACCCCGCCCGTCCCGGTGAAGGCGGACATTCCCCTCGGCCGCCAGCGTAAAATCAATACCGGCACCGGCGGATGCCACCCGGCCGCTGCAGGATGCCACACGGAAATCCGCCGCCTGCTTCTCTTTGGAAAACAGTGCGGCAATCGCAGGGAACACCTGAACGGATCCGCACAGAACATTGAACCGCCCCTCGGAAGAGAACCTAGCCCCGCCCGCAGCGACGCCCGGGGGCAACACCGGTCTCACCGTCTCTATCTGTACCGTCACCCCGTAATCATTGCTGCTGATCTCCCGGGCCAGCAGCCGGGCCGCCCGCTCTTCAGGAAAAAAGACCCACGCAAACACCACGAACAGCGTCACCGTGTAAAGGGTATAGAAAAAAATCGGTTTGACTTTCATACAATCAGGATTTCCCGGGAATCAGGGTTTCGGTTTCCACCACCACATCCAGCAGATTGTCTTCCTTCCCGCTCCTGGACAGTGAAACGGCGTTCACCCGCACCCCTTTTTCAGGCACGTCAATACTGTCCAGAAAATCAACGCACTGTTTCAGGTAAAGGTCCTCGAGCTTGAGCTTTACGAAGGCCCTCTGGAACGGTTCGTTCTCGATATCGGTAAAGGAGGGATTCATGTACGCCACGTTCTCTTTTACGCCGATCTGCTCGGCCCGGGTATCCAGGAAGGAAAACAGGGAAAAATCCTTGTCTCTTTGAGAGACGGCCGCTCTCTCGCGGTAGAGATGCTGTTTCAGCCCGCCATACTGTTTCCTCATTGCGGCCATCTCGGTGAGCTCCCTCTTTTTCTGTGCGGAAAGCTTCTCGAGCCGGTCTCTCTTGCCGGCCGCGGGCATGTAGACAAACCGGACCGCCACAAAAACCGCAAGAAACAGCAGGCAGAGTGCCACCGCATTTCTGTCACGCCTGGATAAACTGGGGAAATTCACCTGGGTCTCCGGCTCCTATATCTCTATTGAAAATTTAAAATTGACCCGGCCGCCTTTTTTATCGGCCGCCGCCTTGCTTATGCTCACTTTTGTAAAAATACCGGCCCCCTCGAGCGCCGCTTTCACCCGGTCAATATGGTTATAGTTATCAGCGGTGCCGGAAAGAATCAAACGGTTACTGTTAAAAATGAACCGGGAAATCTCTATGTCCGTCTGGGCCGGGATCACATCCGACACTTCATACAGAATATCGACCGCCCGAAGTCCCTTTTCACGCAGGGGAGACAGGGCGCTTTTTTCCGATGCCAGGTTCTCGGAGGCGTGTTTCAGTTCCGCCTTCAACTGGAGATACGGATTCCGTATTCCGCCTTTTCCCGGGAAAACCACCCTGTACAGATCGGTCTGGGCCGCTTCGTATCCGGCAACCTCCTTTTCAAGGTAAGTGATATCGGCGTGCATGCTCATCACGGACAGTGCAAAAACCGCCACCGCGATCACCGAGGCGGCGGCAATATTGACCACGTATCGATTGAAAAAGGAGGCGGCCCTGTATTTGCCCCGGCAGAAATTCAACAGGTGTCGGCGTTTCCTGAACAGGGATCCGAGATACGTGTCCTCAACCGCCCGGTATGTCACTTCAAAGCCGTCGCCCGCTTCCGGAGCCGCCCCCGCGGCATTCCCGGTTTCACTGTCGGCCGCCACGATGCACTTGTCACAGGCAAAATCGATCCCTGTCCGCTGTTTGAATCCCAGTGCGGTTTTCCGAATTTCGGCGGCCATATGGCCTTTTGGCGTGCCGGCCGGCAAAACCCGCAGCATGACCGTCTTTCGGTTCCGGACAAACGCCAGTGTTGTCTCGAAGCGCCCCGGGTCCACAATCACCGTGTCAGAAACCGTCCTTATGTTTTCAAGAATCCAGGCGATCCGGGCATACCCGCCAAGGGTTATCAGTTCCGGTTTGATACCGTAATCGGTTAAAACCGAGTGGTACGCATCAATCTCTTTTTCCGGCACCGAAGCTGTCAGGATATTTCTTTCACCCCCGGCCTGGCGCGTATCCGTCACCACGAAATCGGAAAGATAATCCGTATTGCTCAACGGCAGCAGTGAGGCAAGTTCGAAATCAAGGACCTGCCGGATTTTTTTAGACGAGCTGAACGGGAAGGAGATGTTCCTGAAAGAGGCGTTGGCGCAGGGAATGGCCAGCACCGCAGTGGCGCATTCGGCCATTGCCATGTCACCGGCGATGACCGCCATTGCCCGCCTGAAAAGATCGTGCGCTCCGATGTTCGCCTCCGCTGCCGGCAGGTCCGCGTAATCGATCCGGCGCCGCTCCCTGACGGCAATTCCCTGGAGCGTCTCCCTGAAAATAACGGCGGTCACACCGTTCCGGTCTATGTCAAGGGTCAGGAAAAAACCGGCCATTCCCTATTCCTTTTCAAGCTGGACAATCCGGCTTGTCCACCTGTTCGTCTCGTCATCCTTTTGTCTCCTGATGAAAGCGGTGACGGTGACAACCGCATCATTCACCGATGCGGTGCTCTGCGCTCTGAAAAAACGGCTGGCATACTGGATCACCTTTTCAAAATCTTCCTGTTCACTTTCAGATAACTCTATAACCTGTTTATACCACCCTTTGTCAAGATTATTTGTAAATTCTTCCCGCTCTTTGTGCTCCCGGAAATCGGCAAGCTCCCGGGCCTGGTCCTCCATGCCCGGCGGGAGAAGCGCCGCCAGGACCGCCACGCCTGCCGTGTTGATATTGACCCGGCCGGGAAAACAGAACGCCCCTTCTTCGGGCGGTGTGTCATCCATGCCGTACACCGTGAAAATGTCATCAACCTGTGCCTTGTACAGGTCGGACATCTCCGTCATGTCACCGGCTTTTCGTTCCAGGAGCCCCCTGTCGATCCCTTTCACCATGAAAAGCTCGGACACCCGGTTAAACGGCCCGTTGGAACAGGGATAAGGCGGATCGAGATCCTGGTAGTAAGCGGATTCCGCACCGGAGATGCCGGTAACGGCATCGTCATCCGCCGAATCCAGCCAGTCTTTTATGGAATTGACGATCTCCGAAGGGTCGCGCATATCCAGGGACTTGTCACCGGATATGGCCAGGTCCAGAAGCCGCTCCCATATCCTTTTCTGATCCTCGTTGAACGCGTGACCCGGAAATTGGCGGATCAGGGCGTTCAGCTGGATCCTGCCCATCTCATCGGTGATGGTCACCGTTAGCGCATCCTCTTCAAACCCCATCAGGGCGGCGGCCTCTGACAACTTTTCCGGATCGGCCCACACCTCCTGCACGGAGTCGATGCTGTTGTCATTGGCATCCTCGGCCAGCACAAGACAGGCCAGGTGTATGCCGGACATTGCCGCCTGGTACGCCCTGTACCGGTCAGCCCCGTTTTTCACATAATCGGCCGAGTTCCGGACCATGCCGGCAAGTCCCAGTGCGCCCGCCACCAGCACCGATACAATCCCCAGGGTCACCAGCAGGGCCATCCCGTTCCTGTTGGCCACGATTCCTGTCAGTATGCTGTTTCGAAATGGTGTCACCATAACAGAACCCGCCGGCCCATTTTCACGGCCCCCATCACTCCACCGCCTCCCGGTTTGCCGGCACCGTCACTGTCGTCTCCATCCGGCTTTCCCCTTCTTCCTTCGGCAGGATCCGCAAACGGACCGCCGAGGGATACCGGTAGTCAAACATATCCGATTCGGAATCCCAGGATGCATGTTCGTTGCCGTCCCCGTCAATATAGGCGACTTCAAGGCCGCCGATATCCCTTACAACGGCGGGATCGCTGCATGACGGCTCATCGTCCGTATACGGCGGGAGGCCCTCGTGCCGGTAAAGGATATATTGCCGGTCCCTGTTTTCTCTCAGGTAGTACCGCACCCGGGCCACACTCTCTCTCGGGTCCTCTCCGAACCGGATCCGGTTTACCGTGGCAAACCCGAACGCCGA
>CAYZHB010000038.1:0-2767 GCA_964478245.1 uncultured Desulfobacterales bacterium | reverse complement strand
CGCCTGTGAACCGGTAGGGGTCGGGTTCGGCATCAAATCCGGGTTTGACATACCGCGGCGGCCGGGTAATAAACATCATCTGAAGATCGGCGCGGATGTGTTCAAACACGGATTGAACAATTTCCATGCGGGATACCGCATTTTTCACATGATGCGCCGAGGAGACAAACGTCCTGAAGGTGGCAAAAAGGGTGAGCATGATAACGGAAAAGATCACCACCGCCACCAGGATTTCAACCAGGGTAAACCCGGCACGCCCCCTACCGCTCCGCCTTGCCTTCACTGTACCTCCAGGTCGTTATACGGTACACATGCCGCCTGTCAAAAGCCGTGACTTCCAGGGTTATCTTTTTGAGTTTCTCTTTTGTCTCTTCGTCAAATATCTCACTGTCTTCTGATACAGGGGCGTCATCGATTTCACACCGCCAGCCGTAGCCGCTGTATGCCTCCCCGAACCCGCCTGACTTGCCTGAATATCCTGTCATATCCCGCCCGATCAGGGCCATTTTTTCCGCGGCCAGGGACGGGGCGGCCGCATAGAACTTTTCGGTTTCGGCAAGGTCAATCGTACCGGCATGCATGTTGAAAACGGACACGAACACCACCGCGATTATGGAAAGCGCCACCATCACCTCCAGCAGCGTGAACCCCTTTTGGCCGGTACCGCACGCCATGTCAGATGCAGTCCCCGAAATCGTGATACCCGCTTTTCAGATCGGGCGTGACAAGAAAGGGTTCGATACGCAGCGTCAGGTCATTCTCTTCACTGTCCCTGAAGTGAATAATCGCCATGTCCGAATGCCCCTTTCTGCTGAACGTCAGTTTGAACAGCTCTTTGCCGGCGTCGTTACCGACCGGCGTCACGATGTCCAGGATCCGGCTGTCTGACAGGGCAACCCCGGCCTTTTCCGTTTCCCCGGTCTCTTTTTCTTCGGAATCCGCCTTTTTGAACCAGATGCGCTGATTTGCGGTGTCGATAACCATCAGAAAATCGGTGTTTTCATACACAGCTGTCTTCTTTGCTTTCTCGATCAGCGATACCACCCGGCCGATCTCGCTTCCGGAATCCTGAAAAAGGCGGAAATTGTCAAATGACGGGATGGAAAAAAAAAGCAACAGGCTGATAATACTGATGACAACGACAAGTTCAATGATCGTGAAGCCGGATATATTATGTTGGTTACGCTTCAATCTCCCAGCTTTTGATATCCTTGTTTTTTCCCTCGCCCCCTTCCACGCCGTCTGCACCGTACGAGATCAGGTCATACTCGCCGTGTATGCCCGGGCAGAGGTAAAGATACGCATTGTTCCAGGGATCTTTGGGAACGCTTCCCACATCGAGATATCCCCCCTCCTGCCAGTCTTCCGGAACGGGACCGGTCTGGGGCTTTTCTATCAGGGCGGACAGGCCCTGTTCCGTGGTGGGGTAGTTCCCGTTGTCAAGCTTGTAGAGTTTCAGGCCGGTTTTAATGGCCGACATGTCCACTTTTGCCTTGGTAACCTTGGCCTCGTCCGTCCGGCCCACCATGCGGGGGACCACCATGCCGGCAAGAATACCGAGGATCACCACCACCACCATCAGCTCAATCAGCGTGAAACCGCTCTGGGCGCTGTCATCTCCGGCGGGTCTTGCTTTAAATACACGCATCCTGTTTTTGTCCTGCAAAACGTTAAATCGATTACCCAGTGTAATGCGGAAAAATTACCACTAAAGGAAACAGATGTAAAGAGCCCGAACTTGTATTAAAAGGCCGATCCTTTTTTCAGGCATCACTTTTGGATGATCCCACGAGGGGCAGCTCTTTTTCAATGGTGAAGTAGACCAGGAAACGCCCCTCCGGCTGGCTCGCGCTGTTTTCCCGGTAGCTCCTGCGCTTGAGTGTGTCGATCAGGTCGGTGTCTGCCGTCTCCCCCGCTTTCTTCAGAAAAAATCTTTTGCCCTTGTACCCGGGGCCTTCCTCGATAAACATGTAGGCGGCTTTGGGATTGGACTGAAGATTTTTGCGGGAGAGCCGGTCGCGCATGATCAGCGCGATTGTCCCGTCTTCCATCACATGGGGCCGGGAGTAGATCGCGCAGTCGACGTTGCCGTCACTGTCAGCGGTTGAAAGGATACCCGTTCCCCGGGTGTTCTCAAAATAGGTGTCCAGCGGCATACTGTTTCTCCTGTAGCAGTTTAAAAAGGAACTCAACGACCACCCGCGAAGCGGATGGCCTGGCAATCGATCCTTTTTACCCCAAATCGGACAGCACGGCAAGGACTCTTGTTTGGCTATCTTCGGGCGCCGGCCGTCCAAACCGGCAATACTCTTTTGGAAAACCCTTTCATGGCGGGACTTTGGAAGAACAAACCCGTTAAAGTCAAATTTTATTTTTTCATCATTTTTAACTAAAAAACAGCAGGGTGGAAATGACCTACTTGAGTGCTCTTATCAAAAACGAGCGGAGCAATAAACTCAGGGACCTCGTCTACAGTGCCCACTCTGTTCTTGAAACCGCCAATTTTTACGACCCGCCCAGGCCGCCCTGAGCAGAATGCGGTTCGGTGAAGAAAAGAAAAACTACTTCCGGATGGTGGACACGGACGGCATGATCCGGGTGCACCCGGCAAACCCCGCTGCCATCACCAAACCCGCTTTCACCCTCTACCGGGACTACACGGGAATGGGATAGCACAAAACAAATGAGCGGGAAAGATCTACCCCCATTTTCCACGGCTAATTTGTTCTACGGGTCACCTTTGGACAGGCAGGTGGCGGGGTGCTTT
>CAYZHB010000037.1:0-24796 GCA_964478245.1 uncultured Desulfobacterales bacterium | reverse complement strand
GCTCATGTTCATGAAGGAACCGGGCTTGACGATAAAAACCGGATTGTGTCCAAAGGCGGTCTTGACATAATCGGCGTTAAAACGGGATTTTCCGAATGAGCAGTGGTTTCTTTGGGCCAGCGCGTCCGCCGCCATAAATCCGATATTATGACGGGTTTCCGCGTATTTTCCGCCGGGGTTGCCAAGCCCGGCAATCATGTACATATCTGAAGAAGACATACATACGTCGTTTCACGCCTACTCTGCCGGGGACTCGTCTTCGGCTTCCCCTGCATCCGCGGCGGCCTCTTCACCTTCTTCACCGAGCTCCTCGCCCTCTTCAAGGAGTTCCTCTTCTTCCTCTTCGGCTTCGTAAGTCGGCATTGATACGGTCAATACAGTGAAATCGACTTCATACGGAATCTCGATATTTTCCCCGACACGGATCTCGCTCACGTGGACCGAATCGCCCACATCAAGATCGGTCACATCCACCTCGATGGATTCGGGCATATCAGCGGGCTTACACACGACCTCCAGCTCTCTCCTGATGATCTGCAGCATGCCGTCGCCCTCACTGACACCTTTGGGCTCTCCAACAGGCTCCACAGCGACGTTGACGGTCACTTCGGTATCCATGTCGATTTCATGGAAATCCACATGAAAGTACGCTGTCGCAAATATATCCATCTGGGTTTCTCTCAGCATCACCGATCGCGATTTCTTATTGTCCCCTTCCACGGACAGACTGAGAAACACCCCTGAAAATCCGTTTTCCCTGACAACTTTATCCAGATCCGGCATGCTGACCGAAATCATTACCGGGTCGGTTTTGGAACCGTATACAATGCCGGGGACTCTCTGGTTCCTTCTCAGTGCACGCCCCGCGCCTTTGCCCTTTTCTTTTCTGATTTCTGCCTTTAAATCAATTAACTCCAACGCTCGATCTCCTCTGTCTTAATGTAAAACGCTTTTATATAAAAAGAGAAGTCACGGAGTCTCCCCTGTAACTTCTGATAATTGCCTCTCCTACAAGTTTCGACACGGAAAGGGTTTTAATTTTGTCGCATGCCGCGGCCTCTTTTGAAAGCGGGATTGTATCCGTTACCACCAGGCTCGCCAGTGCCGACTTCTCTATCCGTTCGACCGCCGGACCGGAAAGTACCGGATGGGTGCAGTAGGCATGCACCTCTCTGGCCCCTTTTTCTTTAATGACAATCGAGGCCTCGGTCAGGGTGCCGGCTGTGTCCACCATATCGTCCAGTATGATCGTGGTTTTGTCCTTCACATCCCCGATGATGGCCATGGCCTTTGCCTCGTTGGGGGCGCTTCTTCTTTTGTCCACGATGGCAAGCCCCGCATCCAGGCGTTTGGCAAAAGCCCTGGCCCTTTCCACACCGCCGGCATCAGGGGACACGATGACCATATCGCTGTTCGAAAACTGGGTCCTGATATTGTCGATAATAACGGGCGCTGCATACAGGTTGTCCACGGGCATATTGAAAAATCCCTGTATCTGACCGGCATGAAGGTCAATCGTGATGATCCGGTTGACGCCGGTAACCGTCAGAAGATCGGCCACAAGCTTGGCGCTGATGGGCACCCGCGGCGACACTTTCTTGTCCTGGCGCGCATAACCGAAATACGGCATCACCACATTGATCCGGCTGGCTGAAGACCGCCTGAACGCATCGATCAGCAGCAGAAGTTCTATAAGGTTGTCATTGACCGGTTTGCAGGTTGACTGGAGGAGGAACACCTCCTGCTTTCTCACATTTTCCTGGATCTCTACCTGGGTCTCCCCGTCACTGAACCGCGTCACCTTTAACTTTCCGAGCGGTTTTGCAAGGTATTTGCTTATCCGCTCGGCAATAACAGGGTTTGAACGCCCCGCAAAAATTGATAACCCTTCCATTTTCATGTCTCTAATAAAAAAGTGTTGATCATTCTGGCTGGGGCGAGAGGATTCGAACCTCTGAATGCAGGGATCAAAACCCTGTGTCTTACCGCTTGACGACGCCCCACCGCTCCCAAAAAAACACACTTTGCGTGGCACCTTTGAGTCAACGACCACCCGCAAAGCGGGTGGCTTGGCATGTATGCAGTCGCATCTCTACCGAGCCCGGCCGTAGGCCGGAAGAACAAAAACACGTCAGTGTTTCAATCGTTGACGGTTGTAACCGGGGGCGTAGCCCCCGGTTTTGAAACAACCCATAACACCTTCAAAGATCGCCCTGTTCACCGTTCAGTTTAAAGGACGTCAGGAAAACCTTTTCCCCCTTTCCTTTCACTGCCGATGAAAGTTTGTCATACGCTTTTTCAGCCCTTTCATGGTCCGCATAAAGGGCAAAAAGAGAAGACCCGCTTCCTGTCATGCACACGTCTCTCGACAGAACCGATGTCATCATCACTTTTGCATGCATGACGCCGGGGTACAGCCCGGCTGCCGCCGCCTCGAGATCATTGTGCACGTAAGGTGCCACATCCGCTTGCGGCGCTTCCCTGCATAATTTAAAAAAAGTATTTATATCAATTTTCGAATTTTGTGTCAATCTCAAATCCGTATTTTTATAGACGCGGCCGGTTGATACGGCCACACCGGGATAGAAGAGAACCACACTGTAAGGGCGCAGATTGGGGCAGGGCGTGATTTTATCTCCCACTCCCCTGACAATCGCCGGTGTCCGAAAGAGAAAGAACGGCACATCACTTCCCACCGAAAGTCCCATTTCCATAAGCCGGTCAGCAGAGTAGGGCCGGCCGCGGAGGGTGTTTAACGCTCTCAGGACGGATGCGGCATTGCTGCTGCCGCCGCCCAGTCCCGCGCCGACCGGGATGTGTTTCTCTATTTTTATCGAAACACCCTTCTTTCGATGCGGGCGGCCCGGCGGCAAATTGTCGTAAAACAGCCTGGCCGCCCTGAATGCCGTATTGGACTCGTCTTCGGGCACATCCGGGTGTTCGCACACCACCCGGATATCCTCGGCCTCGGCCAGCGTGATCTCATCATAAAGCCCGATGCAGACCATGAGAGAAAAAATATCGTGATACCCGTCTTCCCTTTTACGGGTAACATGGAGGCAACAGTTGATCTTTGCCGGTGACAAAACCCTTCCAATCAAGCCTTGGCCTCGACAAAGGCCAGTCTCAGCTCACGCAGCAGTGTCTCGGTAAGGTTTTCCTCCTCGGTATCAAGGTTTCCTTTAGTTTTCTCTTTGAGCATGGCCATCATGTCAATTGTCTGCCGGGCGAGATCCAGGTCCTTTTCCGTCTTCCCCGTTGAAGGATCTTCGATTTTCCCGAGCTGGACAAGAACTGAAGAGTAAAGAGACAAAATAAAGCTTGAAAAATCCACCCGCGGAAGCCTGGGTTCTTCGTCCGCTGGCGCCTCCTGTCCGTTTTTCATGATAAAGCCGTTTCCTTCAGCCATTTACAACAACCTCCCCAGGGATAGGCCCTTAGCCGATATCCCATTTTACGTTCCCATCATTTTTTATGACCGATGCAATATATCCGTCAAAAAAAACCGACTCTGTTCTGTATATCACGCCCCGGTGCCGGAGCACCAGATCATGTCCGTCTGTCACCTCTGCAACCGTGACCCTGCCAAGCGCCTTCAACCCGGCGCCGGCCGCCTTCAGCACCGCCTCTTTTGCGGTGAAAACCCTGAAAAAGCGTCTTTCCAAGCTTTCAGTACTGTCAAACAGCTCTCTTTCCTCCGGCCTGACCACTCTTTTGTAAAGCCGCAGCCCGATACGTTTTATTTTTTCGACATCGATACCGGCCGGGGAGCGGGAGACCACGCCGGCCGCATAGGGCGGCTTGTGGGAGACAGACCAGTATACCCCGTCTGCGGGAAGGGGTTGCCCGCCGGGGCCCTTGATAAGAACACCGGGCATCATACCGCTCTTCCGGCCGGAGAGGAAAAGACTCTCCCTTGCATGCCGGCTCTGGGCCGCCCGTTTTTCTTTGACATCAGACAGCGCAGAATTGCCCGCCATTTTTTTTACAACAGGGCGCAGCAGCGGCTTTTCAATCGCGGTATCGTCTCCGCCGCCGGGCCTTTCCGCCAATGCCGCTTTTCCCACAGCGGTCAAGTTATCTCCTCCAGTACGCCGTCAAACCGTGCCACGCTGACCGACTCATCCGGCAGATCCACCAGTGACCTGCGGTCCATATCAAATTCCATCAGGGTGTCATCCTCGGGCAGTGTGCACAGGACCGGAAGACCGGTTTGGGCCGCTTCATCCAGAAACTTCTGATTCAGTTTCTCAGGGGCGCGGTTGACAACCAGTCCCTTGTTTTTGACGTCAAGTTTTAAATCACCCAGCATATCGTTGATGCGCTTCACGGCTCTCAACCCCCTCAGGGCATAATCCGTCACCAGCACGAGCATATCCACCCTGCCGCTTGTGCGGCGGCTCAAATGCTCCATACCGGCCTCATTATCAACTATAAGATACTTGTAGTTTTTTTCAAGTTCCTCCATGAACCGGTTGAGGATATTGTTCACCATGCAGTAACATCCCTGCCCTTCCTGCCGCCCCATGACCAGCAGGTCAAAATCTTTCCGCTCGATCAGGATCTGGTTCATCAGCATCTCGATATACACGCTCTTGTCCATGCCCGACGGGATGCCCTGGGGATCTTTCATGAATTCTTCCCGGATATCCCCCACACTCTTTTCCACATCGATACCAAGGGTCTCGCCCAGATTGCTGTTGGGATCCGCATCAACCGCAAGGACGGGGGAAACCCCGTTTTTTGAAAGCTGCCGCAAAAAAAGGGCGGCAACCGTTGTTTTTCCCACACCGCCTTTGCCGGCAAGTGCAATCACTTTGCTCATAGTCGCTCCAAAATAGAGGTATAGATTCAGCCACACGCTGTATCCTATTGTTGTATCATTGTGAATGGGCTTTCTCAACCTATTTTTAACACACCTTGACACACGGCGGGGATTTCCCTATATATTGTGTACACACTATTACTTACAGAAATGCTTATGAACTGTCCCATATGCCGGTCAGACAACACAGCATTCCGGTTCACTGTCAAAGACCGCATCTTCAGAACCACGCCGGACACATTTGAAATCCACAGGTGCCGGCACTGCGGATGCCGCTTTTTACATCCAATGCCGGAGAGCCGGAAAATTTTCCGATACTATCCGGCCCATTACTGGGGAGACATTGCGCATCACGGGGGAAACCCGCTCTCTTCCCTGACCGAACACTACCGGAAAGCCGCCCTTTACAGCCATGTCAAACGGGTGCGGGCCATATGGAAAAAGCAGACAAAAAAAGGGATTTTTGTGCGGCTCCTCGATGTGGGGTGCGGAGACGGCTCGTTTCTTGCCGCATGCGACATCTCACCGTGCCTCGGCCTGGACAGGTCGAAAACCGCCGTCCGGCATGCGGCGCGCCGGGGCATTGCCGCCCTTCAGGGCTCATTGCCGTTAACCCGTTTCAGGGACCGTACCTTTTCCATCATCACCCTGTTTCATTTCCTGGAACACACCGCTTCTTTCGCATCGCACCTGCGCGAAGCGCACCGGCTCCTTGCCCCCGGCGGCAGCCTCGTGGTCCAGGTCCCCAATGCAGACAGCCTCCAGGCCCGGATACTCAAGGACAAATGGATGGGGTACGACCCGCCGCGCCATCTGGTGCACTTTTCACCCGCCACACTCCGGCGGGCGCTTGAGAACAGCGGGTTCACCATAGAAAAGCAATATTTTTTCTCTTTGCGGGACAACGCCCCCATGCTGGCGGGCAGCATCGCGCCCGCCCTCTACCCCCCCGCCGCCAATGCGGAAAAAGTCCGCGGTCCGATGCGCCCGTGGCTGAACCTCCTGGCCTTTCTGGCACTGGTGTGCCTGAGCTTCCCGTTCACAACCGCTGAAAGCCTGGCCGGCAGGGGCGGCACTGTCACGGTCCATGCAAAGCCGGCCCGCCGGCCCCCTCTTTGATATACATCACGATTTCCCTGAAAGAGGCGAGCCGTTTGAATCCCATGCGGACAAGTATCCTTCCCAGACGGCTCTCCCCGCCCGGAACACGATCCGGAAACAGGACATAGTGAACATTTTCCCGCCCGATAATCTCTTCGAGCGCTGCTTCGGAAAGGCGGGCTGCATCCTGGAAGCACACCACTTCAAGTCCGGTGCCGGCCAGCCGGACATTGAAATGATGGCGGGTATTAAATGCGACAATCCGCCGCTCCCTGACCCTGTCCTGGGGACCGCCGATCCAGTGGGGCGTGACAGAGGCGGTTCTGTAATCTTCCTGGAACTGTCTTACTTTCATGCGGCCGGTTTCAACAAACAGAAACATCCCGCACAGAAATACCGGCACCAGTACGAACACGCCGCATTTCCGGCTGGGAAACATACCGCGCCCCCTTTTGAAAAACCGATAGAAGCCGTACCACATGTACAGCAGCAGAAAAACCGTACTCGTCATCCCCACCCGAACAAAGGAAACGGCAAACCCCGCCGTATCCGGACGGCCCGCGTAAAACTGGTACACCGGAAGAAGCTGCAGAAGACCGGCCAGGACCAGGTAAGCCATGTAAAGTACATGCCGCTTTCCATCGGTGACAACGGCATAAATAAAAGCGGCAATTGTCATAACGGTGATGCCCAGGAGACAGAGGGGGATCAGGGGAAAAAAGTTATGGCGCCACCTTCCCAGGGTGTTGGGCAGAGCGATCAGAAAAAAATCCTTTAAAAACGGAAAGAGATCCTGAATGAAGTGTCCGATAAAGGCGGACTGATATGCCGTCACCTCGGGCAGAAACAGGTGCTTGTAAATAAAAAGAACCACCGGTCCCCAGAACAGGAAAAAAAAGACAAGCCCGAGCCGGAAAATGCCGCCGGGCCGCAGCAGTGCTTTTCTGCGCGTCCAAATGATTTTTGCAAACAAAAGCGGCAGCAGAATGACCCCTTCGTACCGGACCAGGCACGCCAGCCCCAGGCAGATGCCCGTGCCCGGATAACTGCTTTGGGAAGCGCTGTCCTCCTTTTCAAAACCCCACAATCCCGCAAACAGAAACAGAAAAAAGAAAGGTTCTGTATACGGCACGATTGAAAAAATCAGAAAAGGCGGCCACACGGTCATCAAAAGGGCGGCTGTCCGGGCGAATGCAATGTCGTCAAAAAGTTTTCTGACAAAAAGATAAAACGCGGCAGAGGCGAGAGACGCGATAACAGCGGTAACCAACCGCACGGCCGCAACGGAGAAATCCTGCGAGATCAGCACCTTCACAAACCCGGTAAACAGCGGGTATTCTGAAAACAGCCCCAGCAGATAGGCGTAGGCGTCAAATGCATACAGGACCGGATTCTGTATGATCAAAACGGCTCTGAGGACAAGTGCGAAGGAAAAAATCCAGAGAACCTCGACCCCGATAACCTCACCTTTCAAAAGGGAACCGGCATACCCCCGTCCGGCTGAATTTTTCACACCGGGGCCCTGCATCCATTTATCTCCTTTCCCGCCCGGTTCCTGTCTGCTTTACCGCCAGTGTATAAAGACACATGGCCATGCGCCGGGATTTTCCAGAGGGGCACCAGAGCCGGTCCAGATATTTAAACGGGAACAGCAGCAAAAGCGCGGCCGCTTTGAAAAATACGTAGCCCGCCACATGACGCCCCGGAAATGTTAGACCGGCGTATTCGGAAACCAGATTGACAATAGCGCTGGCAGGGCCCATATCCGTCTCGATATCCACCCGGGAAAAGCCCCTGAAAAGATAGCCCAGGCCGTCCTCTGAAAAATTCCAGTAATGGCCGGGAAAGCCGTGATAGGGAAACACGAACGGGGTGATACAGGCCACCCGGCCGCCCGGTTTCAAGACGCGGCGGGCCTCGTCAATGCATCGTGCCGGGTCTGCCACATGTTCCAGTACGGTATCGAAAACGACCAGATCAACACTTTCATCATGCAGGGGAAGAGATTTTATGTCCGAAACAATGTCCACCTCGTCAAAGGGAACCCGATCGATATTCACGGTCCGGTCCGTGAGCCGGCGGGCGCCGGACCCGCACTCGACAACCACCGCCTCTTTATCAAGTGTCTCCATGAGCGCTTTGAGGTGGTTGCGGGGCCGGTATTCGCTGGTGACAATTTTTCTGGCAAGATTGATTCCCCTTGCGGCATGTGATTTGTTTTCGAGCAGGGAAAAATGAAACGCCCTTTCCGGGTCAAGTGAATGCGACTGCTCTGCAAACCACACCCGGCCGTCCTTTACGGGAAACTGCCGCCCGCATGCCCTGCAGGTGCACTCGCCGGCTTCCCACGAAAGGGTACTGCGACAGCAGGGGCAGCAGCATATGCGTTTCAGAATCTGCCGGCGGTCAGCCACGTTTCGCCTCCTTTACCCATTCTTTCGATCGGTTGTTTTCAGAGCGATGCCCGCCCTTATCCGTGCCAGACTCCTCTCCACTATACGGGAATATGTCAGATATGTGAAAAATCCCGCCGGACCTATCGCCGCCAGTTTAAAAAGCAGTGCTTTTAAATTGAACGCCTTCCGCCGCGCAGCCGCCGACAGCGCGCAGTTCACGGCAATGGAAAAATCGGCAAGCCGGCGGGTCTCGTGTATATCGACCCCGCTTCTTCTCAGCAGGGGCACGGATGCATCCGCAACCCGGTGCATCTGATCGGCGAATTCAACCGGGTCTGCCGAGCCGGCTGCGGTTAATGATGCGTTGTGCAGCCGGAACCGGCCGAGAATGTCCGGGCAGCAGACCGTGTCCCCCAAAGAAGAGAGGGTAAGCCACAACTGCCAGTCGGCCGTGTACCAGAGGGCCTCATCCAGGCCGCCGGCCCTGAGCGCCGCCTGCTTTTTAAAACAGGCAGACGACACCGATATGAAGTTCTGTACGGCCAGTTTCGACAGCATCTCCGCTGAAGGGATTCTGTGTCTGTTTGCCCTGAAAGGCGGCCGCCATATGCCGGCCGGTCTCCCGGCGGCATCCATGAAACAGACCGGATGGAAAAACAGGAGCGCTTCCGGCTGTCTTTCCGCCATCATCTTCAGCCGCGCCAGGCGATCCGGGAACCAGGTATCATCCTGATGAAGAAAAGAGATGTGGTCGCATGCCGCCCTTTGCAGGGCCAGGTTTGTAACGGACACCCAGTTCCCCCTGCAGGGCGGCGTCACCAGGGTAAGCGGCAGTCTGTCCGCATATGCTTTGACAATGTTTACTGTTGCGTCAGTGGACCCGTCATCCACCACAATCAGTTCAAAGGACCGGTCCGTCTGTTTGACAAGACTCTGCAGTGCCTCATGGAGGTATGCCTCTCCGTTAAAGGTGGGCATAATAACGCTCACCCAGGGGCAAGGCGTTTCAGGCAGCCGGCTCATTCTGGGAAAATACCCTGGAAAAATAGCGCCTGGCAATACAACGACACACGAAAACCAGGCAGCGGGCCCCGTCCATCCATGTATTCAGATGCGGTGTCCGGCCGGGATTCTGAGGACCGAGTGAACAGGGAAACTCCAGAATCGGCAGGTTCAGCATCCCCGCCCTGATCGTCATTTCACAGGTGAATTCCATGCCGTCCGACGTAAGCTGCATCTTTTCAAAGGTTTTTTTGGAAAAGGCCCTCAAACCGCAGAAAACATCGCTGGTGTCCGTTTGAAAAAACCGGTTGACAAGGAAGGTCATGAAAGGATTGCCGATGTAGCGGTGCAGAAACGGCATGGCCCCCGGCTGAATATGTCCCTTTATCCTTGTGCCCGTTACCAGGGCCTCCCTTTCTCTCAGCGCGTCCAGCATCGGAACCGCTTCGCAGAAATCATACGTGGCGTCGGCGTCGCCGAAAAGGATGTAATCGCCCGACGCCTCCTCTATACCGCGCCTCAATGTCCGGCCGTATCCCCGTTTTGCCACCCTGACAATCCGGCATCCCAGGCGCTCGGCAATCGCATCGGAGCCGTCGGTAGAGCCGTTGTCCGCCACTATCAGCTCCCCCTCCATGCCCGTGCGGCGGATGGCGTCCCGTGCGTTTGCAATGGACTTCTCAATGGTGGCGGCTTCATTCAGGCATGGAATCACGATCGAAAAGTCCATATAAGTGTCTTCAGTCTGTTATGGTAAATCCGGGAATTTTGTCACTTTGCGCATCTTAACCGTTTCATATCGGAAACGGACAGTAAAGTCAACGACCACCCGAAAAGCGGGCGCGGTAAGTTTATTGGTTGTAACCGGGGGCTATGCCCCCGGTTACAACCATCAACGATTGAAACACTGACGTGTTTTTGTTCTTCCGGCCTACGGCCGGAACGCCAAGCCACCCGCTAAGCGGGTGGTCGTTGGCTCTGCTATCCAGCACAGGCAGCCGGCCGGCAGTCATGATCCATTTAACCCGGCAAATCGAATGCGCCGGCCCCACCTTTTCCGGCAGATTTATCCGCCAGCTGTGCATCAGGGTGTCTGGCCGAAGCAGGCCCACTTGAAGGCATTTTTTGTTTCGCTGTCCACCTGTGTCCCGATCCTGGCCATGAACAGGTTTTCCGGCTTGAGGCAGACGTTGGGGTCGTTGGTGGGGTACTCCTTGAAATCGAACTTTGTGTAAAGGGCCACCAGCTTGTTCCGGTACTGATGCACGGACTCTCCCGCGCCTTCAAGGTCCCAGGTCCATGAGTAGGCCACCAGGAAAACGATTTTCGCCGCTATGCCGGGATAATCCAGAAGATTTTCCAGCAGGGCCGAAGCGATGCCGCGGGCCCGCATTTTCCGGCTGACTTCAAGGGCCTTTACCTGCATCATGACCTTTTCGCCCACCGCTTCCCACCGGCGCTCGTCTTCCGGGAACTCCAGCACGCCGAATCCGACAATCCGGTCCTCTCGGGTGACGGCCAGGGTCACATTGGTGCCCTCTCTTGATGCCAGCTTTTCCAGGCTCTCCCGTTTCGTGTAAAGAGAACGGTACTTGGCATAATCGCCGAAACTGTCTGAAAAAGAAAACCTGCGGATCTCTTCTGGAGATTGAAACCTGCGTATCCGCACCGTTTCCTTGTCCGGCTCTGGACGGTGCTCTCTCACTGGTCTAGAAATCGCTCCAGTTTTTATGCAGCCGCTTTATCATGATCACAAGATCGTGCAGCTTTCCCTGTGTGTCTTTCACATAGTTTTCTATGACCGCATATTTGAAAAAATCGAACCGGGCCACCGCATCGATTGCAGAATCCTCCACGTCCGCCACCATGTCCGTCCGCATGATTTCAAGTTCCATGTCCACGGCGAGCTGAATCAGGTCCAGAAGCATCCAGGTGCCCAGCCGCTGCTTCCTGAAATCCGGATGAACCAGGACCTTGAATTTGCCCACATGCCGGGTGGCACCGAATGTCGAGCGCTTCAGGATGGCATGGCCCGCGATACGGCCCTCGCAGACCGACACGATGGAAAAAAACTGCCTGTTTTCAAGGCCCTGAAACCATTCACTCATCACGGCCGGGTCCAGTAAATCCTTTCCCATATACCACCGCTGCTCTTCTGAAAGATCGGCGTAAAATGTTTCGAGCAGCGCCCTGTCATCGGGCGCCACCATCCTGATGACCGCATCTTTGCAGTCCTTGAGCATGCACGTCTTGGGGTACCTCAATCTGTCACCTTTTTCTTGTTTTTTTCACTTGTCACCAAACAGCTCAAATTCGCTCCAGTTGCTCAACAGCCTGAAGGCAAATGGCGGGGTGCTTTCTATACCGGGTTTGGCCGGCATCTTTTTTTAAAATCATGGAAGATTTTAAGATGTCGGTCACCTCGGAGCAGCGCAGGATGGGCTGCGAGAATGAGGTAGAGGAAGTTCCCCGCCATTTGCCCGTGGGATAGAACAATTTCATGGTGTTGCGTCGCCTCACTTCACAATCTCAAAATCGTAAAGGTATGCCGCCTCCCTGTTTTTGAGCTTGTCGTGGATGACGGCCTTGTACGTGTAATTCCCCGGGGGCAGATTGCCGAGACTCAGTGAATTCGTGGCATAGTAATCCAATACCGGCGACGAGGTCTGGTAATTGAAATTGAGGGCCTCGGGTTTCTGGAAAACAACCTCCCCTTTCTCATCGAGCAGAATCATATCCTGGGTATACCATACGTGGTATGATGCCTTCCGGCAGTTTGTATAAAGATTGGCCGGCTCAAAGTAAAAATAGATTTTCGTGCCCGGTTTTACCCGGTTGTTTTCCACCTCGACATACTGCCCGTACCCGATGATGTTTTTACACAAGACGAAATTTTTAAATCCCAGCTCACTTTTGTTCTGAATCTCGATAATTTTCTCTTTCAGCCGGGCGACCTCACTCTCCTGCGCCCCCGCCGGCACAACTCCCGACAGCAGAAAAAGACATGCCGCAAGGGCATACATCAGACGTTTCATGACAACCTCCCCAAATAACGATTGTTAACGCTCAGGCAACGGCTGTAAATACAGCCCTGACCGGAGCCGGATACCCTTCCACCGTCTTATCCCTGTCGGCCGGATCCAGAAAATCAACAAGCGTCTCGGTCTGGATCCAGGGCGTTTTCCGCTGTTCGGTTTCCGTGGTCTTTGAGACATCGGCACACCGTACATCGGAAAAACCGGATCGCCTCAGCCACGAGGCCATGCACCCGATATCCGGTATGAAAAACACATTGCGCATCTTGGCGTACCGTGTTTCAGGAAACAGACACAGCCCCTTTTCCGATTGCAAAACAAGGTTTTCCACAATGAGCTGCCCGCCCGCTCTCATCATGTCATGGATGCGTTTCAGCATATCCAGCGGCGACTTGCGGTGATAGAGAATCCCCATGCAGAAAACGGTATCAAAACAGTTTACCATATCGGGAAGCTCCTGGAAACCCGCCGGCAGACAGAAGACATTGTCGAGGTGCAGAAATTTCTGCACTGCCCGGTACTGATAGTAGAAGGAATGCTGGGGTTCCAGACCCAGCACCATTGACGGATTCCGGGCGGCCACCCGGAACATGTAATACCCGTTGCTGGAACCGATATCAAGAATTCGCCGGCCTTTCAGATCCGCAATCTCTCTTTCGAACCGCTCCCACTTTATCCAGGACTGCCACTCGGCATCGATGTCAATCCCGAAGAGATGAAAAGGCCCTTTTCTCCAGGGGCAGAGTCTGAACAGGCTTTGTTTCAGCCGGTCACTCTCCTCTGCACTTACGTCCGCCTCTTTTCCGATCCGGATCTTGGGCCGGTCCATGTCCACAACCGACGGCACGGCATCCGGCAGACCCTTCACCGCCCTGTCAAAGTAGAAGGCATTGCCTTTGGGCGATTCGAAAAGTTGGATTTTTTCCCGGGCCAGTCCGGCAAGCGGTTTTAAACAGTGGTCCGGTGACAGACCGTCAATGAATTTTAAAAGCCGCTCCACTTCAGCTCCTTTTTGACTCTTTCACCGCCATCATGGAAACAAAGTTGAACCATTTGAGCCAGACACAGAAATTGTCGAATCCCGCCTTCCTTATCCGTTTTTCATGTATCTCCACGGTTTCCGGGATGAGGACTTTTTCAAGGGCATCCCGCTTCTGGCTTATCTCGAGCTCCGAATACCCGTTTTCGCGCTTGAAATTCTTATAAAAATCCTCCTGCAGCCGGTTGAACATGGCGTTCTCATGCACGGTCTTTTCCGTCAGGAGCAGAATACCGCCCGGCACAAGTCCCCGGTATATCTCGTTCACCAGGTCATCCCGCCGCTCCGGGGCCAGAAACTGGAGGGTGAGGTTCACGATCACCACGGAAGCCTGTGAAATGGATATGTTTTCGACAGTGTCGCACACAAGGCGGACGGACTGCCTCTCTGTCTCGTTCAGCCTCTCCCCGTACTTGTCGATCATGGCCCGGGAACTGTCCACCGCCACCATCAAAAGCTTTCTCCCTGAAAATTCTTCCAGAATCATCCGCCCGAGATTCCCGTTGGAACAGCCGAGATCATACACAGCCGTTCCGTTTTGATAAAACCGCTCTGTCAGAAGCGCCTGGTTCCGGACGCTCTCCGCATAGAGCGGTACCGATCTTACCAGCATATCATCGAAAACCCGGACGACCCTTTCATCAAATTTGAACGATTCAACCGGGGACATTTTTTGTGCAAATATCCGGTCTTTCTCCATTTTTCAAAAAAACACCCTGTTTTGATTTGCTTTTTTTACAACAACCGGTATAATACTATAAAAATTAAAGATACTTTGCAAACCCTCTGATCGGGTCTCGACACAAAAGCCCGGGTACTGCTGGAGGAGACTATCATGGAAATTGTAGGCATAGACGTCGGTTTCGGCTTTACAAAAGCATTTAACGGCAGGGAGTCGGTCATCCTGAAATCCATCATCGGCGATGCCACCGACATCCAGTACAACGCGTCCATGGGAGAAGAACCAACCGCCGCCAACATGCATATCACCCTGAATGACACCGCGTACTTTCTCGGGGATTATGCCGAAAGACAGTCCAACATAAGGGATTTCACCCTTGACCAGGAAAAACTGATCACCGACTTTGTAAAGGTTCTGGCCGTTGCGGCGGCAGGGCTCTGCTGCAAATCGGGCGCCACTCTCAATGTCGTATCCGGCCTGCCGGTCGGATTTCTGAAAAGGGACACCCTGAAATTCAAGGAAATGATCACCGGCACCCATGACATCACCTTTCACAACCCGAACGGCAACGATATCGCCAAAAAGATAACCATTGCCAGGGTTCATGTGATCCCGCAGCCCATCGGCAGTATTTTCAACCTCATTTTTGACGACAAGGGCACCATAACCGATAAAAAGCTCGCGATGCAGAAGCTCGGCATTGTGGATATCGGGTTCAAGACCACCGATTTCAGCATTTTCGACCACCTGCAGTATATCGAACGGGGATCGGCCACCACGGATTCGGGTATCTCCAAGTGCTTCTCCGTTATTTCCAACAAGCTCAAGCAGGAAAGCAATATCAACATCGAACTTTACCGGATGTTCCGGTTTGTCCGATCGGGCATGATTAAAATCAAGGGGAAAGAGTACAACATCTCCAACCTCAAAAAAAGGGTCTACAGTCATACCGCGTCCGCCATCGCCACCGACCTGAACCGGCTCTGGGAGGATGACTGGGACATCGATGCCATTCTCCTTTCCGGCGGCGGAAGCCTGGAACTTTCGGAATACCTGGTCCCGAACATCAACGGCAATGTCATTCCGGTTCCCAGGAATATCGACCCCCGCTTCAACAATGTGCAGGGATACCTGAAATTCGGACGGTACAAATGGGGGGGCAAAGCGCCCCACTCTTCCGAACCGGCTGAACCGAAATCAAAACCATCTGACGAGACACCGGAAAAAACCGGAGAAAAACCGGCTGAAAACCCGAAAACAGCAGATGGCAAACAGTCCAAGGCCATGTCATGGCTGAAGCGGCAGGCCTGAAAACACAGCCGGGTATGAACCAGGACCATATCAACACACTTCTCCGACAGGTGGCCGAGGGATCGATGCCGGTCTCCCGGGCCGGTGAACTCCTGAAAAACCTCTCTTTTGAAAATATCGGATACGCCCACGTGGATCATCACCGTTCCATCCGGAAAGGGGTTCCCGAAGTGATCTTCGGGGAGGGGAAAACAAGCGGCCAGATCATCGGCATCATGGAAAAAATGGTACAGAAAAAAGATCTCATCCTTGCCACCCGGTTGGACAGGGAAAAAGCGGCCGATATTCGGCAGCGGTTCCCGGCGGCCGTGTATCACGAAGACGCCCGGTTCCTGATGCTCGAACAGGAAGAGCCGGAAATAACCGGCCACGGGGATATTATCGTGATATCGGCCGGCACTTCCGATATCCCGGTTGCAAAAGAGGCCGCTCTCACCGCCGGTGCCATGGGCAACCGGGTAACCCCGATCTATGACGTCGGGGTTGCCGGTATTCACCGCCTCTTCGCCTACCGGGAAACCATTGAAAACGCCGCGGTGATCGTGGCCGTGGCCGGCATGGAAGGGGCCCTTCCCAGCGTTGTCGCCGGGATGGTCAGCACCCCCGTCATCGCGGTTCCCACAAGCATCGGATACGGCACCAGCTTCGGCGGGCTCACGGCGCTTTTGGGCATGCTCAACTCGTGCAGTTCAAACATCGCCGTGGTCAACATCGATAACGGTTTCGGTGCCGGCTACATGGCGGCCGCCATCAACCACACCGGACAAAACTGAACTTTTCTCTTGACATGCCGATAAAATAGCGTATATATGCAGAAGATACAGACCCTAAAACTGACGTGAGATCATGAAAAACGGTTTTATGAACATACGACTAGTCCTTATTATTATCGTGGAGGTCATTATTACCTCCACAGACAGGGGCTCTTAGTGGCATAGAACCGACATAATTTTTCAAAAGCCGTTATCAGCCCCGAAGAGGCTGATAACGGCTTTTTTTATTTCAGGGAGACACCAATGAGAAGTGATACAGCCAAAAAAGGACTGGCAAGAGCCCCCCACCGGAGCCTGATGAAAGCGGCGGGCTTTACCGACACCGAGATTGAAAAGCCCCTGGTGGGCATTGCCGGCTCGGCAAATGAGCTCATACCCGGCCACATGCACCTGGACCGGATCGTAGAAGCAGTCAAGGCGGGCGTATACATGAGCGGCGGCACCCCCATGGCATTTTCCACGATCGGTGTCTGTGACGGCGTGGCCATGAACCACCTCGGCATGCACTACTCCCTCGCCAGCAGGGAAGTGATCGCCGATTCCATCGAGATTACCGCCACGGCCCACCCGTTTGACGCCATCGTGATGGTGCCCAACTGCGACAAGATCGTACCGGGCATGCTCATGGCGGCCGCGCGCCTCAACATACCGGCTGTGGTGATTTCGGGCGGTCCCATGCTCGCCGGCAGGGACCCGAAGGCGCCGGACAGAAAGATCGACCTGGTCAGTGTATTCGAGGCCGTGGGGGCGGCCCGCCGGGAAAGAATAAGCCGGGACGAACTCACCCAAATCGAGAATGCGGCCTGCCCCACGTGCGGTTCCTGTGCCGGGATGTTCACGGCCAACTCCATGAACTGCCTGACCGAAGCCGTGGGCATGGGGCTTCCCGGCAACGGCACGGTGCCGGCCCCTTTCTCGGAACGGCTGCACCTTGCCAAGGCGGCCGGGATCAAGGCGATGGCGCTTCTCAAAGACGACCTGACCCCGGATAAGATACTGACCCGGGCGGCGTTTGAAAATGCCCTCGCGGTGGACATGGCCCTGGGATGTTCCACCAACACGGTGCTTCACCTGAAAGCCATCGCCCATGAAGCCGGGGTGGATATCGACCTGGATCTCATCAACGAGATCAGTGAACGCACCCCGCATCTCTGCAGGCTGAGTCCAGCCGGAGAGCACCGCATCGAGGATCTTCACGCGGCCGGAGGCATTCCCGCCGTGATGCATATCCTTGACCGGGCCGGGCTCATCAGGCGGGACTGCCCGACCGTCACACTGAAAAGTGTTGGAGAGAATATCAACAACAGCGCTGTAAAAGACCCGGACGTTATCCGGCCGGTGGACAATCCATACCACTCCAAGGGAGGACTGGCCGTCCTCTTCGGCAACCTTGCCCAAGACGGGTGTGTTGTCAAACAGTCGGCGGTAGTGGATGGAATGCTTCAGCACACCGGGCCGGCCCGGGTTTTCGATTCAGAGGAGGCAGCGACCGAGGCCATAATGCAAAACCGGATCCGGAAAGGCGACGTGATCGTCATCCGGTATGAAGGGCCTGCCGGCGGGCCCGGCATGCGGGAAATGCTCACTCCCACCTCGGCCATTGCCGGTATGGGACTTGACGGCAGCGTGGCCCTGATCACCGATGGCCGGTTTTCAGGGGGAACAAAAGGGGCCTGTATCGGCCACATCTCTCCGGAAGCCTTTCACGGGGGCCTGCTTGCCGTGGTGGCAGAAAACGATGACATCATCATCGATATCCCCGGAAAAAAGCTTGAACTGAACCTGCCGGCCGAAGCGATTGAAAAACGGCTTTCAACCTGGCAGCGGCCGGAAAGAAAAATCAAACACGGATACATGGCCCGGTATGCCCGGCAGGTGACATCTGCGGGCATGGGGGCCGTATTGGATCAATGAGTCAACAGGAGAATACAATGAAACTCAAAGGCGCCCAAATACTGATGAAAATGATAAAATCCCAGGGAGTGGACACGATTTTCGGCTACCCGGGCGGGGCGGTCATTGATATCTACGATGAACTGGTCAACCACCACGAGCTGCGGCACATCCTGGTGCGCCATGAACAGGGAGCGGTGCACGCGGCGGATGCCTACGCAAGGGCCAACTCCTCGGTGGGCGTGGCACTGGTCACATCCGGGCCGGGGGCCACCAACACGGTGACGGGCATTGCGTCGGCGTACATGGATTCGGTCCCGCTGGTGGTGTTCACCGGCCAGGTACCCACCGGGCTCATCGGAAACGACGCTTTCCAGGAAGTGGATATCGTGGGCATTACCCGCCCCTGCACCAAGCACAACTATCTTGTGAAAGATGCCGGGGATCTCGCCAGCATCATAAAAGAGGCGTTTTACCTGGCGCAGTCCGGCAGGCCCGGCCCCGTACTGGTGGACCTGCCCAAGGACGTGGTCAACGCGGAGGTCGAATTCAAAGAACCGGGCGAGGTGTCGCTGAAATCCTACAAACCCACATACAAGCCCAACAAAAAGCAGCTCAACAAAGTGGTCAGCCTCATCAAAAAATCCGAAAAGCCGGTCATTTTCGCCGGCGGCGGCGTGATCCTGTCCCGGGCCTCAGAGGCGATCACCGCCCTTGCGAAGATGACCAACATCCCGGTGACCGCTTCTCTGATGGGGCTTGGCGCCTTTCCGGGGAGCGATCCCCTGTGGCTCGGCATGCCGGGCATGCACGGCACCTACCGGGCCAATATGAGTATCAGCGAGTGTGATCTCATGATTGCGGCAGGGGTGCGGTTCGATGACCGGGTCACCGGCAAGATCGAACGGTTCGCCCCCAACGCGGAAATCGTGCAGATCGATATCGATCCCACCTCCATCCACAAGAACGTGGCCGTCTCCTGCCCCATCGTGGGGGACTGCAAGCAGACCCTGGGACTGCTCAACCGGATGCTTGAAAAAGAAGAGCCCGGCCGGATCGGACCCGGGAGAAAAGAGTGGCTTGACACCATCGACAGGTGGAAATCCACCACGCCGCTGCGGTACGAACAGGGAGACGACATCATCAAGCCGCAGTATGTCATTGAAAAGCTTTACGCGCTGACGGAAGGCCGCGCCCTCATCACCACGGAAGTCGGGCAGAACCAGATGTGGGCGGCCCAGTTCTATCATTTTGACAGGCCCAACCACTTTATCACCTCGGGCGGCCTCGGCGTGATGGGATTCGGACTGCCCGCGGCCATCGGGGCAAAAGCGGCCCGGCCCGACAAAACCGTGGTGAACATCGCCGGGGACGGGAGTATCCAGATGAATATCCAGGAGCTGATGACGTCACTCGAAGCCGGCCTGCCGGTGAAAGTGGTAATACTGAACAACCAGTATCTCGGGATGGTCCGGCAGTGGCAGGAGCTGTTTTACGACAAAAAGTACGCGGCCACCAGCATGTCATTCGCCCCCGACTTTGTAAAGCTTGCCGAGGCATACGGCGCCCTCGGGTTGCGGTGCGAGGACCCGGGAAAGGTGGAAGCGGTGCTTTCGGAAGGGCTCGCCCATGAGGGAACGGTGCTGATGGACTTTGCCGTTGAAAAAGAAGAATCTGTCTATCCCATGGTGCCCGCCGGAGGGGCCATAACCGACATGATTCTGGTGTAAATTCGATACGAGGTGTAACAATGGAGACAAATACATATCTGCTCTCAATACTTGTGGATAACAAACCCGGTGTACTCTCCCGGATCGCGGGCCTTTTTTCGGGCAGGGGATTCAACATCGACAGCCTGAGCGTCGCCCAGACGACCGATCCCCGTATATCGCGGATCACGATGGTGACAAAGTGTGAAGCCCAGATTATCGAACAGATCAAAAAACAGCTCAACAAGCTGATCAATGTCATCACCGTGAACGACCTGACCGGGCAGCGGTACGTGCAGCGGCAGCTCTCGCTGGTGAAAGTGCATGCCAGGATCGACAAGCGGGCGGAAATACTGCGGATCGTGGACATATTCCGGTGCCGGGTGGTGGACGTGGGACACGAACACTACACAATAGAGGTGTCCGGGGACAGGGGAAAGCTTGACGCGTTTATCAAGCTCATGAAACCCATGGGCATCATCGAGATCGCCAGCACGGGCGCCATCGCCCTGGCAAGGGAAAACGGAAAGTAAACAGACCGGCAGACTGGCAACCAAACCATATTTGTAAAGGAGAAAAAAATGGCAGAACTGGATTTCGGCGGCATGAAAGAAACCGTCATCACAAGTGACGAGTTCAGCATGGAAAAAGCAAGGGACGTTCTGGCGAACGAGGTGATCTGCGTGATCGGCTACGGTGTTCAGGGGCCCGCGCAGGCCATGAATATGCGAGACAACGGCCTCAACGTGATCATCGGACAGTCCCCGGATTTCAAACGGGAGTGGGACAAGGCGGTAAACGACGGCTGGGTGCCCGGGGAAACCCTTTTCCCCATTGAAGAGGCGGCACGGAAAGGCACGATCATTCAGTATCTCGTGTCGGATGCGGGACAGAAAGCCGTCTGGCCGTCCCTGAAAACCTGCCTGAATAAAGGCGACGCCCTCTACTTTTCCCACGGGTTTTCCGTCGTATATAAGGAACAGACCGGGGTGATCCCGCCGGATGACATTGACGTGATCCTGGTGGCGCCCAAAGGATCGGGCACCAGTGTAAGGGCCAACTTCCTGGCCGGCAGCGGCATCAATTCAAGCTACGCTGTTTTCCAGGACGCCACCGGCAGAGCGGAAGAACGGACCCTGGCCGTCGGCATTGCCATCGGATCGGGCTACCTCTTTCCCACGACCTTTGAAAAGGAGGTCCACAGCGATCTCACAGGGGAGCGCGGCGTTCTGATGGGCGCGCTGGCCGGTGTGATGGAGGCGCAGTACGAGACATTGCGGGAAAACGGGCACTCCCCGTCCGAAGCCTTTAACGAAACCGTGGAAGAGCTCACCCAGAGTCTTATACGGCTGGTGGACCAGAACGGCATGGACTGGATGTATGCCAACTGCAGCACCACCGCCCAGAGAGGCGCGCTTGACTGGAAGCCGAAATTCAAGGCGGCCACGCTGCCGGTGTTTAAAGAGCTTTATCAGTCCGTGGTTTCCGGAAAGGAAACGGCCATCACGCTGGAAGCCAACAGTGCGCCGGACTACCAGGAGAAACTGACACAAGAACTCAACACACTCCGTGATTCCGAAATGTGGCGTGCCGGCAGGACCGTGAGGGAACTCAGGCCGTCCAACAGAAAAGGCGCATAGTATGGATACCGTTGGTTGCCTGAACGGCCGCCGCAAGGAACGAACGTATCAGTTTTCAGCCGTTGGCTGGCAGCTGTGCTGTCATCAGCCATTAGCTGTTAGCTGTTAGCCGTTAGCTTTTAGCTTTTAGCTGTTGGCTGTTAGCTGTTAGCTGTTAGCTGTTGGCTGTTGGCTGTTGGCTGTTGGCTTAATACTGATAACAAACCGTCATATGAACCGGGTACACAAAATGAGACAGGCACTTTTATACGACACCACCCTGAGAGACGGGATGCAGGGGGAAAATATCTTTTTCACCCCCGAAGACAAGATCAAGATCGCCCAGAGACTCGACGACATCGGGATCCATTACATCGAAGGCGGATGGCCGGGATCCAATCCGAGTGCGCGGCGGTTTTTCGAACTCGCACAAGAGATTGAATTCAAAAACGCCCGGCTTGCGGCGTTCAGTGCCACCCGGCATCCGGATAAGTCCGCGGCAGATGACCCGAACCTGAATGCCGTTATTGAATGCGGGGCGCCGGTCGCCACACTTTTCGGCAAGTCCTGGGACCTTCATGTGAAAAAGGTCATGGACAATTCTCTTGAGAACAACCTGCTGATGATCGAAGAGAGCATTGCCTTTCTCCTGGAAAACGTGCAGGAGGTGATCTACGATGCGGAACACTTTTTCGACGGCTACAGGGAGAACCCGGCATACGTCCTTGAAACCCTTGAAGCGGCCGTGAAAGGCGGCAGCCGGACCATTGTGCTGTGCGACACCAACGGCGGGTCCCTGCCATCGGAAATCGCCCGGATCACCGAAAAGGTCACCGCCCGTTTTGCCGGATCTCCGCATGAAAGGATCACACTGGGCATACACGCCCACAACGACTGCGCCATGGCGGTGGCCAACTCCGTATCCGCTTTCCAGGCCGGGGCGGCCATGGTACAGGGCACCATCAACGGTTACGGGGAGCGGTGCGGCAACGCCGACCTCACCTCGGTCATCCCGGTGCTTTCGGTGAAACTGGACGCGGACTGCATCACCAAAGAAAACCTGAAAAAACTGCAGAACCTCTCCCGTTTCGTCTCCGAGACCGCCAACATGACCCCGTTGAGCGGACGCCCGTTTGTCGGCAAAAGTGCCTTCGCCCATAAAGGGGGGATCCATGTCAGCGCCGTCAACAAAATCCCAAGGGCGTATGAACACATGGATCCCGAAATTGTCGGAAACAGGCGCAGAGTGCTTGTCTCCGAGCAGTCGGGGAAAAGCAACATCGAATACAAGGCGCGGGAGCTCGGGGTGGACCTGACCGGAAACCACCGGAACGGGAAAAACATTGTCTCGAGCGTCAAAGAGCTCGAAGACATGGGGTTTGAATTCGACACGGCTGAAGGCTCTCTGAAGCTGATCATGGAGAAACTGACGGATCAGTTCACGCCCCGCTTTGAACTCGAGTCCTTCCGGGTCACCATTGAAAAGGACAAAGAGCGCCCCTGCTACTCCCATGCCATGATCAAAATAAAGGTGGGCCGAGAGACGGAAATCACGTCGGCCGAGGGGGACGGTCCCGTGAGCGCGCTGGACAATGCCATCCGGAAAGCGCTGTCACAGATATTTCCCCAGATAACCGAAATGCACCTGGTGGATTTCAAGGTCCGGGTGATCGACGGCCGCGAAGGGACCGGCGCCCGCGTCCGTGTTTTAATCGAATCAAGGGATGAAAACAATATTTTTACAACCATCGGCGTATCAGAGGATATTATTGAAGCAAGCTGGCAGGCCCTTGCCGACAGCTTTCAATATAAACTCTCGCTGGACAACCAACAAAAGAGGCGCAAAGAGAAGAATGGAAACCGATAGCAATCACATTATCATATTCGATACCACATTGAGAGACGGTGAACAGTCGCCGGGCGCGAGCATGAACAAGGCGGAAAAGCTCAGGATCGCCACCCAGCTTGAAAAACTCGGCGTGGACGTCATCGAGGCCGGATTTCCGGCCGCTTCCCAGGGCGATTTCGAGGCGGTGAAGAATATCGCCGACAACCTGCTTGGCAGATCGGAGATCGCCGCCCTCTGCCGGGCGTCCGAAGCGGACATCAACAGGGGGTGGGAAGCGGTGAAAAATGCCGGGAAACCCCGGATTCACACATTCATCGCCACATCCGACCTGCACATGGAGTACAAGCTTAAAATGAGCCGGGAGCACGTTTTGGACCAGGCGGCAAAATCGGTGAAGCAGGCGGCCGCCTTCACGGACAACGTGGAGTTCTCCGCGGAAGACGGCTCCAGGAGCGACCCCGATTTTCTGTGCAGAATCTTTGAAGCGGTCATCGATGCCGGCGCCACCACGATCAACCTGCCCGATACGGTGGGGTATGCCATTCCCGAAGAGTTTGCCGGGCTGATCCGGTACGTGCTGAAGAATACGCCCAATATCGACAGGGCCGTGCTCAGCGTGCACTGCCACAACGATCTCGGGCTGGCCACCGCCAACACGCTCGCGGCCATCAGTGCCGGGGCGCGGCAGGTGGAAGTGACCATCAACGGCATCGGTGAGCGGGCCGGCAACACATCGCTCGAGGAGGTGGTCATGTCCCTTTCCACCCGGCCCAACTTTTTCCCGCACACCTGCGGCATCGACACCACGCGGATCTACCCGACGAGCCGCCTGGTGTCCATGGTCACGGGCATCATGATCCAGCCGAACCGGGCGATCGTAGGCGCCAACGCCTTTGCCCACGAGGCCGGGATTCACCAGGACGGGATTCTCAAGAATCCCATGACCTATGAAATCATGAAACCCGAAACCATCGGGCTGAGCAAGAACACCCTGGTGCTGGGCAAACACTCGGGCAAACACGCCCTTAAAAACCACATCCACGAAATGGGCTACAGCCTGAGTGATGAAGAGCTCAATCTCGTGTTCGAAAAATTCAAGAGCCTGTCCGACAGAAAGAAAAAAATCCGGGACGAGGATATCGAGGCGCTCATAAACGAAGGGGTGTTGCGGAACGCCGAGGTGTTCCGGCTCAAGTACCTGCATGTGGCCTGCGGCAACACGGTCTATCCAACGGCCAGCATCGAGCTCGATATCCACGACCGGACGGTGAGGGGCACGCAGGACGGAAACGGTCCCATCGATGCCGTCTACAACATCATATCGGACCTTACCGGCACCAAGTCCTCCCTGCTGCGGTTTTCAGTCAGCGCCCTCACCGAAGGGACGGATGCCCAGGGCGAGGTCACGGTACGGCTGCTCGAGGACGGCCTGGTGGCGCTCGGAAAGGGCACGGACCCGGACATCATCACCGCCAGCGCCCTGGCGTACATCAACGGCCTCAACCGGCTGGAATACCTGAAGGCCAACCCATCGCTGAAAGCGGAAACCCTGTAGGCACCGA
>CAYZHB010000036.1:24361-25296 GCA_964478245.1 uncultured Desulfobacterales bacterium | reverse complement strand
TGATTGGTTGTTTTCAAACCGGGGGCGATGCCCCCGGTTACAACCGTCAACGATTGAAACACTTGCGTGTTTTTGACTTACGTGGCAGGGCAACGGCAGAAAACGGACAAAACAGTATCAGAACCGCCTGGCAAGATCGTTGTCAATCACATACATGCCGATTTCATTTGCCCCCTGGACACTGTAACCGAATTTATCCACAAGGTTTTCGATCAGGAACTCGACATCGCTTTTTATCCGGTCGTCGTATGTTTTGAAATCGTCGGTATCATGATCCTTTACGGCGCGCCGGAAATTTTCATTTTCAATAAACGGTTCCAGCACTTTCTCTTTCAGGTTGTGGACATACCGTTCATGCAGGGACTGAAACAGATTTGTCTTCTCAATGGTCTTTTCCTCTATCATGATTTCCTGATTTAACGTCTGGGTGGTGTACCGGTTCAGAACATCCGAGCGCATCTCGTGGCGTCTCTTCTGGTCAATGCTGCGGGAGACGAGCCTGTTTTCAATGCTTTCCAGAAGCGCCTCCGTCACATAAAATTTTTCGCCGGTAAAGATACAGGTTGCATAGGAATCTATTTCAAAATTGACAGCCGATATGTATTTTTTGATATCCTTTGCAATCTCTTCTTCGTTGTAGTAGTAGAGCGCATCTTTCACCTGCTGCAGTACGCTGTAATCGTACATGTTCAGAAGCGCATCCAGGAATCCGTCCGGGATAAGCTGTTTAAACGCATCCGTGATATTGTTAAAATAGAAACACAGATCCGACATGCTGATCAGTTTTTCCTCGCTGGCGTACCGGGAAAAAAACTGGTCGAAAATTTTGATGGAGTCCCTTCCTGAGAATCCCTGACTGCCCTCTTTCTCCGATTCCAGAACAATTTTGCGCCACATTTTCGGGCTCAACGATTTCCGGTCGTCGTCATCCAGCC
>CAYZHB010000036.1:23070-24351 GCA_964478245.1 uncultured Desulfobacterales bacterium | reverse complement strand
TCCGGAATATATCTCCATTTTAAGGAGCATCAGACCGGCATCACAGTAATACTTGTACTTGCCGGGATCCGTTATCCATTCAAGCAGAGCCTCCGACTTCTCCTTCAGACGGGTGCCGATAACAATTCTGGCAAAATTGTCCAGCACCATCGGCAGAAAACTCTGGTCGACATGTTTGCCGAAGACATCTTTGTATATCGCCACTTCTGTTTTTACATCCAGAACGTACGGGATATTGATGTACTGAATTCTGTCAGTGAAAGACGGAAACTCCCTGATGTTTTTCTTGTCTTCCGGATTCATCAGTGCAAAAAACAGCGAATTGACCCGCTCTTCTATGTCTTCGACTTTATGGACCCCTTCACTGATGATGTTGTGCAGCTCCATCATCCGCTCGGTATTGTAGGATTTTATATCCATGAGCGCGTAAATCCCGTTGTTCACCTTGGCAAACCGTGAATAGATGTAGTTGACGAGGTTGGAATTTTGAAACAGCGTGTTGATCCGTTTCTGCAACATTTCGTTTGTGAGCACCTCTTTTTTGACCGGTTTGTCACCCGGATTGAACACACTGATACCGTTGCCGATACGCCTGTTGAAATAGTACGGTTTGGCATAAACCATGTGAAACACCTCCGGGGGATTTCCGAGCCTTTCCAGCAGGGCCTGGTAAATGGAAGAACAAATCGTGCACGGTTCTTCGGTAAAAACCCACTCATACTCCTTTTCCGTAAACAGCCGCCACTTGAATTCATCGTTTTCAATCAGTTCGTCCAGGATATCGCGCCGCTGCTCTTTGGGCACCATCAAAAAGGGATGGTCATGTGAAACACACGGGATTTCAAGGTATTCGTGGTCGGAAGATATCTCCTTGTACCGTTTGGCGATAGGCTCCCGGTCTTCGGATCTTTCGATGAAGTGCATGAAGTTTTCAAATGCATTCAGCGTGCCGGCATTTTCATAATCCCAGAGTTTCTTTATATCGAGCCGCCAGACCACTTCGTAGCGCATTCCCTCGTCTGTATTGGCATACTGTTCGAACTTCTTTAAAAGATTGTTCAGAAAGGTGCTTTTGCCGCATCCGTGGGGACCGTGAAATATATAGATCCGGTTCTGCTGCGCACCGTGACGCAGGCTTTCCATCTGCCGCATCAGCCGGTTTGCAAACAGCATATCCGTAAAATAGGGATCTTCAGAGCCCTCCACAAAGAGCCGCGTACAGTCATAGGCCTGAAAACTGGATTCCTCGGGGTCATTGGTAATCAGGGATTCGGAAACGTC
>CAYZHB010000036.1:15875-23060 GCA_964478245.1 uncultured Desulfobacterales bacterium | reverse complement strand
CCCGGATCATATCGTGAAACACCTGAAAAATGTTTCTTAACACCTCTGACGGATTTTCCTTGAGAATGTGCAGAAACCGGTCAAACCGGACACTTTGATACCGTTTATGATTCTCCGTCTCCCGGCCGAGCCTGGCAAACGCCCGATCCAGAAGGGACCCGCCGTTGTCGGTGAGGTTGTCATTCATGGCTGGTCTATATCTCCTGCTTGTGAAGTTTCCGGTTTTCCATCACGTAAAGTATCTTTCTCCATTCCGGTTTTTTCTCCGCCGGCATCCGATCGGAGGAAAGAAACGGATGCAGGATGTTCGGATCATCGCCGCTGTCGCCCGGCTGCATCCTGACGATTTCATGGGTTTCAAGTTTAACAGGGCCGCCCCAGAGAAAGGAGATCCCGATCATGGTATTTTCAATAAAATCCTTTTTCAACGGTTTGCCCTCGAATTTGTGAACGAGATACAAAACACCGTTTTCCGTCTTTTCCGTTTCGACATAAATCGCCGGCGGGTGATAAAGCGTGTTTATGAGCATCTCTCTGTAATCTTCAGCCCGTCTGGACCGCACATAATATTCCCGGGTCATCCTGGCCCTGTTGAGCCTCGTTCCGGACACGAACAGGTTGTGGCGGTTCACGAACTCCTGGTCGATGTATCTTTTAATAAACATATAGTCGCACAGGTTTTCCCGCACATCAAAGATTATCTCTCTGCCCTTGCCGGTATTCCTGCTGTATTCCCGTTTTTTCACCTCATCTTTGAGTAACAGATAATCCAGGCTGTAACAGCCCCGGTCGGCCATCTTTTCAATGTGGTGAAAAAGGCGCATCCCCAGGGCATAGGGATTGAGTCCCACTTTCGGCATCGCGGTCACGGCCGCGTTTACCCTGGCAAAATCGGTCTCGTGTCCCTCTATTCTTTCATCCTGCCTGAAGAGCGTTTCATGCCAGTAACTCGCCCACCCCTCGTTCATTATCCGGGTTCGGATCTGGGGTTCGAAAAAAAGGGATGTCTCTCTGACAATGCGGATAACCGATTTCATCCACCTGTTTGCCTCCCTTTTCAGAAAAGGGGAGTGGCGCAGTATATATTCAATAATATCCGGACGGATTTTTTCCGATTTGGTTCTGAATTTTTTGAAAAGTTCTTCAAACTCGGGGTACCGGGTATAAACATCTGAAAAGAACTGCTCTTCAACACAGGTTGTATCGGTGCTTTCAAGTTCGTTATACCGTTTGATCTCTTTCAGATATTGATTGGCGGACACCTGTTTTTCTCTCTGAAGAAAAATATCAAAGTAGTAGTCGGTTTTTGAAAACATGCGGTGATCCACAGGCATGGTAAGGTCTTTAATCTCCCTGTGATACGCCACCAGATTGTCAACACCCCTTGCAAATTCGATGGTATAATCCACCCATCTGCCTTTTTCCGCCCGCAGCCTTGAAATAATCCGTTTGTCTGAAAGGGCCCGTCCTTCAAAATCGTAATCCCATGTGTGCGTGAAAAAAAGGTTGTTCTGGAAAAAATCGATATGCGCCAGTACATGATAAAATATCATGACATTGAGCCAGTCCGGATTGTTGTCGTTGTAAAAGGAGATGGCGGGCCGGGTGTTGATAACCGTTTCATAGGGGTTGCCCGGATACAGTTCATACACCCCTTTGCCGGATATCACCCGCACATCCTGTACCCAGTAATCATAAAGGGTCGGTATCATCATCTTGGGGCTGAGTTCGATCATGTCCCTGTTGGTCACGATGTATTCCAGGGTTTCGTCCTGGAACGTCAGCCCCTGATCTCTGGCCCGCTTTTTACAGCCTTCCATGATGCTTTTGGCATGTTGATCAATCAGTTCCATAGGCCCGCTTCTTTTTTCATGTGATCAAATGCTTGATGCCCTTAATGATCCGGGTATCATCCGCATCTTCCCCCATTACATCCATCTTTATATACGCTTTTTTCTTCTCCAGAAGACCCGAGGCCTTAATATACTTTTCCACCTCGGTCTGTTTGGCGCTTGAATAGCTGTGTTCCACAACAGATATGCCGATTCGGGCGGCATATTCAAGCATTGTGTTCAGCTCCTCCACCGGTGCTTTCCCGTCCGTATCCCAGTCATCCCCGTCCGTTCCGTGAAAAACGTATATATTGTAGTCCCTGGCCAGGTTTTCCGCTTTTACGATCTCGTTTACCATCCGGTATGCAGAGACCACCCGGGTGCCGCCCGCCACCTTATACGCGTAATACTTGTAAAAATCGGGCACTTCCTTTGCTTCCGTGTCATGAAGGATAAACCGCGTTTCCACCTGTTTGTCATACTGGTAAAGCAGCCAGGAATAGAGCATAACGTGCTGGGACACCACCACCTGCGTGGTTTTCCCGCCCATGGAGCCGGAATAATCCCGCAGGAAAAATACCAGTGCCTGTGATTCCCAGGCCTTTTCCCTTGAGAGGATCCGGTATACCAGATCTTCGGGCGAAATGACAAAGGCGGCCGTATCGATATCCCCGATATCCGGTATGTTTCCGAGACTCAGGTTGCTCCGGACGATTCTTTTCAAAGTGGCCTTCTTGTCCAGGATCTGCCCCACTCCCCGGTGCCTGTCGGTCAAATCGTATACATACCGGGCAAGCACCCGTTTCTTTCCCTTGTCGGTCAGATTGGGCAGCTCGAAATCCTCGGAAAGGGTTTTGCCCAGTTCATAGGCATTAGATTCAAACTCGTGCGCGCCGCCGCTCCCTTCCCCGGGTCCCTCTCCCTGCCGGTCGCCTTCCTCTTCAGCGGGTCTCAGGGGCTCTTCCCCGATCACCTCGCCTTCTTCGCCCTCTCCTGACCCGCCGGTCGCCCCCTCCTGTTCATCTTCCGTCTCCCGGGAGGGATCGTCATGCACAAATTTTTCCTCCACCGTAGCCGGCACCACAATGATCCTGTCTTTTCCGCCGCTGCCGGGCTTCACCACCCTTCCGATCCGGATCTTTTTTTTAAATCCGTCCGCTTCCCGTTTGCGGTCCCGCTCCAGCAGTTCACCCAGGGTTACCATTTTATTTGTCATCCTCCTGGCTGCAGAAGTATTCTATTGTTTTCTGGGCGCAGGTGGCACAGTACCCGAGCTTCTCCATCATGGTGTCGACCATTCGGTCGTAAAGCTTCTGATTCTCTTCGTTGGTCCTGTTGGCCAGCGCCCCTATCAAGCTGCCGGCGCCGGCGATATCCGACTTCAGCCTCACATCGGTCACCGCCTTGACAAGCTCCAGATTGTCCATGAAGTCATAGTTGGGATCCACCGATATTTTCTGTCCGTATATTTTTCTGATGGAATTTCTGAAAGAGGATTTCTGCTCGTCCGTTTTGAGTCCCAGGCGTTCTTCCACGTTTCTGATATACCGTTCGTCGATCTTGATGGCCTTGAGTTTTCCTGTCTGGGGGTCTTTGTATTTCCACATCAGGTCCGGTCCGAGATGCTCGGCATCGATACCGATGATCATGTTGACATAGTTCATGACATCTTTTTTAATGGCAAGCGGTTCGTCCATGTAGGCGTTGAACATCTCCGTCATAACCCGCTCCCGGTAAAGCCCTTTCGCGGTTTTCAGATCCTCCAGGAACTTACTTCTGTCACCCGGTTCGTTCACGTAGTCAAGCACCACCTTTTCCAGACAGGTAAATATGTCCAGGGCGAACATGCACTTGCCTTCATTTGTTTCAGAGCTTTCCAGAAGCAGCTGAATCGCCCTGCCCAGATTTCGCTGTCCCATCCCTTTCTGGCCGAAACGTTTGGTTATATCGGTTTCCTGATTCAGCGTATCGATCACTTCCGCCAGGGTTTTGAGGCTCTTTTCACCGGCCACCTCACCGGCGGCCAGTTTCATGGTTTCAACAGGCGTCAGTTTTTCCGATCGCGGCAGCCGCGTCAGTATGACGCCGACAGAGGCCGCGTAGTTGAGGTTGGGGTCCTGGTGCAGCTTTTCCCGGTCAAGGGTGCTTTTTATATCACTGCCGATGGCATACTGGGTCAATATCTTCTGGATTTTGTAGTCGGTATTGTGGGCAACGTAACAGATCCTGCATCTGTCCACGATGGGGGCCTCCTCCCTTTCAGCAAGGAACGAGTCGAACTCGGAGTTGTTGCTTGTCGCGACAATCAATGTATCAATCGGCCATTTGAACCCCTCCACCTCGATTGTCCGGTTCTGAATAACGCCGAGATACACCTGTACCAGGTCCTTTTTGTTCTTGAATATTTCGTCGCTGAAATGAATACCGCCGCCGGCCACCCTGGCAAGGGCGCCCCTTCTTAAATCAAACCGGTATGGATTGTTGGTGTCCGTGATATGGAGAAGCCGCTGAATCGACTCCTCCCCGATCAGATCGACAGCGGATGAGGTAATTTTGTCCTTTGCCGGATACTTGCCGGTTACCGTTCCCAGACTTTCCACCAGGGGTACGGGAATGACGTCGATAAACGACAGCATTTTCTCCGCATCATTGTCGGCGTATTCCCGTATCCGCTCCCAGATATACGCTGAACAGGCACCGAGCGGCCGATATTTTTCAAAAATTGTTGCCACATGGTCTTCTGAAAATCCGAACGCGTCCGCCAGATACTTTTTTGACGCCTCTTTGGTCTCCATCAGGCTCATGGCGAGCACCATCGGGTCCTCGTAGGTCTGGGACTCAGCTGACGTGATCCGGCCGAATCCTTCCAGGTGATCCAGATCTTTAAACCGGAACGTGTATTTCCTGTTGCCGGGCTTTAACAAAAATTCCCTGTAACGGTCACAGAGGTATTCCACGAAAAACGTTTTACCGTTTCCGGGCTCCCCCACCAGCACGAACGCCATTTCTCTCGAAGAACCGCCTTCCGATGCATCTTTCACAAAAGATACAAAGCTGTTGATTTCATCGTACATCCCGATCAGATGCTTTTCCCCCTGGCTGAACAGATCGAACTGATAGGTTGTTTTCCCCTTGACAGTGATTTTCCGGACGCCGCCTTCCAGGATCATTCTGGAGACACTCTGGAAACAATCCTCAAAAGCCCTTTTGCTCTTTTTCACCTCGTTGATGTGGTGAGAAAGCGTTCTGTTTTCATCCATTTCGGTCCTCCTTGCGGGCAACATGGTGATGACTGCTGCCGTTCGTGGTTGATGTTGTCAATCAGGATCTGTTTTCCGCTGCGGCATGCGTTCTGCGAGGTTACGTCATCATAACCGGCCGGATCGTTTGGAATTGTATGTAAAGTTTAGCAACCCGAACTTTTTATGTCAAGCGTCACGGCAGTACAAAAAAGTTTCCATAATTTTTTATTTATGATAATTTCAGGCAGCAGAACGGCAGGGGTGTTGATAAACAATAACGGTTTTTAATCTGAACATTACCATAACGGAGTGACACAATGAACAGAAGTGAGAACTCTCTGTTAACCGTATCCCAGCTCTCGGAGAAGACCGGAACAGCCGAGGCCATCGTAAAATTCATACTTGACAGATTTGAGGGTAATCTCCCGGCAGACCGTCACAACGGCGAAAAGGTTTACGGCAGGCATGTCCTGTCCGAACTTTCCGCCATACTTTCTCAGATGCGAAGGGGACAGATGTTGAGCGACATTGAAAAAAATCTGGGAACCGATACGGGAACAAATGATGTCCTTGACACCATACCGGCTTCCATTGCCGCTTTTTTGGATAAATTCAACCTGAATCAGCAGCGAATAGCCGAAGCTTACGAAAAAAGGGCTGGTGCTGAAGAGCGAAAAGCGGCTGCCATGGAAAAGAGAGCACAGGCAGAAGAGGAGAAGGTGCGGGCATTGAACAGTATCGCAGGCGCGCTGCAGCGGATTCAGCACAACAGAACACAAGACCCGGACAGAGAAAGAATCGTTCACCAGACGGAAAAAGCGATCAAAACGGACGACCTCTCCCTTTTGGTGGGATCGGACTCCCCGCCGTTTCAGGAACAGGAGACGGACGACCGCTCGATTCTGACAGCGGAGGAACCGTCCCCGGCTCCCGTGACCGACGATCTCTCTCTGCTGGTGGCAGACGAATCCCCACAAGGCAGAGAAACAGACGACCTGTCTCAACTGGTTGAAGATACCCCGGCCGCATCACCGGCCGAAACCGACGATCTGTCCCTTCTGACAGACGAAAAATCGCCGGACCATGCCCCTCCTGAGCCCGATGATCTTTATGCGCTCGTGGCGGACAAACAGGTGCCTGAACCGTCAAAAAAGGCAACATCGGAATCGGCAACCAACGACCTGTCGGTCCTTGTGGACGATCATGCCGACACACACCCTCATAATGAAGAGGAACCCTCTGCCGCTCTGAAACCTGCCATCTCTCCTGAAGATGATTTTGAAAAATACAAGGCTGACATCATCCGCATCATCATCGACCTGAAAAACAAGGGCATCACCCCGTCAGAGACGTGTGAAAAATTTAACGGAGAGGGCATAAAAACCCTCTCCGGAAAAGCGGCATGGTCTGAAAAAACGATCTCCCGAATCTACGAGTACATTGACAGTGTCTCCTGAAAAGGCGCTACACTTTAAATTTTGCCATCATTTTTCCAAGACCGTTTGCCAGTTCGGCAAGCTCCTCCGCACTCGTTTTCACATTCAGGCTGGATTCGGCCATCTGGGCGGATGCATTCGTCACGTCGGCAATCTCCTTGGAGACATCCTGGGCTGCCGAGGACCCCTGGGCCACGTTTTCATTGACCTCGTTCAATCCTTCCGATGCCTGGGAGATATTCTCCGCTATCTCCTTGGTCGTGGCGGACTGCTCTTCAACCGACGCGGCCACGGTCGCAACGATTTCATTTATCTGTTTCACCGCATCGGAAACATGTCTAATCTCCGCTATGGTATCTGAAGTGGAATTCTGAATGCCCTCCACATGGGACTTGATCTCATTGGAGGCCTGGGCCGTCTGATTCGCCAGATCCTTGATTTCATTGGCCACGACCGCAAAGCCCTTGCCGGCTTCACCGACTCGGGCGGCCTCAATAGTGGCGTTCAGCGCCAAAAGGTTGACCTGTTCGGAAATATCGGTTATCGCCTCAACCACTTTCCCGATCTGGTCGGTCGCCGATCCCAGCTCATTCACCCGGCCGGTGGCGCTTTCCGTCCGGGAAACCGCACTGTCGGTTATGGATTTCGCCTGTTCGGCGTTCTTTGCTATTTCAT
>CAYZHB010000036.1:11835-15865 GCA_964478245.1 uncultured Desulfobacterales bacterium | reverse complement strand
CGGAAGCCGAGGCGATATTGTTTACATTGGCGGAGGTCTGTTCCATGGCGGACGCCACCGAGTTCAGGTTGGTGCTCATCTCCTCGGAAGCCGAAGCCACTGTCGTGGCTTTGTCAGAGGTGTTTTCCACAGCGGTATTCATCTTGTCGGATATCTCTGAAAGGGTCTCGGAAGAGTTGAGAAACCGGTCGGAATCCGATTTGATTTTCCTTATCATCTCCTGGATATCTTCGATAAATTTGTTGAACCATATGGCGAGCTCCTGGGTTTCATCACCCGAAGTGTCTTCAATCCGGCGGGTCAGATCCCCCTCTCCCTCGGCAATATCCTTGAGCATTTCAACAATCCGCCGGATCGGCCCGACAATGCCCCTGTTGACGACGAAGAAAGAGGCAATCAGGCACAGTACGACCACGGCGGCCACGATGCCGGAAAACTTCAGGATCTCCGCAGAAATTTTTTCCTTTATTTGCTCTCCCCTTGCCTGTACAGCCGCATCGAGATCATCGATGTATATGCCGGTACCCACGACCCAGCCCCACGGCTTGAAAAGCCTGACATAGGAGACCTTGTCCACCGGCTCGTCATGGCCGGGCTTGGGCCACTTGTAATCCACAAACCCGGCGCCCTTGTCCCGGCACACCTCGACAAATTCAACAAACAGCTTTTTGCCGTCCGGGTCCGCGTAACCGGACAGGTCCTTGCCGTCAAGGGAGGGCTTGATCGGATGCATCACCATTTCCGGCCCCGTATCGTTTATCCAGAAATATCCCTTGCCCTCACTGCCGTATCGTAACGAGGCGATATCCTCAAGCGCGGCCTTTTTCTCCGCCGCCTCGTTTGTTTCAAGGTACAGACCGCCTCCGATAATCCAGCCCCAGGGCTTGAAAAGCCTGACATAGGAAATCTTGTCCACCGGCTCGTCATGACCGGGCTTGGGCCACTTGTAATCCACAAACCCGGCGCCCTTGTCCCGGCACACCTCGACAAATTCAACAAACAGCTTTTTGCCGTCCGGGTCCGCGTAACCGGACAGGTCCTTGCCGTCAAGGGAGGGCTTGATCGGATGCATCACCATTTCCGGCCCCGTATCATTTATCCAGAAATATCCCTTGCCGTCCTTTCCCCATCGCATTTGACCGATGATCTTTTTGGCATACGCCTGTTTCGCATCCGTACTTCCGAGCGACTGATCGGCACGGGTTGCTTCCAGCACGGCAAAAGCCTGGTTCACGGACGCTTTTACCGTTTCGCCCTTTTTCTCTTTGATAATCTCTTTGCTGGTGGCGGCCTTGTAGTGTTCCTCAATGATTTTGTGGGCGGCATTGGTCAGGTCCAAAAGTTTCTGTTTCTTCTCTTTCAGCATGGCGGCGCGATAATTTTCTATTTCACTCATCCCTTCGGACCTGAGACTCGAAATGGACACAAAGAGTGAAACCCCGCCGACTAAAAGAATTAAAACAATGATCAGCAGATTGACTTTAAATGCGATATTGAATTTCATCCCTTCCCCCCCCTTTTTGTTGATTGTAGCGTGGTATAACATCGCAAAACAGGTAAAATTGATTGTAATTGAAAATGAATCATTTGCAAACAATTTTCTCACAAATGATTTGCCACAAACATAATAAAATCGCTTTCGTGTTGGAAAACGGAAAGGCATGTTCAAGTTGACTCATTTTATAAATGTTATTCACAAAATAATATATTTTTTCTTGACTAAATTTTCAGATTTTCCTACACTGTACTTGGTTGGCAATGCAAACTACCCGCATGTCGGAACCGCGCCCTGACCGGAATCGGAACCGCCTCCCGCCGGAATCGGAACCGCGCCTTGTTGAAACATGGACGATATAGCAAGCACAGCTTTTTGAAACCAGAGATCCTGGAAAGAGTGTTTAAACGATTCTTCTCTTGATAACATTTTAACGCAACGGAGGTTCCCAAATGAAATTTACAATCGGGAAAAAACTCACCGCAGCTTTTCTCGGATTAGCGGCTCTCGTCTTAATTGCAGGCGTCGTTGGCATACTGATTCTTAACAAAGTCTCCGGATCAGCCGACACAGTTGTTAAAGAAAAAAGGCCGATACAGTATGCGGTTATGAAAGGGGCCCTTTCAGTTGAAAAAATTCAGAAATCTATTACACAATACATTAATTCCACCTCTGGACTTGCAGAAATTAAGACTGATTTACACGACCACTTTCAGGAATTTGACATGTGGATCTCCATGATCAGGTTCGGTACCGAGTCTGAAAAGTTCAAAAAAAGCGACCCGGGAAAACTCTATACGGAAAAGAGTCTTGAAATAACAGTTCCAAAAGGATCCGGAAAAATAATTAAGGTTGTGGATTCAATTCAGGAAGAGAATGATCGGTTCAAAAACAGTATCAATGATCTTGTAAACGCACAAAAAAAATATTTAAGTTACTCTGTAACGATGAATAACAAGCATTACACACTTTCGGAATTTCTTTATGTTGTCCAGCATGAACATCTGGAATGGCTAAAACAGCTTAAAGATGCCGTAGACATCGTTACAAAGTTCACCGGCAACACAGAACCTGAAAAAGGTATGATGGGCACCTGGCTTACGACATACAGGGTTGAAAATACAGAAATAATGGAAATACTTTCCAAAATGTTCAAACGGCATGAAAAGCTTATGTCGTATGCCGAAAAAATTAATCAGCAGAATACCTTTAAAGACAAGCTGAAATATTTCAACCGAAGCAAAGGGTATGCTTCGATGATTGATACTTATTTCAGAAAGCTTCATGAAATCAGTTCCCCCCTTTACGAAAAACTTGAAAAAAACAAATCGGAAAAAATGAAAGCGACGATGGCCGCGGCTGAAGGGATTAACACAGAGCTAAATAATTTGATAATGGCGGCCGAACAGGAGATGACAGCGGCCTTGCAGCAATCCGAGAAGGCCAAGAAAAACGGTACGACATTTTTGATCGTCATTACAGTGGCTGCGGTTGTGCTCGCAATCATACTCGGCATTATCATGACCCGTTTCATTACAACAAAGCTCAACCATCTTGCCGATGCAACCCAAAAGATTGCCCAGGGGGATCTAAAGGAGAAGGTTGCCGTGACCTCGAAAGATGAACTCGGCGATCTTGGCAATGACACCAATGCGATGATTGATAATCTGCAAGAGATGATCGGTCAGATCCGCAATTTCTCCGAACAGCTTACAGACGCCTCTAAAGAGCTTGCAGGGCTGTCCGGCAAGATGTCCGAAGGGGCTGAAAACATGAGTACCAATTCAGAATCGGTGGCCGCTTCTGCAGGAGAAATGAGCGAGAACATGACGTCAGTGGCCGCCTCGTGTGAAGAGGCGACTACAAACGTCAACACGGTATCCACAGCCACCGAAGAGATCAATTCGTCTATAACCGAAATCGCCCGGAATTCGGAAAAAGGCGAAGCGGTTACCAAAGAGGCCGTCTCAAAAACAGAGAGCGCCTCACAAAAAATTGATGAACTTGGGAAAGCTGCTTCTGAAATCAGCAAAGTAACGGAAGTCATCTCCGACATTTCCGAACAGACCAACCTCCTTGCTTTAAATGCCACAATCGAAGCTGCGAGAGCCGGGGAGGCCGGAAAAGGGTTTGCCGTCGTGGCTTCCGAGATAAAAGCCCTTGCGTTACAGACGGCGGAATCCACTAAAGATATCAAATCACGTATAGAAGCAATCCAAGGTTCTTCTGCAGAAACCGTCGAAGAGATAAAAAGTGTCTCTCAGGTTATTAAAGATGTCAATGAAATCGTTTCAACTATTGCAGCGGCTGTTGAAGAGCAGTCTTCCACCACAAAAGAGATCGCGGATAATATGAGCCAAGCGGCGCAGGGACTTCAGGAAGTAAATGAAAATGTGGCCGAAAGTTCTGAAATGTCTGAAAAAATTGCAAAAGAGATTGGAAATATTACCAGTGCAAGTGACGATGTTAAACAGGGCAGCAGCCATATAAACAGCAACGCGGACTCCCTTGCCAAACTTGCCGGCGAACTGCAGA
>CAYZHB010000036.1:0-11825 GCA_964478245.1 uncultured Desulfobacterales bacterium | reverse complement strand
AGATACAATCTTTTTAACATAAATAACAAACTGAAAGGAGAAGATCAAATGAAGAAAAAACTTTGTCTTTTGATTTTTGTTACAGTCTTTATGTTCTTATTTGCGGTTTCCATCGGTTATGCGGAACCGTTAACACCTGAGCTCTGCAAAAAAAAAGCAAAAGCGGCTGCAATGCTTCTTGAAAAAGAAGGGGATGCCGCTCTTGAAAAAATCAAGGATCCCGAGGGCGAGTTCAGGTTTGCAGAGGGTAAAGGATACGTGTGGATCCACAATCTTGAAGGTATCATGGTAATGCATCCCATCAAACCGACTCTGGACGGCAGAGGACTGCTGGACATGAGAGATGTGAACGGCCGCTATCTTTTTGTGGCAATGAACATGCTGGTGGAGGAACACGGTGAAGGATGGGTCCCTTACGCCTGGCCGAAACCCGGTGAAGAGGAGAGCTCACCTAAAGTATCATATGTGGTTCTGGCAGAGCACGGGGATAAAAATTATGTGGCCGGCGCTGGTATGTATGATGTAACTCCTGCGGATATTAAGGAAGAATTTCCCGACGATCCCATTTACGAAGAATAGACTGTTTTTCTTTACGAAGAATAGACTGTTTTTCTGAGGTCTTCCCGAAAGGCCTGCAAAACGGCTTGCCGGGAAGACCGTTACCGGTTATTTGGCACCCGCCTTATCGGCAAACCGGGTATCGACAAATTTTTCCAGATCCACAAGGCTTGTCATGATATGCATTTCATCCATCATGTATTTCTGGATGGTGTCCAGGTCTTCAAGAACCGGATAGAGTTCGCCGGTCAATATCCGGTCAGGGGGATTGGTCAGGACGTCGAGAATGATCTGTTTATCCTGGGCGAGAAAATCGGCCCCGATGGAAGAGGCCGGCTCCGGCTGCTCATCCACGGCAAGTCCGGATCTGACGAAACTGGTGGTGATTTCCTGAACCGCCTCGGGATACTTTTCGACGATGTCGTTCCGCATGACGAACACGCAGCAGGGATGATTCGGCCATAATTCCTTTGACAGGTAGAATTTTTCGCCCAGTCCTTTTGCCACGACCTGAGCGCCGAACGGTTCCGCCACAATAAACCCCCCGATTTCGCCTTCCTCATCCAGCTCCAGCGCCTGGGGCATCTGGAACGGCGCCACCACTTCAAGCGCCACGTCGATATTGGGTTCGACGGTTCTGCCGGGTTTCAATCCCTTTTCCGAGAGAAGCTTGTGAAAGAGCATGTTGTGAATGGACAACTGATACGGTATGAGCACGGTTTTGCCCGCGAAATCTTCAATTTTTTCAATGTTGGCTCTCTTGTTTTTTACAAGGATACTGCCGGATTTATGCGAGAGGAGCAAAAGCTTGATATCCGTGCCGGACTTGTAAAGATCCATCGCGGTCGGGGCCAGTATCAACGCGCCGTCCAGGGATTTAACCGAGAGCGCATCCGCCACTTCGTTCCACCCGTTTTTAAGAACAGGCTGAAGGCTGCAGTGTTCGAATGTCTCCATGCCTTTTTTTAATTTCAAATCTGTAACACCAAGAATCAGGTGATCGGTGATACTGAGATGACCTATCTTGATTACCGGTTTATCTGCCATTATCATCCCTCCAGGTTAGAAAAGATCGCATTCACAGTCCCATAACCGCCCTGGGCATCAAACTCCGTTATCGTGCCTGATTGGTTGTTTTCAAACCGGGGGCTGTGCCCCGCCCGGTACCAACCGTCAACGATTGAAACACTCGCGTGTTTCCTCCTTCCGGCCTGTGCGCCGGGCTCGAAGAAATGCGAATGCATACACGCCAAGCCACCCGCTTTCGGGTGATAGTTGCCTCGTCAGCTTTACATATTTATTCCGTAAAGTAAAGCGTTTATTTGATGGTGTGGGTGGCCTGAAACGGTTGCATGAGACATTGCCGCTCAACCCGACGTTTCACGTCCAACGTCGGATTTCAGCAATGCCCCTGCAATAAGGATGTCTTCACGGGTGGTTATTTTGATGTTCTGCCTGGCGCCTCGGGTCACAAAAACAGGGCGGCCGGTAAACTCCACCAGAGCCGCGTCATCTGTTCCGGAAACGCCTTTATGCCGGGCCTGTTCATACGCATCGAAAAGCACTTCGAGCCTAAAGGCCTGGGGGGTCTGTACCTGGTACACATCGCTTCTGTCCAGTGTTTCTCTCACTTTTTTGTCTTTGCCCGCCCTTTTGAGCGTATCCACTGATTTCACTGCTGCGACACAGGCACCGTGTCGTTCAGCCCCCTCGATACAGGCGTCGATTGTGGCCCTGTCCACCAGCGGCCTTACACCGTCATGGATGACGACAATGCTGTTTTCACAGGAGCGGCAAAGCGTCCGGGCTTTTTCGATACCGTGGAAAACAGACTGGTGACGTGACGTTCCTCCCGGCACCACTGATACGGTTTCCGTCATCCCGAGCGGCGTCAGAATATCCGTTCGGCAATAGGCGATATCTTTTCCGGGTACCACCAGAATGATCCGTCCCCTGTTTTCGTATGCCTTAAAAACAGAAAGGGTTCGGCTCAAAACCGGTACCCCGTTTATCTTTATGTATTGCTTTTTTACAGGAGAGCCCATTCGTATGCCGGTACCGGCAGCCACAACAACAAAATAAATCTCTGTTTCCCAGCGGTTCATTTTTTCAGTTTAAATAAGAGAGCTCTTTGGGCAGCGGTATGCCCTTTCCCATGCTGTCTTCTCCGTAGTTTACGCCGGCCAGAATTTCTATATCGGCAAGCGCACGGGAGTCGCCTTCAAAAACGATCTCTTTAATTTCTTCCTTTTTTATTTTCCCGCCGGCCCACTGGATATCGAGGACACTGGAAGCGTCGAACCGGTCTTCTCCGACAACCAGTTCGACCTGACCTCCGTAGTGATGAACAATCTTGGCGACCAGCATGCTGGGCCTGCTGTGAAAACCCCTCTCTTCCGGTATGCCCACGATTACGGCTGCCCTTTCCATGTGTTCGTTAACGATCCGGACAGCCAGTTCTTTTCCGGAGGATAAAAACTGCCAGGCATAAAAAAGGCAGAAATTCACCGCCCGGTCCAGGAGGACCTCGGGCCCGAGCAACTCGGATAAAGCCTCGCTTATATTCTGATACATATCCTTGTATCCGACATCGTGGAGATGCCGTTCATAAAAGTGCAGGAGCCTGCCCATCACCTGAAGCATGTGGAATACAATGGAAAAATGGCTGCGCAACTGCTTCAGCTGCCTGTATTTTTCAGAGAACCGGGCACTCACCACATAAGAGTCAAAAGATGACTGAAGGTTATGCAGCAGCATTTCAAACCGCCTGATTTCCACCTCATTGATTTTTTCGGGCACAAGCGATTTTATCTTGCTGCTGTCATATCTTTCATAAAAAGCAAAATGTTCAAATTCTTCAACTGTGGCAAGGAATTGGCTTGCAATCCGGGTGATATTTTCCCCCTGTTCCTTCCCGTAGTCTTGCTCGTCAATATTGTGATCCAGATGATGAACCGAAGATATGCCCGGAAAAAATTCACTGCTGTACCCTTTCTCAGGGACACTTATTTTAAGCCGTTCCGCCTCCTTGATAATAACAGGCGCTGCCATTATGAGGGTATCCTGAATCATGCGCAGGGTATCCCGGGCCTCCTGAATGAATACGTCATCATACTCCTTGCCGAACTCATATGAACCGAGCCTGTTGAGAATATGTTTCTGGGAATAGCCGGCCAGGGAAAGATGCCGTATGACAGCAGTGAGCTCCCGGTAAAACACCCACTCCCTGTTGTTTTTGGCACCGTGAAAATCCAGCATGTCCTCGAGCAGGTGAGAATTTGAAATGAGTTTGGAATAAAGTTTTTTGGTAATGACATGATCCCGGTAGTCGATATCCATAAGGGATCTGACCGATTTCAGGTATTCAAACGAAAACAGGTCCACCTTTTCTTTGAACGTTATATCACAATACGGTTTCATAAATACATCACCCCATTTCGCAAGCGCTTTTGGCATTTCGGCCATGCCGGAAAGACCGGCCATATTGTGCCGGGGCGAGATGCCGACCGGTGAAGAGTTTAAAAAACGGCCTGACCAGCCAATAAGCCGAATTCTGTTCCCCGGTCAGGTTACCCTGTACCGGGGCAACGATCATTCATCTGGGATGCATGTTGCCATACACCTCTTGCAGCCTACCCGGAAACTCGGACGGGCAGCCCTCAAACGTTTCCCTATTTGGCCTTGCACCTGGCGGGGTTTACATAGCTTTTCCGGTCACCCGGAAAACTGGTGCGCTCTTACCGCACCGTTTCACCCTTACCCCGCTGCTCAGCCGAGTCAACGACCACCCGCGAAGCGGGTGGCTTGGAATGCATACAAAACAAAACCACGCAAGAGTTACAATCGTTGACGGTTGTTACCGGGGGCATAGCCCCCGGTTTTCAACAACCAATGAACAACCGTAACGATTTCCCCGGGTCGTTGAGCCGGCTGAGCAGCGGGGCGGTCTGCTTTCTGCTGCACTTTCCTTCACGTCACCGTGACTCCACGTTATGGAGCGCCATGCCCTTCGGTGTTCGGACTTTCCTCCGGATCTTTCGATCCAGCGATCGTTTAGGCTGGTCAGACCGTATAGTTTTTCGCCAACACCCGATCAGGTGCCGGAAAAGTAAAGAATTCTGCTGCACTGCGGACACATGACCACGGAATTGCCGCGCTGCACCTCGATATACAGCTGCGGCGGTATGTTCATATAACACCCCAGGCAGACTTCGTTTTTCACCTGCGCAATGGCGTGTCCGTCATTGAGTTTCGAAATCTTTTTAAACCGGGTGTACAACTCCGGATCGAGGTCTGTTCCTATCTTTCCCCGCTTTTCCCGATACGCTTCGAGCAGCTCCTTCTCATCAACGGATTTTTTGTCCACTTCCTCCTTTTCTTTGACCGTCATCCCTCTGATCTGATCAAACGCTTTCCTCTGTTCATCTACACTCTGCTCGGCTTCCTCTTTTTTGTCCATCGTGTCTAAAAGCTTCGTCTCCAGATCATCTTTTCGCTTCTTATTGTCATCAACCTCGCGCCTTAATGCCTGGTACTCCTTGTTTGTTTTTACCTGCCGCAAATGTTCATTGCTCTTTTTAATGCGTTCTGAAATCACCTCTATCTCGCGTTCATATTCACGGCATGCGGACGCCAGTTCTTTAAGCGTCTCTTCTTTTTCTTTCAACGCTTTTTCAAACTCTTTTTCTTTTAAAACAATCCTGTTTTTTTTCTTTTCAATATCTTTTAAAATTGACTCAAGCCTTACGATTTCAGTTTCAGCTTCCTGCAATTTTACAAGGGTACCGATACTGTCTTTTATGGTCTGCATATCTATAAATCCTTAAAACTTAAAATATTTTAAATGGATCCCTCTCCTTTTTGTGTTTAATAAACTCAATACCAAAGCCTTTATGAGAAGCTGCCGCTTCAAGGGTTTCAGAAAGGAAATCCACCGCTATCCGCTCTGATGCGAAATGCCCCACATCGATCAATGCGCGCCCGGACGCCTCGATTTCTCTCGCTTCATGATACTTGATGTCCCCGGTCACGAACACATCCGCCCCGGATGCAATAAACTCCGGAATCAGAGCGCCGCCGCTACCAGTGCAGACGGCTACCTTCCGGACCCGGTGTTGTGCATCACCGATCATTCTTATATGATCTGCCGCCAGTTTCTGTTTGATCTCGGCAGCAAAATGATTCAGGCGTACCGGATCGGCAAGTTGACCGGTTCTGCCCAATCCGCCTGCTCTTCGGTCTTCTCCGTCAGGGGAGCCTGCAGCACAGAGCGGCGATGTCTCTCTTACACCGATAAAATCGGCAAAAAAATCATTCAGCCCGTTTACCGCCTTGTCAAGATTGGTATGGGCCGACACAACCGAAATTTTATCGTTTGACGAAATGGCTATGGCTTCTCCTGTCATGGTACTGAAATCAATACAATTGACCGGTTTTATCATCAGCGGATGGTGGGAGAGCACCAGATCCGCGCCGGCCTTTTTCGCTTCCGCCATGACGGCAACGGTTACATCAAGGCTTACGAGCACTTTTCGAACCGGCCAGGACATGTGCCCTGCCTGGAGACCGCAGTTGTCCCACTCTTCAGCAAGATCGAAAGGGGCCAGTGTATTGATAAGTTCAATTACGTCCGCTGTCGTCGCTTCCAAGATGCCCCCCTTTCTGACACAACGACCACCTGCAAAGCGGGTGGCTTATAGTGTATGCATTCGCATACAAAACACGTAAGTGTTTCAATCGTTGCCGGTTGTCACCGGGGGGTATCGCCCCCGGTTTGAAAACAACCAATTAAAAAAGGGCGTGGTGAAAAAAACCACGCCCTTCCTGATCGAATCGTTTTGCGTTTACAGTGCGCAACCATACAAAAACTTTATTCCTGTTGACGGTTTTCGGGCACCGCCCTTTTCTTTTGCTGGTAAAGATTCTTTTCCCGCCTTAATGGTGGGCCCACCTGGAATCGAACCAGGGACCGACCGGTTATGAGCCGGTGGCTCTGCCAAACTGAGCTATGGGCCCTTGAAAAAACCCAATAATTATATAAATTTTCACACCGGGTGTCAACCTTAATCCTCGAGAAATGTCTTCAACTTTTTGCTTCGGGTCGGGTGCCTCAGTTTTCTCAATGCCTTTGCTTCAATCTGTCTTATCCGCTCCCTGGTCACCGTAAAATCCTTGCCCACCTCTTCCAGGGTATGATCAGACTTCTCCCCGATACCGAACCGCATGCGCAGCACCTTTTCTTCACGGGGCGTCAATGTGGCCAGCATCCGGCGGGTCTGTTCCGCCAGGTTGAAATCAATGGCCGCTTCAGAAGGCAGTGAGAACTTTTTGTCCTGTATAAAATCCCCGAGATGGCTGTCTTCTTCCTCTCCAATGGGAGTTTCCAGCGATATGGGTTCCTTGGCGATCTTGAGGACACGCCGTACTTTGTCCAGGGGAATTTCCATCTTCTCTGCAATTTCCTCGGGCGACGGCTCCTTGCCGTTTTCCTGAACAAGATAGCGGGACGTCCGGATCAGTTTGTTGATGGTTTCTATCATATGGACGGGGATGCGGATGGTCCTGGCCTGATCCGCGATCGCCCGTGTGATCGCCTGTCGTATCCACCAGGTGGCATATGTACTGAACTTGTAACCCCGCCGGTATTCAAACTTCTCAACAGCTTTCATAAGCCCGATGTTGCCTTCCTGGATCAAATCAAGAAACTGAAGCCCCCGGCTTGTATATTTTTTGGCGATGCTCACCACGAGTCTCAAATTAGCCCGCACAAGCTCTCTTTTGGCCCGATCCGCCCTGGCTCTTCCCTGGTCGATTTTCTTTGCAATGCGGCGCAGATCCGTGATATCCCCTTTAATCTCCTCTTTCTTCAGATCCTGCTGGTTTTTAATCGCCCAGAGATCACTGTACAGTGTTTCCGCCCTTTCAGCGGGCACACCGGTCTTGTCCACCGCCCAAACGACAAATGTCTCCTTGTGGGAAAGCTTTCTCAGCAACCACTCCTTTTTTACATTAAACGTGGCCGCACACCTTTTGAAAAGATCATCCACCACCTCGAACCAGTTGATCGTATCCCGTATCTTATTTTCAATGCCTTCTGTCACCTGCTTCTCAAACCGCCACTGCTTCAGATGTTTGTAAATCTCTTCAATGTTTTCCTCTATTTCCTGCCCAAGCTTCTTATGTTTGGCAGTACCCGGTTTTGTCATGAGCCGTAAGGCTTTCTTCTGCTCGTTTTTCTCGTGAATCTCTTCAATGGCTTTGATCGTGTCCACAAACTTTTCGTGACGGGAAGATTCATCAACCAGCCCCCCGCTGTTGTGAAGATCCCTCAGTACACTGCTGGGGGCAATTATGCCCTCTTCAATTTTCTTGCCGAGGGCAATCAGTTCTTTCAGGGTGATAGCGCTCTCCAGCATTGCCCGCAAAACATCCCTTTCTCCCAGTTCAATTTTTTTTGCGATTTCGATCTCACCTTCACGGGTCAGCAGCGTTACCAGCCCCATCTCCTTCAGATACATTTTGACGGGGTCGGTTACCGTTCCGAACTCGATATCTGTGCGATCAACTCTTTTTGAAAAAAGATCCCGCTCTGTACTTTTCTCACGCTTATCTTCCTTGGGCGCACTGTCCTCACTCATTTTATTCCGATCCGCGGCTTTGGATTTTTCGTCATACGCACCTTTTTTCTTTTCCCTGTCTATCAGTGTAATGCCGAGCGCCTCAAATTGTACAACTATATCATCAAGCTGCTCAGAAGATTTCAAGTCATCAGAAATGGCGTCATTGATTTCGGCAAAAGAGAGCACCCCCTCTTTTTTTCCCTTTTCAATCAACCGTTTCAACTCCTCTTTTCTAATAACTTCGTTCTCTTGAAACTTAATAATCTCGTCTGTCATACAATGCCTCCCAAAGGCTAAAAATTATTTATCTCAATGCAGCCGCCTGATTTCTTTCTGCTTTTTATTAAGCAGCGCCACAAGCTCGGAATCGAATTCCTTGTCTGCATCTTTAATTTTCTTTAACAGGTTGTCATCCCTTCTGTTTTTTACCTTAATTATTCTTTTGATCAAAGAAAGTGATTTTTCAAAAATTTTATCCGGGGCCGCTGTCTGCTCCATGGCCAGAGATGCGATAAGCTCCCGCTCCTCATCATTCTCTGCTGCCAGCATCATTTTGGAGAGTATGTTTTCACCGTCTTCATCCATGGCCACCGCTTTTCTGCCGATCTGCTTCAGCCGCTCGGAAAAAAAATATGCCAGGACACCCGTCTTTTTCACCTCTTCCCGGATATCCGGAGACTGAAGCAGCATGGAAAGCATCTGCTTTTCACGTCTGTCGGATTCAGGCGCCCCGGCAAAGTCGGTTTTTTCCTTAACAGCGTCATCGGGCTGCTTTTTTTTAAGATAGACGTCCTTAACTTTCTGGAGCACCGCTTTTTCATCGATATTGATTTTTTCCGCAAGCGCCTGAATATGAAGGGATCTCAGTGCACTGTCCTGAATCTGGGAGAGGTAATGCGTCATTTCATCCACCACCGCCACCCTGCCTTCTATGGAAAGACCGAATTTGTCTATGGCGGTATCGGTTAAAAATTCAATTACCGATACGGCTTCGGAAGCCGCTTCTTCAAAGGCCGCTTTTCCGTATTCCCTTATAAAGGCGTCCGGATCTTTCTCTTCGGGGAGCACAAGCACTTTAACATCCATTCCCTCACCGGTGAAAATGCTGATGCTCCTCTTGGCCGCATTGATGCCGGCCTGATCGGAATCGAAGACCAGCACCGCTTTTGGCGCATACCCCTTCAAAAGCCGCACATGCTCTTTTGTCAGAGCCGTGCCCAGGGTTGCCGCCACATTTTTGATCCGGTGCTGGTACAACGAGATGAAATCAAAATATCCTTCAACCACATAGACACTCCCCGCCTGCCGCACGTCCGGTTTTGAAACATGGAGGCCGTACAGGATCCGGCTCTTGTTGTAGACAGGGGTTTCCGGCGAGTTCAGATACTTGGGAAGGGCCTCATCCATAACCCTTCCGCCGAAACCGGCCACCTGCATATTGATATCAAAAATCGGAAAGATGATCCGGTTTCTGAACCGGTCGTAATACCCTGACGTTTTTTTTCGCGGCAGGACAAGACCCGATTTCAAAGCAAGATTGGTCCCCACTTTCATGCTTCTGAATTTTCTGACCAGGGCGTCCCAGGCATCTTGGGCAAAACCGATATGAAACTGCTGAATCATCTCGTCGGAGATGCCGCGTTCTCGCAGGTATTCTCTCGCCTTTCTCCCTTTGTCAGTATCTGCAAGGGTGTGCTGAAAATAGGCCATCACCTCCTTGTTGAGCCTGAAAAGGTTCTCCCTTAAGGCGAACTCCTTTTTCACCGCCGGGTCCAAAGAAGCGGTCTGTACCGTGATATGGTATCTGTCGGCCAGCATTCTGGCGGCCTCGGGGAAGGATATGCCGTGATACTTCATCAAAAATGAAAACACATTCCCCCCTGCCCCGCAGCCAAAACAGTGAAAAATCTGTTTTTCCGGACTGACTGAAAAAGAAGGCGTTTTTTCCGAATGAAAAGGGCAGAGTCCAAGATAATTCCTGCCGGACTGTTTCAGGATTACCGATTCCGATATCACCGCCACAATATCGGAAATGCCCAGAATCTCCGAAACTTTCTCTTCAGGGATATACATACAGCAAGCGTGCCCGCTCCAAAATATAGTGTATCTGATAAATTGTAGTAAAATAAATCCGAATTATCGGATGTCAACAACAGACACCCTAAAGCCTGCCTGACTGCGTGACAGCTATCGCCTCTTTAAGTTCAAACTCTCCTTCATAAAGGGCCTTGCCTGTAATAACCCCCTCAACGCCATTGGGTTCCAGCAAACTCAGTTTCCGGATATCCTCGATGGACGACACCCCCCCGGATGCGACAACAGGTATACTGACCGACTCCGCCAGTCTCTTCGTCTCGTCGAAATTCGGCCCCGTCCGCATACCGTCTCTTTGAATATCGGTAAAATTAATCGCTGCCACACCGCTTTCTTCAAATTCTTTTGCAAAACTCACCGCGCTTTTTTCAGAGACCTTGCGCCATCCTTCAACGGCGACCATGCCGTTTCTTGCATCTATTCCGAGTACGATTCTGCCGGGAAACTGCCGGCAGAGATCTTTAACAAACGCCGGATCGTAAAGGGCCTGGCTGCCGATTACAACCCTTGCGACGCCGATGTCGAAATACATCCTGACGGTATCGGTCGTACGTATCCCGCCGCCGACCTGAATTGACGCACCTGTTTTCTCGACAATAGACTGAATCGGTCCCAGGTTTTTCACTTTCTTTTCAAACGCCCCGTTAAGATCCACCACGTGGATCATCCCGGCCCCCTGAGATTCCCATCGCAACGCCATGTCCAGCGGGTTGTCGGCATACCGGGTCTCCTGATCCATTCTGCCCTGCAGCAGGCGCACGCATTTACCGTCTTTAATATCAACAGCCGGAATTATCAGCATTACTGTTCAACCTTCAAAAAAAGTTACCCGTTTCACACTTTTACAAACGGCCTTTGGTGGAAAGCACATCCGCCAAATCGGGATTGGTACGGCAGGCCTGATTTAATGCCCGGCCGAGTGCCTTGAAAACAGATTCCAGAATGTGGTGCTCATTCTCACCGTAAGCGGTGTTGATATGCAGATTCAATCCACCGACCATTGCGAATGCCCGGAAAAATTCTTTGGCGAGATCGGCATCAAAGCCCCCTTTTGATCTTATATCCGGCGGCAGATTGTATACAAGATACGGCCGGTTGGAAAGATCGACCGCCACCCTGGACAATGCGTCGTCCATGGGAACCACCCCTTCGCCGTAGCGGAAAATTCCCTTTCTGTCTCCAAGTGCTTTTGTGATGGCTTCTCCCATTACAAGGCCGGTATCCTCAACCGTGTGGTGAAGATCGATTTCTATATCCCCTTCCGCTTTAAGGGTGAGATCAAAAAAGCCGTGCACGGTAAAAAGGGTCAGCATGTGATCAAAAAACGGAATTGAAGTGGAAATGTCGGAACGGCCCTTGCCTTCCAGATCAATCTTAATGCGGATATCGGTCTCTTTTGTCTTACGGGTGACCTCAGCAGTCCTTGCCATTTAAAACATCCTTGTCAATGCATGAGTCAACGACCACCCGCGAAGCGGGTGGCTTGGTGTTCCGGCCATAGGCCGGAAGGACGAAACACGCGAGTGTTTCAATCGTTGACGGTTGTAACCGGGG
>CAYZHB010000035.1:21673-25690 GCA_964478245.1 uncultured Desulfobacterales bacterium | reverse complement strand
TTAATAAACCGTTAAAATTTATGATACTATCGTTGGATTGTTAGCAAAAAGTGACCAAATGGTTTTCAAAATGTTAGAAAAAACGTCGGGAATGTTTATGAAAAAGGGGTCCCTTGCCAAAACATAAAAAGGACTACATAAACCAGTTGGGATGCTTTTCCACCTCTTTTTCCGCCATGGGTTTCAAGGTGTTTCCGAGAAGCGGGGAGAGATAGAATCTGGGATGGAGCAGGCTGTCGCCCGGATCGACAATCCCTTCCCGGACGGCTCTTCTGGCAAGCGGCGTATCCGGGTATATCCGGATACCGGTGGTGACCTTTACCCCGTCAAGATCCAGGGATTTCACAAAATCAAAACTTTTCCTGACGGTTTCTTCTGTTTCACCGGGCCCGCCGAGAAGCAGAAAACCGACCCGGCAGAAAAAGGCCGGGAATTCCCTCAAAGGATCTTCCCTGTGCCATCCGGTCCAGCAGCGTGGTAAAAGGGTATTCCCCCTCGCCTTTTATGCCCATATCCGCCCCCAGATAGGAAAGGGCGCTTTGGGGAAAAATACTGTACCCCGCACCACCCAGGACAACCGGGGAACCGGACGTTTCCCGGCAGCACGCAACGATCTTTTTCACGGGTGCCAGCAGGAACTGGGTATCTTCAACACACTGGTCATCGATGTTTCTGACGGAGATCAAAAGGACCTTCATTTCACAACCTTGCGCTCTTCCCCCCACTTTTTCCGGCTGAGATCGATCTTTTTTCGAACCGTCTGCCAGTCAATTCTGTTTTCGATCTCTTTTTCCCGTGTCGGCAGGTTCCCTTCAGGGGGGCCCAGGCTTTCTCCGGGTTTTTCATCCGTGTAGAAGAACCCCATGGGCGGTTCAAAAAGTCCCAGGGTTTCCAGGAGATGCGGCAGCCGTTCCAGCAGTTCTTTGTTCATTTTCAATGTCCCGCCACTCGTTTTGAAAACAACCCATCAACTCTTTTTTTAGTATAGCATAGACAGGCCGCGAAAAAAAAATTATAATCAAATTTCTGCCGGCCAACAGCTATCCGAAAAACGGATAGCTTGAACTGCCTGTGAATGCAGGATAAAACACGCCAGTGTATCGCTCATTGCCGGCCGGGTACCAGCGGTAAAAGCCGCAGGTTCAACAACAACCAATTAACCGCTCAACAGGGACAACGTTATGACCGAAAAAAAACGGGTGCTTGTCACCCGGGATTTCCCCCCCAAAGGGATTGACCGACTGAAAAGTGAAGACATGCTCGAAGTAACCCAATGGGCGCATGACCGGCCCATGACCGCAGAAGAACTCATCCGGCATGCCGGGGCCCATGATGCCCTGCTCTGCACCCTCACCGAGCGTATCGACCACGGTTTCCTGGACGAATGTCCCCACCTCGACATCATCTCCCAGTTTGCGGTGGGATACGACAATATCGATGTTTCCCGGGCCACGGAGCTGAACATACCGGTGGGGTTTACCCCGGGCGCCATGGCGGACGCCACCGCCGATATCGCCTTCGGCCTCATGATTGCGACGGCACGAAAAATGGTTTTCCTGCACAAGCGGATCGGCGAAGGGAAATGGGGATATTTCAGGCCGCGGGCCCATCTCGGGGTTGAACTCTTCGGTAAGACGCTCGGTATTTTCGGTATGGGGCGTATCGGCATGAAAACCGCGCAAAGGTGCAAAGGCGCCTACGGTATGAATATCCTCTACAACAGCCGGAAACGCCATAAAAACACCGAAGAAAAACTCGACGCCTCGTTTGTCGATTTTGACGGACTTCTGGAAAAGAGCGACATCCTGTCGGCCCACTGCGCCCTTACCCCTGAGACGCGCGGCATTTTCAACCACAGGGCCTTCTCGAAAATGAAGCGATCCGCCATGTTTATCAACACGGCCAGGGGACCGATCCACAACGAGCCCGACCTCATCCATGCCCTGGAGACGGGCGAAATATGGGGCGCCGGCCTGGATGTCACCGATCCGGAGCCCATGGCCCCGGACAATCCCCTGCTGTTCATGGAAAATGTCTGTGCGCTGCCCCATGTGGGATCCGGAACCCGGGAAGCCCGGGACGCCATGTCGGTCATGGCCGCCGACAATATCATTGAATTTTATAAACACGGCCGTGTGCCCCATATTGTCAATCCGGACGTCCTGAAAGGATGACCGTGCCCGGGACATCAGATTCAGCTGTTGCCGTACAGATGCGGCAGGACTGCGTCCGGATTTTCCGGGCCGCTCTGCGGGCGGCGGACCCGGAAAAGGCGGTTTTCCGGCATGTAAAACGGCAGAACAACCGGCTGACGGTCGGGGGTCGCGAACTGGACCTGTCCCGGTTTCACAGGGTAATCGTGCTCGGGGCCGGAAAGGCGGTCGCGCCCATGGCCAAAGCGCTCGAAGAGGTGCTGGGACCGTGGACCGCTGACGGTGCGGTGGTGGTCCCATACGGACACGGCAAAGCCCTGAAGCGAATTGAACTTTTGGAAGCCGGGCATCCGGTCCCGGACCGCAACGGTCTTGTGGCGGCACGGAAACTAATGGCCCTGGCGCAAACGGCAGAAGAGAGAGACCTGGTCATCTGTCTGCTGTCAGGCGGGGCGTCTGCCCTGATGCCGCTTCCCGCCGGCGCCCTGTCACTTGAAGACAAGCAGGACGTTTCCGCGGCCCTGCTCACCTGCGGCGCCGCCATCCACGAAATCAATACCGTGCGCAAGCACCTCTCCGCCATAAAGGGCGGCCGTCTGGCGGCCGCGGTTTGTCCGGCACGGCTCGTCAGCCTGGCGCTGTCGGACGTCGTGGGCGACAATGCCGAGGTCATCGCGTCGGGGCCGACGGTTCCCGATCCCGGCACGTTTCAGCAGAGTCTGGAGATTATCGAGCGGTTCGCTCTTGGAGAAAAGATCCAGCAGACCGCCCTGGCGCACCTGAAAAGCGGCGTTGCCGGAGAAATACCGGAAACCCCGAAAGCGGGAGATGGAATTTTCAAAAACGCCCGTTACATCCTTGCCGGATGCAATATGGATGCATTGAAAGAAGCGGCCCGGGAAGCACAGAGACGCGGCTGGCCCCCGGTCATTCTTTCCGACACCGTTGCCGGAGAGGCGTGCGACGCGGCCGCCGCCCATGCCGCCCTTATATGGAAAATAAAGGCGGGTCATCATTCGGTCCATCCCCCGGTCTGCCTTCTGTCCGGCGGCGAAACCACGGTAACCGTCAAAGGAAATGGAAAAGGGGGACGGAACCAGGAGTTCTGCCTGAAATGCGCCATGGATATCGACGGGGCAGATGGTGTTGTGGTAATGAGCGCGGGAACGGACGGGACAGACGGTCCGACGGAGGCGGCCGGCGCGGTTGTAGACGCTGCCACCGTCCGGCGGGGAAAGGCATGCGGCCTCGATCCCGGCCGCTATCTTGAAAACAACAATTCCCACCCGTTTCTGGAAAAAACAGGTGATCTTTTTACAACCGGCCCGACCCTGACCAATGTCATGGATGTCCGGATCATTCTAATAAAGTCAACGATAAACAGGAAGGGGGATTCATGAAAATTACCGGCGTGCAGAGCGGTGTCAAAGCGTTTGATATCAACCACGGCGGCTTCACTTACACGCTTGACGCCTCAAAGGAGGCAGGGGGCGACGGCAGGGGGCCGGCACCGAAAGGGCTGATTCTCAGCAGTATTATCGGCTGCTCCGGTATCGATGTGGCCATGATACTCGACAAGATGCGGGTCGGTTACGACCGCCTCGAGATAACCGCTGAAACCGAGGAGACCGAAGAAAATCCCAAAGTGTTCAAGGAGATCCGTCTTCAGTACCATATCGAGACGGACACGCCGGATGAGAAGAAAATCAGAAGAGCGGTCGAACTCTCCATGAACAAATACTGCGGGGTTTCCGCCATGCTGGCCAAGCACTGCGAAATCCGCTGGGAGATCTTCGTCAATTCGGAGAAAATCTGACCCCTCCCTGACCGGTTGTTTCAAACCATCCGCTATACGGGTGACGGG
>CAYZHB010000035.1:0-21663 GCA_964478245.1 uncultured Desulfobacterales bacterium | reverse complement strand
ATCTGACGAGGCCGGCAGCTGCAAGGATAATCATAAAGCCGCCGGTAACGGTGGACCATCCCAGGATTTCCGCAAACAGCAGATAGCCGTATACCGCTCCCAGCAGCACCTCGAGCATACTGATAATGCCCACCTTTGGCGAGGAGATAAAGGAGAGGGCCCGGTTGGTGGCGATATGGGCCGACACCGCCAATATACCGATGGCACAGAGCCACCACAGCCCGGTAACGGAAACCAGGAAGCCGTTCCCGGAAGAAAAAAGCGGGAAAAAACAGATAACCGCCCCAACCGCTGAAATATAGAAGATAGGCGTCATGGAATTGTTCACATCGCTGACCCGCCGGATCAGGGTCATGGCCAGCCCCAGTCCCGCCGACGCCCCCAGGGCTGCCACATGCCCGAACGTCACCGCGATCCCGACCTGCTGCCCCGACCAGAGGATGAGAACGGTCCCGGCAAACGCGAGGAGGATGCAGATCCAGTCGCCCAGGTGGATCCGGTCGCTGGTCAGAAGCGGCGAAAGCAGGGCCGCCACGGCCGGATAGGTGTAAAACAGGATGAGGGCCTGGAAAAGGGGGATATGAATCAGGGCCACTGTCAGACAGAGAATGCCGCCTGTGCCGGTGACGCCCACCATCAACAGCGTCAGCCGGTGATGCCCTCTTAACCGGATATTACCGGCTTTTGCCGCCAGCATCAGGAAGATCACACCGAACACGCTTCTGCCGAACATCATGTGCCACACGCTGAGATGCGCTTCTGAATACCGTATCGCCAGGTTCAGAAAAGAAAATATCACGGCGGCCAGAACCGCAAACCCGGCCCCGGCCAGCGCGGAGGAGAGCGATAGTTTCTTAAACATGTTTTCCTTTCATAGGGGAGGGGCCCCATAATGTCAAGACAAAAATCGGTCTGCGGACAGACCCGTTCGGTTCACCCGGCCGGCTGGCCGGTATCGCTGCCGGTGAAAACGGCACGGACCCTGGTAAAAGCCCGCAGAAGACCCTGCCTGGCTTCTTCAATGAGCAGATACAGCGTGGGCACCACCACCAGCGTCAGGACCGTTGCGATCATCAGACCGAAAATCACCACGATGGCCATGGACCGCCACCACTGGCTGGACTCGCTGGCCGTGGACAGGGCCATGGCATGGAAATCGTAGCTGATACCGGTCACCATGGGCAAAAGTCCCAGAATAGTGGTGACGGCGGTCAAAAGGACCGGTCTCAGACGGGTGGCGCCGGCTGCAATAACCGCGTCCCGGACCGTCATGCCCCCATCCCGGAGTTTGTTGGTATAGTCGATGAGCACGATGGCGTTGTTAACCACCACGCCGGCAAGGGAGATAATGCCCACCCCGCTCATGATGATGCCGAAAGGCGAGTCGATAACGGCAAGTCCCCAGAATGCCCCGCCGAAGGAGAGCACGACCGACGTCAGTATGAGTACCGGCTGGACAACGGAATTGAACAGCGTCACCAGGATCAGGAAAATCAGCAATATGGCGATAACAAACGCCTTGGAGAGAAACGCCTGGGATTCCTGACGGGTCTCATCCTCCCCTGTGAACGCGTAATGGTACCCCGGCGGAAAATCAACGGTTTTCATGCGTTCCTGGGCCATGCCGGCGGCAACGGTACCGGTGGTCTTTGTTTCATCCACATCCGCCTTCACCGTGACCACGCGCTGGTGATTTTTCCGGACGATATCGCCCAGGGTGCCCCGGTATGCGATGCGGGCAAGGGTGGTCAACGGAACCACCTCTCCGGACGGGGCGGGTATCATGAGCTTGTGCAGCACATCCGCCGTCTGTCTTGCCGGTTCGGCCAGTTTGACCACGATGTCGTACGCTTCATCCCCTTCGTAATAGGTGGAAACATCGAGCCCGTTGTACGCTGTTTTCAGCGCATTGCCCACGGCACTGGTGGTCAGGCCGAAAAGCGCGGCCTTCTGTCGGTCAATGAGGACCTGTACGCTTGGCACGCCCGCCTGGTAATCATCGCGGACATCTTTTACATGGGGTATGGTTTCGACCAGCGCCTTTACTTTTTCGGCCAGGCGGCTTAACACGCCGAAGCTGTCCCCGGATATCTCGATGTTGATGGGCGGTCCGGTGGGCGGCCCTTCCTCCCGCTCGGCCACGGTGATTTTAACACCGGCAATATCGGCCACCCTTTTTCTCAGCTCTTCCAGGTCCTGTCGGGTGGGGGACTTCCGTTCTTCAAAATCCACGAACTGAATACCGATATGGTTGGGCAGGTTGTCCTCAAACACCGAACTGCCCGCATTCTGCACCACCCGGGTATACATGTGCTCGATGTTGTCCATGTCGCCGGGGGCCTTAAATGTCCGACCGGTAGCGGTTTCATGAACTTGCGGCTTCACCGCTTCGGCGTACGGAAGCCCTTTTCCCCCTGCGACGGCTGTTTCAATCTCTTTTACGGTCCGGTCGATAAAATCGAGATCCGCGCCTTCAGGCGGGTCCACATTGATATAGGCGGATTTGGGATCGATGGCCGGAAAAAGTTCCACCGGTTTTTCAATACCGGTCTTGAAAAACCAGATCTGAAAAAGGATAACCAGAACGGCGACCGATCCGGCCAGAACAGCCAGCTTGTGATCCAGCGCCGTGTTCAACAGTTTTGAATACCCGGTTAAAAGCACGCCCTTGACGGCGACCGGCTGTTCACCCTTCTGTTCAATCTCATGGGCCGTAAGGACGATTTTGCCGCTTTTCCTTTTGGTTCCCATGAAAAAGGCACACATGGCCGGGTTGATGACAAGGGCCACGAAAAGGGACGAGAAAAGCGTAATAATCAGGGTGATGGGCAGGTATTTCATGAACTCGCCCATAATCCCGGGCCAGAAAATCATTGGGAAAAACGCGGCAATCGTGGTCAGTGTGGACCCGGCCACCGGCCACGCCACCTCACCGGTTGCCTTCATGGCGGCCGTCAGTTTCGGCACGCCCTGCTCCATGTACCGGTAGATGTTTTCCACGATCACAATGGCGTTGTCCACCAGCATGCCCAGGGCCAGGGTCAGAGAAAACAGCACCACCATGTTCAGCGTATACCCCACGGCATGCAGCACGGCAAAGGAAAGAAACATGGAAAACGGTATGGCGATTCCCACCAGCACGGCATTCCGGAACCCGAGGACCACAAAGAGAACCGCTACTACCAGCACGAGACCCGACGCAATATTGTTTTCAAGGTCCGCCACCATCAGCCGGATATCTTTTGACTGGTCCATGAGCTTGGTGATGGTGGTGTCCCGTGGAAATCCGCTTTCGGCCGCCGTGACGATGGCATCGATTTCATCACAGATAAAAATGATGTTTTCACCCGCCCGTTTTTTCACCGATATATTGACCGATGCCACGCCGTCGAGCCGTGAGCGGGATGTTTCTTCACCGATGCCGTCCACCACGTCGGCCACATCTTTCAAATAGACCGGGCGGCCGTTATGGGTGGCCACCACCAGGGAAAGGATCTCGTCCGGGGTATCAAATTCCCCCGGCACTTTCAGCTGATACCGGCCGTCCCCGAGAGTGATGGCCCCGCCCGAGGTGTTTTGATTTTCGCTTGCAATTGCCTGCTGAAGGGATGTGATGGGAATGCGGTAGTAAGCGGTCCTGTCCGTATCCACCTCGATCCGTATCTCCCGGTCCCGGCCGCCGGTAACCTCGGCCGCCAGGACACCGGGCACCGCCTCGATATCATCCTTGAGATCGTCGGCAATGTCCTTAAGGGTGCGCGGACCGCACGGACCGGCCAGAGAATACACGACAACGGGCATCTCCGAGAAATTAACTTCGAAAACAGCCGGATCGTTTTCCAGGTCTGACGGCAGATCGCCCCGGGCCTCATCCACCTTGTCCTTCACCTTGGTCAGCACCGCGTCAACATCGGTGCCGGGCAGAAATTCGATATTGATCCGGGACACCCCCTGGGAACTCACCGAGCTGATGTGTTTTACTTTGTCCAGCCCCTTGAGCTTTTTTTCAATTTTCACGGTGACGGCGGTTTCAATGTCAGACGCCGAGACGCCCCTGTAGTCGGTCTGGACAAACACATACGGAATGGTGATGTCGGGCGAGCTCTCACGGGGCAGCGACACATAGGCATAGACGCCCGCGACCAGTATAATAACGGCCAGCACAAACACACTCACCCGGTTCCTGACAGCCGTATCCGTGAGAATCACTGGCGCATCTCCGCCATGTCCCGGACGGTCCGGGTCACCTTGACCGGTGCCCCGTCTTCAATGAGCCGGTGCCCCGCCACCACGACCTTTTCTCCTGCGGAAAGCCCTTCCCGGACAAGGGTTTTCCAGCCGATCCGGAACCCGGTTTCAACCGGCCTGAACCTGGCAATGCCGGCAGTCTCCACGTACACGCCCACATTTTCACCGCGGTTGACAAGTGAATACATGGGCACGGCAAGCCCCTGCGGGGCTGTATTCTTTACGATTGCCACCCGGGCGAACATATCCGGGAGAATCTCCCCCCTGTCGTTGCTCACCTCGATTTCCAGGGTATAGAGCCGGGCGGCCGATTCAGCGGTTTTATACAGATAGTGGCGGGTACCGGCAAACGTTCTGCCGTCCAGGACGTCAATGGTGACATCAAAGGTTTCCACCTTCCGAACCGCCTCCACGTCGGACTCCGGGATGCCCACCGACACCTTGAGTCTGTCCATCTGAAGCACCCTGGCAACCGGATCGCCGGCGTTGAGAAACTTGCCGGTTTCCACATGAACGCGGTCCACAACCCCTTTCATCGGCGAGACAATGGTACAGCGGCTCAAATTGAGCCGGGCATTGTCAAGGGCGGCCCTGGTGGTTTTGACACGGGCAACCGCCTCATCCAGCTGAACCCGCGTGACGAACTGCTTTCCTGACAGGGCATTTAACCGTTTTCCATTTGCCAGTGCCGTTTCCCAGGAGGCAAGCGCCGAGTCGCGGGCATTCCGGTAATCACTTTTGTCGATCACGGCCAGCACATCGCCTTTCTCCACCCGGCTGCCTTCCGTGACTTCTTTGTGCACCACCTTTCCCGTCACTTCAGACACCACGTCAAGGGATATCCACGGTTTCACCACCCCCGGCAGGCTGATCTTTTCCTGCAGCAGACCGGGCTCAACCGCCATTGTCACCACGTTAACCGCCGCCTTTTTGTCAGAGACCGCAGCCGCCTGTCTTTGCGCAATCGATTCTTTTCTGGCCTCGATTTTGAGAGACAAGGGCCAGATAATCAAAAGGCTTATCAAAACGACGGCAAAAAGGGGCAGTCCTTTTCGGGCCGTTCTCAGAAGTTTTCGCGCCGTACAGGCGTCACCGCTTTCACTTTTCTCCATAATCTTTCCTTTTCATTTCAAAAAAGCTGCATTAATATATATCTGTTTTATTAAATTTCAATAAGAATCGTGAATTAAAATCGAAATAAAAAGTTGCGATAGGCGCCGCAGGAGGCACTCCCCATGCCAGAACTTCCGGATGTAGAAGTGTTCAGACAATTCTGTACAAAAAACATACTCAACAGGAAAATCGCAAGGACGTCGGCTGCAGCTGACAATAAAGTGATCGAAACATCCCCTTCCCTAATTCGGGATGCGCTTGAAGGCCGCATGTTTACGGACGTCTCGCGGCACGGCAAGTATATGTTCCTGAAGACGGATAAAAATCATTTACTGGTGCTGCATTATGGGATGACAGGCACCGTGGCCTATCTGAAAGAGCCCGGAAAAATGCCGCAGCATGCCCCTTTTACCGTCTATTTCAAAAACGGCGGCATATTTGCGTTCATCTGCACAAGAAAACTGGGAGACGTTCACCATCATGATAATGGCGAAAAGGGACACGCCCACAATAATACCGGGGATGATACCGGCGGCAAACATGGACATGACCGACACCTCCCTGAACATGCTGGCATACACGATCATGATCAGACTGGGCGGGATAATGGGACCGATAACGGACGAACTGGCCGTGACCGCGGCACTGTAACCGGGGCCGTATCCTTTCTTCTTCATCTTGGGGATCAGGATGTTGCCCACCGCGGCCGTGTCGGTAACCGCCGTTCCGGTAAGACCGGCAAACAGGATGCTGGTGCCGATGTTCACATGGGACAGACCGCCCCTGTATCGGCCCATGAGGCTCATGGCGAAATTGATGATCTTGTCGGTCATACCGCTTCGGTTCAGAAGTTCCGAACAGAGGATGAACAGCGGGATGGAAACGAGAATAAAGTTTGAAGAGGCCGCCAGCAGACGGGCCGGCACAATGCTCAAATAACCGGGACCGCCGCCGGCAACAAGGCCGGCAACCCCGGTAAGTCCGATCGTGTAGGCCACCGGCACCCCGACAAGTATCAGAAAAAAAAATATGACCAGTACAATGTACATCGCGGCATCTCCTTGGTTTACAGGGCTTTTTCCATGAAATCATCCGCCATTGATTTGTCCAGCTCTTCTTTGATGTTATACGGGGCCACGAAAAGATGGACGAACTGGATAGCCGCACTCAGGGGGAGGGCTGCCATAAGCCACTTCTGGCTTATCCGGGTGGTGCCGGTGATCATGTAAAGATCCCGGGCATGGATCGTCTCGAGAAGCCCGTACCAGAAAAGGATCACCACGAATATCCCCACGGCAACGTAATTGAAATACCGTACCGCCATCTGGGTCTTTCTCGGCAGCATTCGTAAAAACCCTTTCCACACTCATATGCTGCCCTTTTTTCAGCGCGGCCGGGATCCCCAGCAGGGAACAGTAGATCATCAGGATTTTGGCGATACCCAGCGGCCAGGACAGCGGCGTGTTGAGCACATACCGGAAAAAAGCACCGTAAATCGTAACGATCAATATGAGTGCAATGGCCGCACCGGCCACAATCAGTGTCGCCCGGTCCAGCCAGTCACTGAACGCCTTTATTCTGACAAGCATTTTTTCTCCTCCCCTGTTTTTGTCGGTTACTTTTCAAGAAGCAAAGGGGGAGCCGGTCCCAGGGACTGTCTCCCCCGTCACTCAGGTTGTTTGCCCGGTCTTTCGTTTTTCCGACTTATTTTGTACCGTATTTGTTCATGATGTCGGACTTCACCTGTTTGCTGATTTTTTCGGCCTGGTTCAAAAAATTGTCCACATAATCACTGTCGATACCGAAATCCTCGGTCACCCATTCATAAAAGGCCGGTCGGAGTTTTTTCTTCCACTTTTTCTTCACATCCGGGGTCACCATGTAGGTGTCCTTGAAGTGTTTCTTGCCTTCTTCCCAGTCCAGAAGACACTGCTGGACGTTGATGCCCCGTGCCATGTGGATGGATTCCCGTGCCGTGTTCACGATGATCTCCTGCAGATCGTCTGGCAGGGACTTGAACCACTTGTCGCTTACGGACCAGACAGCGGTGTTGAATATGAATTTGATCCAGGAGGAGTAATCATTCACCTCCTAGAACTTGGCAAAAGCATTCACGTAGGGGGCATTGAACTGGCCGTCCGCCACACCGCTTGCAAGGGCAGTGGTAAGATCCCCCCACGGCATGGGAACCGCTTTGGCGCCCAGGGCGCTGTTCCCTTTTACCACGACATCGATCGCCCCGTTGCTGCGGGTTTCCACCATGTTTTCAAAATAGAGCATTGAGGCGGCAATGCCGCTTCTGGAGGCATCCGTAATGGTGTAATGGGACACCATCATCTTGTAATCGGACGCAAGTGCCGGCATACTGCTTATCAACATGAAAATAAGCGTGATAAAGGCAATTTTTAGGCTCTTGTGCGTTTTCTTCATTTTTTTCCTCCTCGTATAAAGAATTATAAATCGGGATTGAAAAAGGCTTTAGTCTTTTTCAACTCCCTGTTTCCCCGGTCGGTGCGTATCGCTGAAATCCGAAATGCCCGGCTCATCGATATGGGTCATCCGTATCCGGTTCATGAATGCAACCGCTTTATCCAATTGAATACATTACCGCCTTTCTCCTGCACAATGGGGGTTTTCATGTATATCCGGAAAACGGAATATGCAGATTGGACTTTACAGCAAAGGTCGGTTCGGTGGGAACGCCCTGTCATGTTCGTTTACAGGAATTTTGCCAGGCGGGGGTGTGACGTGTTTTGGCCGGCGGTCTTGTATACCGGCAGGGAGGTCCCCCTGTCTCTCCATTGTCAGCAGAGCCTTTTCAATAAAATCCCGGCAGGCGGTCTTGAGTATTTCCGGATCGGATCTTGCTATGACCGGCCCAACTGCCAGACGGGCTTTCAGGTGCCTGTTTTTGAAGATTTTCAAGAAATGGGGGACAAAACTGTCCGATCCCACCCATGCGGCATCCTTTCTGTCATAACAGACTGCCACCGGCACCACCGGGATATCGCCGGCGGCAGCCGTCCGGAAAATACCGCTTTTAAACGGGAGGATTCCCGGCCCTTCATACGTGGTCCCCTCCGGAAACACCACCACACTGATCTGCCGGCCAAGCCTTTCAAGGATCGCCCGCCGGGCGCTCTGTCTGCTGTACCTGTCCGACCGGTGCACAAAAACAGTATTGCCTTTTTCAGCGGCAAAGCCGAAGACCGGCCATTTTCTCAGCTCGGCCTTGGCAAGAAAAGCCGAATCAATGTGGGAGAGGATCACGACAATATCCAGGTAGGATCTGTGGTTGGCCGCAATCATGACCCCCCTGTCCGGTATGGCACCGTAGAGGACGATATGAATATTTAGCCGCCGGACAAGGGTCCGGGCCCACCGTCCGGCATGAGCGGCCGCAAGCTCACCCGACCATCCCTGACGGGAAAAAGTGTACATGCAGCGGACAACGCCAATAACAGTAATCGCCACCACCTGAAAAAGGCGGCAAACCGGCAGTAACCGGGTAAAAAACGATTTCAAAAAAAATCCTCTCAGGAAAGGCCCACAGCCGGCTGCTCTTCCAGGTGATTCAGTTTTTTTATCCGGTGATGACGGACATAGTACCTGAGCACGGAGACCAGTCTGAAATACCCGACCTGAAGGACTTCGTCCCCCTGCTCAAAATCCATCATCCCGGAATAGAAACGGTTCAGATATTTTTTCCGGTGATGCTGTGCAAACTCATTCTTCTTTTTATGAAACACCGTTTCTTTGACACTGCCCCTGAAAACAAACCGTTCTCTGTCCAGAACAGCGGACGGGCGTATAAACATTTTATCCCGGAACCGGCTGTCTATGGCCTCGGCTATTTTCAACTGTATCCTGCAGGGCGGCCCGTTATAAAAAGGCGAGGGAAAAACGTTTTCGAAATTCATGGCCACGTTTCCCAGGCTGCTCAACACGGCCGCACAGTTACTTATCCAGATCCGTCCGAAGGGATTCTGCCGTAAAAGATACCGGGTCAGGGCACTTTTCACCAGCAAATGGGTGAGCCGGCTGCCCCTGGCCTCGGGACGCACGCACGTCAGTCCCAGATGAAGCACCGTTCCAATATCCGGCACCGGAAGAAACACTGCGGAACAGAACCCTGCCGGCATACCGTTTTCATCCCGGGCCACACTGATCAGCTTGTCTGACAGTGCTCCCCGTGTACCCACCATGGCCTGGTAGGACGGGACATGAGCGAAGCATGAAACGGCGATATCCCGGATCTCCTGCACAAGCGAAGTAAACTCATCCTCACCGAGATACAGGCCCGGCCGGTTGTACACCACCGTCCGAAAAGGCGGTAATGGGTTCTTTTTCAAAGACAATCCTGACATTTGCGATGCCACTCCCTGTCGAACCAGCGAAGTCAACGACCACCCGCAAAGCGGGTGACTCGGCGTGTATACTTCCGCATCTCCTCGAGCCCGGCACAAAGGCCGGAATGACGAAACACACCAGTGTTTCAATCGGTGACGGTTGTAGCCGGGGCGCAGCCACCAGTTTGAAAACAACCAATCAAATTCGAATAGTATATATCTACCCTTGGTTTTTTATGAAACCATAAGAAAACGATTAGAATATGGTTTGAAAAAAGGCGGGTAATCTCCCTCTTTTTTTATCAAGCACGGATAATATGAATTGACAGCAACTCTTTTACATGTAAATAAGCGTTCAGAAATACTTTTTGGGAGGAGAAATGGACACGGTAGAACTAATTCGGGCCTTATCCGACGCTCCCGGCGTATCCGGTTTTGAAGATCCGGTGATCGGCGTGGCCCGCCGATACATGGAAAACCTGTTTGACCTCACCGAAGACCGGGTGAGAAATCTGTATATCCAAAAGAAAGATACCGATCCGGCCCTGCCCCGGGTCATGCTGGATGCGCACTCAGACGAAGTCGGGTTCATGATCCAGTCCGTCAACCCGTCCGGCACCATGAAATTCCAGCCCCTGGGGGGGTGGAATGCACAAAGCGTCGCAGCCCAGGCGGTGCGGGTCCGTAACACCGGAGGCGAATGGATAAAAGGGGTGGTCGCCTCAAAACCCGGCCATTTCATGGAAAAGGGGGAAGCGGAAACGGCCGTGAAAATGCCGGATCTGGTCATCGATGTGGGGGCCACCTCCGGCCGGGAGATCACGGAAACCTTCCGTATTGCCGTGGGCGCGCCGGTGGTACCGGATGCCGAATGTCACCATGACAGCGAAAACGGCCTTGTCATCGGCAAGGCCTTTGATGACAGGCTCGGCTGCGCCGTGCTTCTCGAAGTAATGAAACACCATGTGTCCGGAATGAGCGATATTGCGGTAACAGGTGTTCTCTCTTCACAGGAGGAAGTGGGGCTCAGAGGGGTGAATGTGGCCGCCAGGAAAGCCGCTCCGGATGTGGCGATCGTACTGGAAGGCACGCCGGCGGACGACACGTTCAGTGGTACGGACTTTATCCAGGCCGGACTGAAAAAAGGCCCCCAGATTCGCCACATGGACCGGTCCGTTCTCTGTAACCCCCGCTTTGTCCGGTTTGCCGTTGATATTGCCCGGACACATGACATTCCCTTCCAGGAAGCGGTCCGATCCGGCGGGGGAAACAACGCCGGTGTCATCACCCTTCACGACAGGGGCATCCCCGCCATCACGCTGGGGGTGCCGGTCCGGTACATCCATTCCCACCACTGCATTGCCGCGGTACAGGATGTTCACCACACTGTAAGGTGGTGCGTGGAAATTTTACATCACCTGACCCGGGAGGTGATCGAAGGGTTTTAAACGCCGGGACAACTTCTCCCGACTCCCGGCCGGACAAGGAGGCGGCGTAAAAAATGGCGTTTACTGGTAAAGGTATTCTCCGCATTGAAGTGGCCCCGGCCCTCGGATGTACAGAGCCCGTAGCCATTGCCCTGGGAGCGGCCGCCTGCCGGATGCTGGCCGGCAGGCGGACCGGCACGAACTTCTGAAAAGAGGGGACAAAAAGGCCGGCAGGGGAAAACAGCTGGAAGATCTGGAGTCCTGGCTCAAAGGCCTTTCTCTGTCAGCACTTCTGGATCTGGTGGCCACGTTTGACAGAGAGGACCTTGCGTTCCTGGAAGAAGGCATCCGCTACAATACCCGCCTGGCCGAACACGGGCTCCGGCACGACTGCGGACTCGGTATCGGCAGGTCCCTTCAGCGGATGAAAGAGCAGAACCTGTTGTGCAGCGACATGATGCTTCAAGCCCGTATCCTCACTTCGGCTGCGGCGGATGCCCGGATGTCCGGGGCCTCCCTGCCGGCTATGAGCTCCGCCGGAAGCGGAAACCACGGTCTGACCGCCATCCTGCCCATATGGGCCATCCGGGAATTTGTCGATGTACCACATGAATCCATTCTCCGGGCTGTGGGATTCAGTCATATCGTCACTGCCTATGTCAAGGCGTTTACCGGGCGCCTGTCCGCCGTATGCGGATGTTCGGTGGCCGCCGGCGCAGGCGCCACCGCCGGCATCACCTATCTTATGGGTGGCGATATCCACCAGATTGCTGGGGCCATAAAAAACCTGATCGAAGACCTGGCCGGGGTTATCTGTGACGGGGCCAAAGCCGGATGCGCCCTCAAACTGGTAACGGCGGCCGGCACAGCGGTCCAGGCGGCCCTGTTTTCTCTCCAGGGCGTGGTGGTGAAAGCCACCAACGGGATTATCTGCGATTCCCCTGAAAAGACCATGCAGAATGTGGGCACGTTGAGCACCCAGGGCATGGTCGAGACGGACCGGACCATTTTACAAATCATGCTGGAAAAAAAGTTTACGTAGAAAAGAAACACCCTCCTTTCGAGATCGGCCGGAAAAAACGGCCGATGCAGGGACCGGGCGACTCTTTTCTGCCGGTCATCAGTACACCGCCGGGCGTCATGGCGTGATGAATTTTCCGGCAGCTTTCCATGAGCCGTTCCTCCCTGAAATAGGTGAAAAACAGGTACCGGCAGAGAACAAGATCCTGATGTGCAGGCAGCGGGCCCTTCAGGGCATCCAGACGCCGGAAGCATACCATGTCCCGGATTTCCGGATGCAGCCGGAAACCTGTCCCCTCCGGTGCAAACCATTTCCTGCGGGTCTGCGCCGTCACCTCCCGCAGGGTTTTCTTTTGGTAAACCCCTGCCCGGGCCCGCTCAAGGCAGGCATCATCGATTTCCAGGGCGGTGATGCAAACGGTTTTTCCTGGCCGGAGCGCCTGAACAGTCTCTTTCCACAGCAGGGCCAGCGAGTACGGTTCTTCACCGCCGCAGGCACCGATCCTCAGCGCCCGGCAGCAAAGGATGGGAACTTGTTCAGGTCGCCTTCGGCAAAGACGGCCTGATGGCCTTCTGGAAACGCCGTATAAGTGAGCCTGAAAAGTAGAACCATAGAAAAGCCCCTAATCGGGCCTCCCGGAATTGCCATAAAAAGAAGGGCTCACTTTTGACAGTTTGCCGTTTAATAAAACAGTAGAAGCGTTTCCGCCATATCACTGTCAGGCCCCACAAGCGTGATGACATCATTGGGGCGGATCACGGTGTCATTCTCCGGCATAATGGACTCTCCCATGCGGCGTATGGACAGAATCGTAACCGTTGCCGGCAGGTTGAGCCCGGCAATGGTTTTTCCGGCCACCGCCGGACTTTTCACTTTGATTTCTGAGAATTTCATGGTTTCATCCGGATCCGGTGTCATGGAAAAGGCATTGGGATTCAGTACCAGATTTTCCATGATCAGCAGCGTGGAATAAACCGGATTGACGATCCGCGCCCCGAGCTTCCGGAACCGGGGATTATTCGCCGGTTCCTTGACCCATGAAATGATATGCGGGATACCGAACTTCTTTTTACACATCCGGCATAACCGGAGGGCCTCATCATCATTCTCCTCCATGGTGACCAGGGTACTGATTGATTCAAGCTGCCCCTTCTCCTCCATATCCTGAATAAGCTGCTCGTGAAGCTTATTCGCTGTGATGACGGCCTGCGGGCTTTCCAGTATATGCCTTTGCACCGCGGTGTCTCTGCAGAACAGCGTCACCTCCCGTCCCTGATCGATGAGCCGCTTCCGCAGGAGTTCGCCTGAATACCGGCATCCCACGATCAGTATGCCGTCCTTTCTATCCGGTGCCGCCGGTGCCAGAAGATTGAACAGAGGCGGCGCCACCGTGCACGACACAATCGCGGTGAGTATGGCCGCCGTATTGACAGCTTCCGTTATCATCCCGATCTGAAGACCGATTGCCGCCACCGCAATGATAAGGGAGAGGCGTGAGCTCATGAGGATCCCGGCGGACAGGGTTTCCCGCCATGTGCTTACCAGACGGTACGGAAGGGAGGCCACCAGTTTGACGGTAAAAGCGGCCGTAAGAAAAGACGGTACGAGCAGGGAAGCGGTGTTCGATGAAAACAGGGCGCCCATGTCGAAATCCACGCCCACCATAACAAAAAATATCGGAATAAAAAAGCCGTATCCAATGGCATCCAGTTTTTTCTTCAACAGGGTGGAGTCATCCGAAAATATGGAAACGATGGCCCCGGCGAGGAAAGCCCCGAGGATGGTTTCCGTTCCGAGGCTCTCTGCCAGTACGACAAAAATCAGCACCAGGACAAAAGACCCGCGCATGCGGATCTGAGAAGTGGCCGAGGAAAGTTCTTCCATGATTCCCTCCACAGACACCCGGTCCTGAAGATATTTCGTGAGCTTGTACACGGCCGCAAAAGCGGCGATCAGAATCAGGATCAGCAGCACTTCAAAAATGCTGCCCCGGCTTTGCAGCAGAATATAGACGCTTACCAGGAATATACTTCCAAAGTCGGCGATGATAGTGGAAAAAAGCACCATCTGGCCGTAATTTGTCCGGCTCAGCTTTTTTTCCTTCAATATGGGCACCACAATCCCCAGGGAAGTGGTGGAGAGGATCAGCGCCATTATCCAGATGTCCTTAACCCACCCGGCCTTTTGGAAGGCCCATGCCGCCGCGACGGAGAGTACCAGGGTCGCCAGATAGGAGCCTACTCCCAGAAACAGGGGATTCCGGAACAGCGGACGTGGTTTTCCGGTGTCTGTCTTTCCCGAACTTTTGGAAATAATGGAAAAATCGATTTCCAGCCCGGACAGAAACATCAAGTAGACAAATCCCAGCTCCGACAGAATCCTCAGAACCGCATTCTGCTCCACAATTCCGAATCCGCTTTTGCCTACGATAATACCGGCGATAAGTTCACCGATGACAACGGGAATCCATATCCGTTTACTGCGGGAAACAACGATCGGTACCACAAACGCCAGCCCGAGCACGATCAGCAGCTGAAAAAACGGCAGTTCAGAATGGCCCATTTCTTCCTTTCCCTGTTTATACAGTCATTATATCCTGTACGCCCTACCGGCGGTGACTATACAGGTATCGGCGGCAAGCTCGTTTTCCATTCGCCCGAGGGCATGGCCGCATGTGTCGTGTGCCGACAGGAGCACCTGTTCGGGTGCCGTCCGGTTCAGGGCGGAAATGGTCCTGTCAAGGTCCCGGTCCCCGATCCTTCGCCAGGGCGGTTTTCCTGTACCGATCACTGTCTGGAACCGGATGCCGAGCCTGTTGCCGCGGCCGTCTGTCACCGGGAAATGAAGACCGCCGGCCACCGCGGATACCGGTTCATTTGACATGCGGTGAACCATTTCCAGTATTACCTCAATGGTGGGGTGACCGCAGCCGGTCACCACCACCAGGCCCTTGTCCTTTATCCTGGCCACCAGGGCCTGTTCGTTGGTATACCCGAAAAAAAACAGACTTCTGGCCAAAGGACCGGTTGTGGCGATTCCTGCCGGAAGCAGTTCAGGCTTTTTGACAATCCGGGGAAGGAAGCCGGGTGCCGCCGCCCTGTCCGGCAGAAAACACGGCCGGGGAGATGCCGGCACCATCCCGGCGGGCAGCGTTATCCGCCGGGCCCGCTGGGCTCCCATCCCGCCCATGTGGTCACAGTGAAGATGGGAGATGACCAGGGCATCGATCCCATCCGCATCAAACCCGAGTCGCTCGGCATTGTACCGGAATGCCGGTCTCTCCGGCCCGAATCCCACGTCAAACAGCACGGTGCCCTGATCGGTCCTGATCAGATACGACACCCCGGCATCGCCGACAAAGCCTTCTTCTGCCGACCACTCCACAACCGCTGTCAGCTCGAAAAAATCAAGCGCCGGCAGGTCCATGGCGTCGGTCTCTGAAATTTTTTCCCTGTTGGCTTTCCATGCCTGTTCCCGGTTTTCCCGGAACCGGACATTTTTCCTGTAAAGCCAGGGCACAACAAGTGGAGACGCCAGGACCAGGCCGGGCCACCACGCCGGTGATATTCTGAAGCTCATCATATCGGCTCCTTTATGATATTCCCGTCAACGTGGCCGTGGCAGAAGAGGGGCCTGTTGACAGCGTATTTCAATCGTGCCTATGCCGCTCTCAGGGTAAAGCGGGTGATTTCCTGCACGGTTCCCAGCCGGAGGGGCGGGCCCCAGTAGCCGGTACCCGGACTCACGTAGAGCTGCACCCCCCTGTAGCGGTAAAAGCCCTGAATGAACGGCTGGGTTATGCGCGCCGCCAGATTTCCCGGGAAATACTGGCCGCCGTGGGTATGCCCGGAAATCTGTATGTGGAAGCCGGCTTTCGCCGCCTCGAAAACGCTTTTGGGCTGATGGGCGAGCAGGATTTTCAGGCTTTCCGGCTCACACCCTCCGGCCGCTTTCACAGGGCTGCTCTTTTCATGAATGCCGAAATACCGGGTGGAATAGTCGGGCACACCGGCCAGGGTGATCTTTCCGCGGCCGCGCCGGATCAGCCGGTGATCGTTGTTCAGGACATCGAAGCCCAGTGTTTTTATCTGGGCCAGCCACGGCCCTACCCCTGAATAGTATTCATGGTTGCCGGTAACAAAATATTTTCCCAATGGGGCTGTAAGTTGCCGCAGAGGCGCCACATCATCCTTCAGGGTTTCAACGGACCCGTCCACCAGGTCGCCCGTGCACACGATGAGGTCCTTTTTTGTCTGCTGGATCCGGTCCACCGCCCGCCGGACAAACTCCTTTTTAATGGTAGGGCCCGCGTGAAGATCGGTGAACTGAAGAATGCAAAGACCTGCCAGATCCGGATGAAGTCCCTTCACCACCAGGTCCTGTTCCACCACCCGGGGGGCCCGCCTGGCAAGCACGAACCCGCCGGCGGATGCCGAAATCGTCACCGCGGTCACGACAAGTCCCGAGGCTTTTTTGACAATCCCCCTTCTGACGGGATCGACCGGCTGCTCTGCCGTTCTCCGGCTGTCGATCATTTTTCTGTAAATCCGGTACATCACCAACCCTGCATCCCTGACCAGTGTCCCGCAGGCAAGGAGGGTGAAAAATCCCATGGCTGAATACCCCGCCAGTCCGGTCAAATCGGAAAGAGTGGGGCTGGCGTGGCGCAACCGGAGGGCAAAATGCACAAACGGCAACGCAAGGCACACTCCAAGCAGCCCCCATAAAAAGCGCCGGAGTCCAGGGCTGACCATCAGAGGAATCAGCCGGACACCGGCGTAAAAATAGATCGCAAAGAGCGCCAGAAAAAAAAGAATGAAAAACCCCATACCCGTTCCCGTATTGTTTTTGGAAAAACAATGGTACACCAAGTTTTCATATGCCGCAAGCGGCCTGGGAAAGCCCGCATGATGAATTGATTTTCGGTTGATATTCTGGGAAATATCTTTATGCTGTATTCAAACCGTCCTGAAATACAACTTTTTGATCAGGGAGAAGCATTATGAATGACCTTGAAAACCTTCTTGAAAGCCGGTCGGCGGCGCCGTCGCCCACACCGAAAATTCTGGGGATCGGCGGGAGCCCCAGGAAAGGGGGCAATTCCGATGTGCTGCTGGATATGGTGATAAAAGGCGCCCGGGAAAGACAAACTGCTGCTCATGCGCTGCAGCTCAGGGATTATCAGTACCAGGGCTGTATCGGATGTGAAAAATGCCGGAAAGACACGATCTGCAACGGCCTGAAAGACGGAATGTCCCTTATTTACCCCGACATAATCGCGTCCGGAGGGCTTGTCCTTGTCTGCCCCACCCACAACTACAACGTCACCGCCTGGATGAAGGCCTTTATCGACCGGCTCTACTGTTTTTACAACTTTGCCGACACCCTGCCGCGGCAGTGGTCCAGCCGCCTGGCGGATCAGGGGCGCCGGGCGGCGCTGGTATCGGTGTGTGAACAGGAAGACAGGAAGGACATGGGATTTGCCCTGGAAGCCATGCGTCTGCCCCTCGAGGCGCTCGGATATGACATTGTGGGCGAACTGCCGGTATTCCGCGTGTTTGACCGGGCGCGGGTAAAAGAGGATGCAGACGCCATGGCCCGGGCGTTCACACTGGGATCCGACCTGGCGGCCTCCCTTGAAAAGTGAGACATACGGCGGGGTATTCAGGGCGCACTCGGGCAGTCCTCGATCCCGGTAATGAACGGCTTGATATCCAGGATCGGCGTATGGTTCAGCATGTCCACCCCTTTTACCCTGATCTCACTGCCCTTTATACCGAGGACTTCGAGGACGGAAAGGCCTATCGGGTTGGGCCGCCGGGGCGAACATATGCTGAAAACCCCCAGGGGAGCGTTTCGGTGGGGAGGTGTCTGGGACAGCAGACCGGGATCGAACGGGCCGCTTTTGTGAAAATGAAAAATCACCACGATCTTCTGACCTTTCTCAATATCTTTCAGCCCCCCGGCATATTCGCTGTTGATTTTCAAAACGCCTTCCACGTCCGAAACACTCCAGTGACGCGGCACATGATCGGTTTCCGTAAAGGCGTATCCGATGGGTTCGAGCTCGATTTTATCCATTGGCGGTTTTCCTTTTCCAGCCGTTTTCAGACCTTGATTTGCCGTCCTGGAAGGCTTCTCTCATGGAGCGCTCCAGCAGAATCTTCCACTCGTAGTCCACCCGTTTCTGGATCAATGCCACATCCCCGTCGGTCAGATGCCGGAACCGGCCCTGCGCCCCGAGATAGTCAGCGACCGGAATGTCGTCGGGTTCCACATTGATTCTGTATACCTCGCCGTTAAACACTTCGTACAGCGGAAAAACCTTTGAATGGGTGGCATTCCGCGCCACTTCGATACTCTTTTCCGACGGAATTTTCCAGCCGGTGGGACACGGGGAGAGCACATGGAGAAAACACGTTCCCTTTGTCTGGCCCGCCTTTCTGGCTTTCTCGTAAAGATCGTCCGGGAAAGCGGCATTGGCAGTGGCACAGTAGGGAATCTTGTGACCGGCCAGGATCTGGATCATATTCTTTTTGGGCCCCGACTTGGGATGCGATGCCGGCGTCGTGGTTGTCCACGCACTTTCGGGCGTGGCGGAAGAGCGCTGGATACCGGTATTCATGTAAGCTTCGTTGTCGTAGCATACGTAGACGATGTCTTCATTGCGCTCGGCCGCACCGGAGAGCGACTGAAGCCCGATGTCAAAGGTGCCGCCGTCACCGGCAAAGGCCAGGACCCGGGTGGCGGTCTTGCCCTGGATGTCAAGGCCGGCGCGGACACCGGCGGCGGCTGCGCCTGACGTGGCAAAGGCGGTGTGCAGCACCGGCACGTTCAGGGAAGAGTAGGGAAAGTTCCCGGAAATGATGGTCCAGCAGCATGCCGGAATAATACAGATCGTGTCGGGCCCGAGGGCCTCGAGCACGTGCCGCATGATGATCGTGCCGCCGCATCCCTGGCAGGCGAGATGACCGGGCATCATCAGTTCTTCATGTGCAAATTCGTATGTCATGGTTTCAACCCCTTCCAGACAGATCCTTCTTCCGGCCTGTCTCTGCTGCCGGCCTCATCGATCAGTTCACTGATCATTTCCGGCCGGATGCTCCTTCCCCCGAGACCGACGATATAGCTGAATATCGGCGGCGCTTCCGGTACATTGGCCATGACGCTCTTAATTTCATCGGCAAATATGCCCCCCTTGCCCCAGCTGCAGTTGCGGTCGATCACCACCACCCTGTCCGCTCCGGCCAGTGTCTCCCGGATCGTCCGGGCGGGAAACGGCCTGAACGCCCGCATTTTTAAAAGCCCGATCTTCTGTCCCTTTTCCCGTCTCTCCTTGAGGACGAGCCGGGCCGGGCTGGTGATGGTGCTGGAGGTCACCAGTATGAGGTCGGCATCCTCACACGCCACCTTCTCCACGCAGCCGTAAGGTCTATCGAACGCCCTGCCGAAAGAATCGCCGGTCTCGTTTATCACCTGAAAAGCGCGTTCATGGGCCTTGTTCATCTTGTACTTCACCTCCATGAAGGTATCCGGCATGACCAGAGCGTTGAACGCGCAGGGATTGTCCGTGTCGAGGAAACAGGCAGGCCTGTAGGCCGGAAGCCATTGGTCGACCTGCGCCTGGTCCGGTATGTCCACCGGTTCATAGGTATGGCTCAGGAAGAACGCGTCATAACAGATCATCACGGGCAGGTTGACCTTTTCGGCGATCCTGTATCCCTGGATAACCGAATCCAGGACCTCCTGGTTGTCTTCCACATAAATCTGTATCCAGCCGGTGTCCCGCTGGGAAAGCGAATCTCCCTGGTCCGCCCAGATGTTCCAGCCGGGCGCCATGGCCCGGTTGACATTCACCATCACGATCGGCAGCCTGGCCCCGGCCGCCCAGTGGAGCATTTCATGCATATAGGCCAGTCCGTTGGACGAACTGGCCGTGAAAGACCGGACACCCGTACTCTGAGAGGCGATCACCGAGGCCATGGCCGAATGTTCCGACTCCACCTTTAAAAACTTGGCATCGAGGCTCCCGTCCCCGCACATTTCCGAGAGCTCTTCCACGATATGGGTCTGGGGCGTTATGGGATAGGCCGCGATCATTTTCACTCTGGACAGCCGCGCCCCCCAGCTCGCCGCATGGTTTCCCATCAGCACTTTTTTCATATATCCTCCTCCATGACGATACATGACCGGGGACATTCATTGGCACAGATACCGCAGCCCTTGCAGTAGTCAAGATCGATGGCGTAACCGGAACCGTCCTGCTGTTTTATGACCGCGGCATCCGGGCAGAACTTGAGGCAATTGTCACATCCGGTACACACACCGCAGTGGAAGCATCGGGCGATCTCCTTTTCAAATGATGCGTCACCAAGGGTTTTGCACACCTCTTCAAATCCTTCAGTCCGCCTTCGGATGGACAGCTTCTCCCTTTTTGAACGGCCCTGCTTTTTGAAGTAGGCGGTATTGATATCCGCAATCGCCACTGTATGATCCATGATCTCCGGCAGCGGCCGGCCTGTTTTCACCGCCAGGTACTTTTCCACCGATACCGTATCCGTATCACCCACGGTAATTCGTTCCTTAACCGCTGCCATATCCATACCGCTCAAACAGGCGTCAATGGCGCATGCCGATCTTTTTCCGGATCCGATGGCACATGCCACGTTCTGCTCGGCAAGCGCGGCATCCCCACCGGCAAAGATCTTTTCGGCAGAGGTGGCGCCAAAGGCATCCACCAGGATTTTCCGGCCGTTATTTTCGATGTCAGCCGGCAGGACATCAAGGTCGCACCGCTCGCCGATGGCGGATATCACCCAGTCGGCACGTTGAAAAAATTCGGAGCCGGATACCGGTTCGGGTCTTGGTCGGCCGGTGGCATCCTCTTCGCCCAGTTTTGTTCTTCTGAGCGTAATCCCCTGCACCGCCCCCTCTTTTTGAACAATGTCCACCGGCTGCACCAGAAACTGTAACGCCACCCCTTCCTTCCCGGCCTCCTGTACTTCCTCGGGGTATGCCGGCATCTGTTTTTCCGACCGATGGTAAAAAAGCACCACGTCACTTCCCAGCCTCCGGGCGGTCCTGGCCGCATCAATGGCGGAATTGCCGCCCCCGATCACCACGGTGGTGCCGGCAAGCCGGGATATCTCCTTTTTGGCAACCGACGTTAAAAAGGCAAGCGAAGGGAAAAAGCCCCGAACATTGCGGCGATCAGGGAACAATGCCCGCTCCCTGTGGCAGCCGGTTCCCACAAAAACCGCATCGTAGGCACGGATTTCCTCAAACGGGACATCTCCTCCCAAGCGCCGGCCGCATTGGATATCCACCCCCAGATCGCGGATATGGTCCAGTTCCCTGTCAAGGACGGAGACGGGAAGCCGATATTCGGGAATGCCGTACCGCAGAATGCCGCCGGGCTTTTCCCCGGCGTCAAAAACCGTGACCCCATGCCCCATCCGTGCCAGATGGTACGCACAGGTGAGGCCGGCCGGACCCGCACCCACGA
>CAYZHB010000034.1:16318-25991 GCA_964478245.1 uncultured Desulfobacterales bacterium | reverse complement strand
TGGCCCTTGCCGGCTGAACGGTCTTGCCTTCACCCGGCAGATCAGCGGCAAATGCGGTGCCCGCCATCATAATGACGGCTGTCAATGCCACTGCAACAGATGCGTTTTTAAAAAAGTTTTTCATATTGCCTCCTCTGTTTTAATGTTGGTTTATTTACATGATCAGGAGATCAGTCCTGATCTTTGGTTGACCCTAATGCCTGCGTAATTCTGTCCAGCACCATCGCCATCAGCACGATACTGAGTCCGCCTATGCCGGCCAGCCCGACCTGGAGACTGTTCAGCCCTTCGAAAACGGGAACCCCGAGCCCGCCGGCCCCGATCAGAGAGGCGATAACGACCATTGACAGGCTGAGCATGATCGTCTGGTTCAGTCCCGCCATGATGGTTTTGAGGGCGAGCGGTATCTGTACCCGCCACAGTACCTGCCGCTTGGTGGCCCCGAATGAGTAGGTCGCTTCGATCAGTTCGGGATGCACCTGCCGGATGCCCAGGTTGGTCAGCCGGATGATGGGCGGCATGGAAAAGATGATGGTGGCGATAACCCCGGCCACGGTGCCGATGGAAAACAGCATCACGACCGGTACCAGGTAGACAAAAGCGGGGGTTGTCTGCATGGCGTCGAGGACCGGCCTCAGACCGGCCTCAAAATTGTCGCTCCGTGAAGAGAGGATGCCGAGCGGCACGCCGATGATCACGCAGACGATCACGGCGCTCAACACCATGGCCAGTGTGGTCATGGTTTCGGGCCACAACCCCAGAAAACCGATGAACAGCAGGGAGAGAAAACTGAAAACCGCCACCTTCCAGCCGGCCGCCTTCCAGGCGATGATGGCCACGGCCACCAGAATCACCACAGCCGGAATCCACTGAAGGAAACCGTTGATGCCGTTCAGCAGGTATTCAATCGGCAGCTTGATTGTCTGGAAAAATTCCCTGTAGTTTGATACAAGCCAGTTGACGGCAAACTCTATCCAATCCTCAAGCGGTATGACAAATTTAAATATATCCAATTTTATCCTCCTGCATTTTCATTTTCTTCATTTTCGGTGTCTCTCTTCAATGTGCCAAGGAATCTTCTGCGGGAAATCGTCCCTTTGAACACGCCGTTTTCATCCACAACGGGCACCGGGCATTTGTATTTTGTGACGGCGGGAAGGGCATCCTGAAGGATGGTGTCTTCCCGTAACGGTTCTATGCCCTCGAGATAGGCCGCCGCAATATCCTCGTCCTTTACTTTACCGTCTTCGATGGCCCTGTTCAGCGTTTCGATGGAAGCCACGCCGACAAACTTTTGGTTTCTGTCCAGGATATAGGCATTGTCCCGGTCGTAGTTGATCAGCCGCTCTCTGATGGCCTGGAGCCCGGCGGTCTTGTGTCTTATGAAAGTGACCTGGGTCTCTCTGACAATGTCGCCGGCTCTTAACACCGTGGTGGGATCGACGCCTCTGAAAAAGGCCTTGACATAATCATCCGCGGGATTGCTTAGAATGTCGTCGGGCGTGCCGATCTGGACTATCCGGCCGCCTTCCATCATGGCGATCCGGTCGCCGATCCGCATGGCCTCGTCAAGATCGTGGGAGATGAACACCACCGTCCGCTGGCTGCCCTCCTGAAGGCCCAGAAGTTCGTCCTGCATTTCCGTTCTGATCAGGGGATCGAGTGCGGAAAACGCCTCGTCCATGAGCATGATATGCGGGTCGACTGCCAGTCCCCTGGCCAGTCCGACACGCTGCTGCATTCCCCCGGAAAGCTCCTTTGGGTAACTGTCGGCCACCGATTTGAGGCCCACCTGTTCAAGCGCCTCCATGGCCCGTTTGTTGCGTTTTTCTGCCGGAATGCCGGAAATCTCCATGCCAAAGGCCGCATTCTGGAGAACCGTCATGTGGGGCATCAGCGCAAAGGACTGGAACACCATGCTCATGTAGTCCCGCCGCATCTTGACCAGTTCATTGGTCTCCATTTGGGTGATGTCCTGATTCGCTACATAGACGTGTCCGGACGTGGGTTCGATCAGCCTGTTGAGCATTCGTACCAGGGTGGATTTGCCTGAGCCGGAAAGTCCCATGATAACGAATATCTCACCGGCGTAAACAGAAAAAGTGGCGTTCTGCACACCGATGGTCAGGCCGGTTTCATCGTAAATCTCGTCCTTTCCTTTTCCCTGTTTGATCAGCTCAAATGCGCGGTCGGGAGCCTCCCCGAAAATCTTGTACACATTCTCGACTCTGAGCCTTTCTTCTGTACTGTTTGCCTCTTCTGCCATAATTTTTCCCTTTAATAGATCTGGTTATTCATTATGCTCTTTAATCAATCCGGTTATATGGTCAACAGCCCTGGATAAATAAGAGATCTCCTCTTTATCAAGTCCGTCCAGATTTTTCCAGATTTTTTTTTCCAGGGGATCCGGAAGGGATTCGGCAATCTCTTTGCCTTTGTCCGTGAGGCTGATGAGATAAACTCTTCGGTCTTCCTTGCTTCTGACCCGCTGGACGAGCTTTTTTTTTTCCAGCCGGTCGATGACACCGGTTATGTTTGAAGGTGTCACATAAAGTTTGCGGCTCAATGCTGCAGAAAATAAGGGGCCGTGCATTATAAGGGTCTTCAGGACATCGCTCTGGGGCAGTGTCAGGTCATACTCGTTGCTGAGCTTTTGGGGACGGATATACGTTATCCGGACAAGCTCCTGGATCGAATCAATCAGTTTTGTAAGGTCTTTTTCTTTCTGCATTCAGAATATAAATTCAAATTGGTTTTTTAAAGTGTCTCTACATTAGACCAATGGGATTTTGTTTGTCAATGATTAAATAATAGAAAAATTAAATTATTAATGACATGGATTGTTAACATCATAGAGGAGTCCGTGGCTGGCTGCAAAACGGAAAAATAAAATGATGGAACGGCCGGGTAAAAAGGACCATGCCCGTATGCCGATTGCCGTGCGGAGCTGGGGGCGTGGGAACGGCACCCGTTGTGGAAAGAGGCGGTTTGTTCTTTTAATTCACGCGAATATGATGTATGCATGGGATCAGGAAAGCAACAGAAAACGGGGATAACCAATGAAATATATTGCGGATCTTCATGTACATTCAAAATATTCCAGGGCCACGGCAAAAAACCTGGACCTGGTGCATCTCTATCAGGCGGCCATGTACAAGGGCATCACGGTCGTGGGAACGGGAGATTTCACCCATCCGGCGTGGATAGGGGAAATCGAGGAGAAGCTCACACCGGCGGAACCGGGAATGTTCAAACTCCGGGAAGCGTTCAGAAAACCGGTGGATAACGGCATGCCGGACCGGTTGAAAACGCCGGTGCGGTTTATACTGCAGACCGAGATCAGCAGCATATACAAAAAAGGGGAAAAGGTGAGGAAAAATCACAACCTCCTTTTTTTCCCGGACATTGATAAGGTGAAAGCATTCAACCGGCGGCTGGATAAGATCGGCAATATCAATTCCGACGGCCGGCCCATTATCGGGCTTCCGGCGGACAAGCTGCTGGCGCTCATGCTCGAGGTAAGCGAAGAGGGGTTTTTGATTCCCGCTCATATCTGGACGCCCTGGTTCTCCCTGTTCGGCTCGAAATCCGGCTTCGACACGATAGCGGAATGTTTCGGCGACCTTTCTTCCTGTATCTTTGCAGCGGAAACCGGACTCTCTTCGGATCCGCCCATGAACTGGCGGGTCGAAGATCTTGACAACGTGAGACTGATCTCCAGCTCCGATGCCCATTCGCCCATGTACCTGGGCCGGAATGCAACGGTATTTACCACCGACCTTTCCTTTTATGGTATTCGAGATGCCCTTGAGAGCGGGGACCCCGGGAAGTACGGGGGAACCCTTGACATGTTTCCCCATCAGGGTAAATATCATTATGACGGGCACCGCAAGTGCAATGTGTGCCTCAACCCGGCCGAATCCATCCGGCTGAACAACCTGTGCCCGGTGTGCGGCAGACCGCTCACCCTCGGTGTGCTGAACCGGGTGGAACAGCTGGCTGAGCGCCCCCAGGGCTATAAACCGGAAAACCGCCAGGGCTTTCAGTACATCATCCCCCTGGCCGATCTTTTTGCTGAAATTTTCGAGGTGGGCCCGAAAACCAAACGGGTCCGGGAAAATTACAACAAGGCGGTCGGCATGCTGGGAGGTGAACTTGGCATACTGCTTGAAACTCCGCTGGCCGACATAGAGCGGGTGAATATTCCGCTGTTTGCCGAGGCGGTCAAACGGATGCGGGCGGACAATATTACGGTATCGCCGGGGTTTGACGGGGAGTACGGGAAAGTCAAGATATTTGAACCCGAAGAGAGACGGGCGCTCAAAGGGGCCACCCGGGTGCTGTTCCCTTCTGAACAATCAAAGATAAAAGAGAGTCCTCCCCGGGCGTATGACCCGTATTCCGGAGATATCCGAGAGCGGAAAGAGCCGGCCGCGGAAAAGGGAAAATTCCATGACGCCCGGGATGGGACAGACCAGCAGACCGGGACCTCACTGAACGCCGAACAGCAGGCGGCCGTTATGCATACCGGTTCGCCTCTTATTGTGGAAGCGGGGCCCGGAACGGGCAAGACACGGACACTGACGGAGAAGATCGCCTGGCTGATCCGTGAAAAAAAGGCGGATCCGGCGTCGGTACTGGCACTCACCTTTACCAACAAGGCGGCCGGAGAGATGGCGCACCGGATAAAAGGAATTCTTGGAGATCCCGCCGTTTCGGTTTACACGGCCACTTTCCATGCATTCTGCCTGATGGCGCTGAAAACATATGCCGGTTTCGACGGGGAGATCGCGACTGATGAGATCAGGGAGAAACTGATAAAAGAAGCGGCTTCGGGAAGTGACATAAAGCCGGGCCGGCTGGACATGAAAATTCAGAAAGCAAAGCAGAACCTTTCCGGGCTCGGTGATGCAGGGGAACCGGATTTTGACACGGCCAGCGACCCGGCGTTCCGGGCTGCCTGGGAACGGTATGATGCTTTTCTCGCGGAGCGCAACCTGCTGGACTATGAAGATGTGATCAACCGGACCGTGGCGGCATTTCAGGCGGATTCCCGGCTTTTGTCAAAAGTGCGGGCGCGGTTCGGGTATATCTTTGTGGACGAATACCAGGATATCAACAAGGCGCAGTACAGCCTCATCCGGCTCATGGCCGGCAACGGAGACAACCTCACGGTGATCGGCGACCCGGATCAGTCCATATACGGGTTCAGAGGGTCTGACAACCGCTATTTCGGGCGGTTTATGCAGGATTACCCGCGTGCGGAAAAAATTACGTTTAAACGCAATTACAGGTCGATCCAGACGATTCTGGACGCCTCTTTCCAGCTGATAAGCAGCGCAGACCGAGCGCGGGAAAAAGAGAAGCTTTTTTCCGGCCTGGCAGGCGGCGCTAAGCTTGTGATCCTGGAGAGAGCCACTGAAAAGGCCGAGGCGGTAGCGGTGGGAAAAATGATCGAGCAGCTTGCCGGCGGCACCTCGTTTTTTTCTATGGATTCGGGCGCCGTCGCGGCCTCATCGAAAAAAGAATTTTCCTTTGCCGATTTTGCCGTGCTTTTCCGGACCAAACGGCAGTCTGCGGTATTTGAAACCGTGTTTCAGACTGCCGGCATCCCGTACCAGTGCGCCAGAAAAGAAACGTCCGTGAGGGGAAAAGGAGAAGATCTCTTCAGCCACGATCAGGATTTTCTGGATCCGGATGCGGAAAAGGTCTCCCTCATGACGGTCCATGCGTCCAAAGGACTTGAATTCCCGGTGGTGTTCGTTACCGGCTGTGAAGAGGGCCTGATCCCGTTTGCCCGGAAAGACGAGCCGGTAGCGGACTTGCAGGAGGAGAAGCGGCTGTTCTATGTGGCCATGACACGGGCGCAGGATGTGCTGTGTCTGACGTATGCAAAAAAGCGCGTCATTTTCGGCAGGTCTGAAGTGCGGAAGAAATCGCCGTTTCTCTCCGAAATTGAAGAGACCCTGAAAGAGTACCGGAAAGCTGAAACCAAAAAAAAGAAAAACAGTCGGGCGGAAAGGCAGATGGATCTTTTTTAGCCGGGCTGTCTGAATGAGGCAGAGGAAGTTTCCCGCCACCTGCCACGGGAACAGAACAAATTCACCGCGCTTCATGCTTGCCTTTGTATCGGGCAGATGATAATTTGGGGATACTCGGATATATATACTAATGTAAGGAGGCATGTATGGGAACCAAAGTGACGACAGACACCCTGTTAAAGATGAAGCAGAAAGGCGAGAAGATTACCGCTCTGACCGCCTACGATTTTCCCTTTGCAAAAATAGTGGACGCGACCGGCATCGATATGATCCTGGTCGGGGATTCCCTCGGCATGGTCGTGCAGGGAAAATCGTCCACCCTGCCGGTCACCATGGCGGAAGCACTCTATCATACCGCGATGGTGTCCCGTGCATGCAGCCGTGCCATGGTGATCGGGGACATGCCGTTCATGTCCTACCAGTGTGCCCTTGATGACGCCGTGGCCAACGGCGGACGGTTCCTCAAAGAGACCGAGGCCGCCGCCGTCAAACTGGAAGGCGGCGAGGAAGTGTCTGACTCTATTTCGGCAATTATGGATGCGGGCATCCCGGTCATGGGCCATCTGGGCCTGACGCCCCAATCCGTTCACAAAATGGGGGGATTCAAGGTGCAGCGGGATGAGGACAGGCTGCTGGATGATGCCCGAAAAGTGCAGGAGGCCGGTGCGTTCTCTGTGGTACTCGAAGGGATTCCGTCCGCCATCGCCTCGAAAATCACGGCCGCGCTTGATATCCCCACCATCGGTATCGGGGCGGGGCCGGACTGTGACGGCCAGATACTGGTGCTGCACGACATGATCGGTATCAGCGACAAAACACCGCCGAAATTTGTGAAAAAATATGCCGAGGTGCATGCGGTTGCCGGAGAGGGCATCCGGCAGTACATGGCGGAAGTGAAACAGGGGCAGTTCCCTTCCGAAGCGTATGAATACAAATAACCGGGAGCATGATTATGAGGTTTTCCGTGATAGGCTGCGGCCGGGTGGGCATCAATCTTGCCGTCCGGCTGGCCGGTGCCGGGTATGAACCGCACGGCTTTTTCAGCCGGAGCACGGCCTCCGCGGAAAAGGCCCGCATGGCCGTCAAGGGGGCGGGCCTTGTTTTTTCCGATTCTGCGGACGCCTGCCGGGACGCCGGCCTTGTGTTTTTATCCACCCCGGACAACACGATTGAACCGGTATGCCGTTCGATTGCCGATAAAGACGGCTTTTCAGAGAATTCAACCGTATTTCATTTGAGCGGGGCGCTCTCGTCACAGATCCTGGCGGCGGCGGCGGAAAGGGGAGCGGCCACCGGTTCCATACACCCGCTGCAGAGTTTCACCCCGTATAAGGAAGGGCAGGCGTCGCCGTTTGCCGGCGTCAACATATCGGTCGAAGGCAGTTCGAAAGCGGTGTCGACGGGTAAGACAATCGTTTCCGCCCTTGGCGGCAATGACTTCACCCTGCCCACAGAAGCCAAAATGCTGTACCACGCGGCAGCGGTGGTGGCTTCCAATTACCTGGTGACGCTTGAGAATTTTGCCCTCACCCTGCTGGGCAAGGCCGGTCTCGAGGAGAAACAGGCCTTTTCCATACTGGCGCCCCTGATCGAGGGGACGCTTAACAACATCCGGAACACAGGGGCGGTCAATGCCCTGACCGGTCCCGTGGCACGGGGCGACACCGGCATCGTGGCAAGCCATATCCGGGATCTTGAGGAAAAGGCGCCCGATTTTGCCCCGCTTTACAAGATACTCGGGCAGTACACCCTGCGGCTCGCCAAGGAAAGGGGGGAGATCGGGAAGGAAACAGCCGATGAAATGGCGGTACTGCTGGGCGGCTGAGACCGGCCGGGCCGATGTCCCTTCGGGTGGCGGTGCAACACACGGTATTTTTTGATGAAAACACGACACACCTTTTATTTTTTGGACAGCGCCGATATGGCGCCGGTGGATGACAAAAGCGTGGATCTGGTGGTGACCTCGCCGCCTTATCCCATGATCGGGATGTGGGACGAGATGTTCGGCCGCCGGAATCCCGCTGTAAAAGCGGCCCTTGAAAAAGGGGCGGGCCTCGAGGCGTTCGAGTTGATGCATGCGGTCCTGGACCCGGTCTGGACCGAGGTGTACCGGGTGCTCAAGCCCGGCGGCTTCGCCTGCATCAATATCGGGGATGCCACACGCACGCTCCATGGCAGTTTCGCCCTTTACCCGAACCACATGAGAATTCTGAAGAAAACCCTGGCACTCGGGTTTTCGACCCTTCCCTGTATCGTGTGGCGCAAACAGACCAACGCCCCCAACAAATTCATGGGCTCCGGCATGCTCCCGGCCGGGGCGTATGTGACGTTGGAACATGAATACGTGCTCATATTGAGAAAGGGCCCCAAACGGGAATTCCCACGACCTGCCGACAAAAAACGGCGGCAGTCGAGCGCGCTATTCTGGGAAGAGCGCAACATCTGGTTTTCCGATGTATGGTTTGATATCAAAGGGACCGGCCAGGTGCTCGGTGATAAAAACATGCGGGCGAGAAGCGGGGCCTATCCGTTTGAACTGGCGTACCGTCTGGTCAGCATGTATTCGGTGAAAGAAGATACCGTGCTGGACCCGTTTTCGGGAACGGGCACCACCACCGCGGCTGCGCTGGCCGCGGCCCGGAACAGCATCGGCTGCGAAATCGATCCCGCTTTTGAAAACGCGCCGGCAAAAATAAAAGAGCGGGTGCCGGAACTGGCCCGCCGGGTGATCCGGGAACGGCTGGCCGATCATGTGACCTTTGTCGCGAACGGCCTCGCAGCGGGCCAACTCTTCAAACATGAGAATGAACCGTACGGTTTCCCGGTCAAGACCACGCAGGAAAAAAATCTGCTGCTGAATGATCCGGTGGCTGTCACGCAGCCGGCACCGGCCGTTCTTGAAGCAAAATACGCCGGGACCCCCCAGCCGGCGTTCTGCCGGGACTGGGCAGCCGAACTCGAAAAAGGAAACCATGCCGCAGTCAGTGACAGCACAACACCTGACGGATCGGGAAAAAAGCCGAAACAGAGATCCCTTTTTCGGGGGGCGGAACCACCGGTAACCGGTTAAAATTTACGGTTTCCCCGCACAAAAACAAAATTGCGTATCTAAAGGTCTCGGTCTCAGGCGTTCAATCGGACCATGAATCCGGAAGCGGCGCCGATCCGACAGTCGGGGCTGCTGATCGGTCCCGGGTTTCCGCTCTGAAGACAGTCTTTCCCGGCGCTATGCCGGCTGGCTGCCCGCCAGCAGCACCCCCTCGACAAACTCGTCAATGTCCCCGTCCAGAACCCGGTTGACATCCCCTATTTCATGGTTGGTGCGGTGATCCTTCACCATCTGGTAGGGGTGGAGCACGTAGGAACGGATCTGGCTGCCCCAGGCGATGTCATCCTTGTTGTCGTGGAGACTCTGCCGCTTCTTTTCCTGTTTTTCCTTTTCTATCTGGTAGAGTCTTGACTTGAGCACCTTCATTGCGATCTCCTTGTTTCGGTGCTGGGAAGGTTCCTGCTGGCACTGCGCGACAAGGCTGGTCGGCAGGTGGGTTATACGGACGGCGCTGCTTGTCTTGTTCACATGCTGTCCGCCCGCACCGCTCGCCCGGTAGGTATCGACGCGCAGGTCTTCGTCG
>CAYZHB010000034.1:0-16308 GCA_964478245.1 uncultured Desulfobacterales bacterium | reverse complement strand
CGCTCGCCCGGAACACATCGATCCTGAGGTCGTTTTCATCGATGTCGATCCGGATTTCATCTTTTATGTCCGGGTAGACGAACACGGAGGCGAAAGAGGTGTGCCGTTTGCCGCCCGCATTGAACGGGGATATGCGAACCAGCCGGTGGACGCCGGATTCCGTTTTCAGAAACCCGTAGCATTTTTCCCCTGAGACGGTAAAAGTCACGCTTTTCAGTCCGGCTTCGTCACCGGGCTGCAGATCGATGACCCGGTGCTGGTAGCCTTTTTTGTCGACCCACCTCGAATACATTCTGAAAAGCATTTCCGCCCAGTCCTGGGAGTCCGTGCCGCCGGCGCCTGCGTTGATGGAGACAATGGCGTCTCTTGAATCATCTTCGCTGCTGAGCACGGTATTGATGGAAAAATTCCTGATTTTCCGTTCCAGTTTTTTGATGGCACCTTCCACCTCGTGCTCGGTTTCCTTGTCCGACTCTTCCCGGGCGAGCTCCAGAAGGGTGTCCGTGTCCTCTATCTCCTTGTACAGAGATTGCCAGCTTTCCACAAGATCGGTTAACCGGGTGCGCTCCTTGAGAAGAAGGGAGGCCTTGTCGGGGTCATCCCAGAAATCCTCTTTTGCGATGATGAAATCGAGCTCTTTTATCCGTTTTTCCTTGACAGGGAGGTCAAAGATACTCCTTTAGCTTGCTCGCGGTTTCGTAAAGGGCGTCGATTTTCTGTTGTTGCTCTGATGACATTGGTGTCCTTTCTCCTGCCGTTGTGGGTCAGGGTCAATTTGTTCTATCTAGTGCCTGGACGAAAACGCACCCATCTGCTGCGGTGCTGCAAAAATTTGAAATCCTCATGTACCTGAGTACACTCCGGTTTCAAACTTTTTTGCGCCTTGCACCTGGGCACGTTTTCGTCCAGGCACGAGGTTTTCGTTCAGACACTATCTATAGATTGCGCGTTTTAAGTTTTTAAAACGTCTGTTTTTCGTCTTCTACTTACCGTTTTTATCACAAAACCGGCGGCGATTGCAAGCAGGCACAACTGTGAAAAAATGTCGCCGTAAAGGGTGTAAACGGTCCTATATTCGACTGCCGGCACTTTTGAGAAAAGAACGGTCTTCCGGTAGAGCCCTGATCTTTTCACAACCTTTCCGTCCGGGGTGATAAAGCCGCTGATGCCGGTATTGGCGGCTCTTACAATACTTCTTCTGTTTTCGACGGCCCGGAAGACCGCCATGGCGAAATGCTGTTCCGGTGCGGACGAGTAACCGAACCAGGCGTCGTTGGTGATGGTGATCAATATGTCGGCCCCGTTTCGGACAACATTTCTAGAAAGTGCGGGGAAAATGATTTCGAAACAGATGAGAACGCCGGCGCTGCCTTTCTGAAATGCCAGGGGGACGGCATCCGGCTTTCCCGGAGAAAAATCTCCGGCCTGCGCCGTCATTTTCCCCAGAAACGAGAGATACCGGCCGAACGGCACATATTCACCAAAGGGCACCAGGTGGATTTTGTCGTACTGTCCCGTGACCACGCCGAACCGGTTGATCATATACGCCCGGTTGTAATAGCGGATACCGTCCGGGTCCCGCTCGAAGGCGGGGCTGCCGATGAGAAAGTCGGTTCTGCATTTCCGGATACAGTCGTCCACTTTCCGGGAAAGCGCGTAATCAGTGCCGTAGTAAAACGGCAGGGCGGTTTCGGGCCAGACAATGAGATGGGGATTTTTCCGGGCCGCTTTTAAAGAGAGAGCGCAGTATCTCCGGACGGTTTCGTCAACAAACCCGTCATTCCATTTCCGGTCCTGGGCGATGTTGCCCTGGACCACGGCAATCCCGGCGTTTTTTGAGGCGTCTTGCAGTGCGGTCCGGTCCGGCCGGGTATGGCCGTAGGCAAATACGGCCGCCACAATGACGAGGGTGCAGAGGACCGGTATGAAAACAGAGCGGCCCGCCTGTGAAAGCCGGCGTTTCCGTTTTCCCAGCGTCACCCGGACACCGGCTGCGCATGCGTTGATGGTCATTATTACGAAGGACACGCCGTAGACGCCCGTGATATCGGCTATCTGTATCAGGGGAAGATTCAGGTACTGGGTATAGCCGGCGATTCCCCAGGGGAAGCCGGACAGCAGAAACCCTCTCAGATACTCCAGGCTCACGAACAGCGCGGCCGCTTTGAGCGGCATGAAAAGAGAATCGTACCTGAATGAACCGCAGACGGTGGAGAAGAGCGCCATGTAAAGTGCCAGATAAAAAGACAGCAGGCACAGGATGGCGCCGGCGACGACAATATTCAGTTCTCCGTAGATCTTCAGCGTGGGGATAAGCCAGTAGAGCAGCGTGAGATAATGGGAAAGACCCGCTGCAAGGCCGGCGGTAAACCGGGTTTTGGCCCCTTTCCCGGCGATACTCACCAGCAGGGGCACGAATGCAGCGAACGCCAGCCAGGAAAGGGCGGGTGACGGAAAAGCCAGCGTGAGCAGAATGCCGCTTAAAACGGCAGGGAAGTATCGCGTCAGGGCGGCCATACGTCATACTTATATGGCGGATTCACAAGTTTCGAGGCCGTGTCGCAACGGCCCCTTTTTCCCAATTGCTTTGTCAACCGCAAATTTAAATCCTCAAAACAGTCACTATATTTTTCCGGTTAGAATTTACGTTTTCCTCACATTAAGGCAAAATGGCGCTATATACAAAGGGCTCTTTTCTATTACGCTTTTATAAAACAACCCTGGGAAAAGTCAATATGGAATTCGTTTTTTAGGGGACAATTCATCAGCACAATGACGGGGTTGTGACAAATACCTTCCGGTGCGACAGGAAAAAAAATAACTGTTTTATCCTGCCTGACATACCCTGTTGTGTACTGAGCCTCGCTCGTGGTGCGGGAAACTGTTTGACAAACGGAATATCAATGGCTATAAAATAGAGTTGGATGACTCCCTGTCATCCGGACAACCATAATCCGGTATATTGGTTCAGATGTACCTGGGGCTCGATATACCTCTTGAAAAAACAGAGGCAAGGTTGTGAAGGGGCACAAAAAAAATACCAGTCTGGTTTTGCTAATCATCCTGCTCCTGTGTCCCCTGAATCTGTCGGCGGACATCTACACCTACGTGGATAACGATGGGGTGATCCATTTCACCAATGTGCCCACCTCTTCCGACAATGACTACAAGCTCTATATCCGGGAGCGGCCCCGAAGAACCCGGGATTTTAAAAGCACGTCAAAGTACGATCCCATCATCGAGAGAGCCTCGGCAAAGTTCGGCGTGGATTCTTCCCTGGTCAAGGCGGTCATAAAGGTGGAGTCGGGATTCGACCCGAATGCGGTTTCAAGAAAGGGGGCCAGGGGGCTGATGCAGATCATGCCGGAAAATTATGACAGCCTCTATATTTCCGATCCCTTTGATCCGCAGGATAACATAATGGGGGGTACCTTTTACCTTAAAAAACTGATCAACCGGTACGAAAACAATATCCCCCTGGCCCTGGCGGCCTACAATGCCGGACCCGATGCGGTGGACCGGTTCAACACCATCCCGCCCTACAGGGAAACCGAGGGGTACGTGAAAAAAGTGATGACGGCCTACAATATTTACAAGCGGCTCGAGACGTAGATTTTTACCGCTTTTCCTCCAAAATGATGCCTGTTTTTAAGGGAAGCGTTACTCCCCGAGGGATTTTGGGCGGCGGTCAGGGGGATTGCTTTTGCGTTGGTTTTGCCGGTTTGATCGTTCTAATCATTTGCGCTGCAAATTTGAAAAACTCGGGCGCAGGCGCCCTCAGACAGTTTCAAATTTTGTGCAGCGCTTCATGAAGAACGATGTTCAACCCGTCAAAAAGACGCTGCAAGAAAGCCCCCTGACCCGTCTTTCCCTTCATTGTCCCTTCCGAGCTTGGCAATCTGACGAACTTAATGTCCCTTCGGCTTTATAATAATGAACTGAGCGGCAGTATACCCTCGGAGATCGGCAATTTGACGAACTTAATCCGCCTTTACCTTGATAATAATCAACTGGAGGGCCTTATCCCCGATGCATTAACAAATCTGACATCTTTAACTGATGGGTCGGGACTGGATATCGAGAACAATCATCTCTGTACAATGGACAGTGAGATCAAAGCCTTTGTTGATTTGAAAGCGGGTACCGGATGGGAAAACACCCAGACGAATACTGTATGTGCCAACCGGATTCCCACCCTTAATGAATGGGGCATGATTGTCCTGTGCTGCCTGTTTTTGGTCGGTTCTCTGGCAATGATCAAAAAAAACAGAACCATCCTGTCATAGATCAGTAAAGGCCAGGCAGGGGCGGTTTTTTTGCCGGCGACGGCAGGCCGCGCCCCCCTGAACGGGTAAAACGGCATGCTGTCGCCTACAGCCACAGCCGGTTAATCGGTTATGTCCAGGTCCTTGATGTACTGGACCAGTTTTTCCTTGATATCGGCATGCTCCATTGCAAACGCCAGGTTGGCCAGCTGAAATCCCGCCTTGTCGCCGCAGTCGAACCGTTCACCTGTAAACTTGTAACCGAATATCGGCTGTTCGACCAGCAGCTCCTGCATGGCGTCCGTGAGCTGGATTTCACCGCCGGCTCCTTTCTTCTGCTGCCCGAGATATTCGAAAATTTTCGGCATGAGGATGTACCGGCCCATAATGGCGAGATTGGAAGGCGCCTCTTCCGGCGGGGGTTTTTCAACCGTTTTATTGATTCGGAAAATGTCGTCTTCCACTTTCTCTGCGTCAATGATGCCGTACTTGTCCGTTTCACGCTTGTCGACTTCCATCACCAGGGCAATGGACGCCCGGAGCCGCTCGAAACGTTTCACCATATCCAGCAGCACGGGCGATTCCGCCTTGATCAGGTCGTCCGCCAGAAGAACGGCAAAGGGTTCATCTCCCACGATGTCCCGCGCACACCAGATGGCGTGCCCGAGGCCGAGGGGCTCGTTCTGGCGGGTATAGATAATCGTGCCGGTTATCGGTACAAGCTCCTGAATCTGTTTTAACAGATCGTTTTTCTGTTTCTGCTCCAGTGCCAGTTCAAGCTCGAAAGAACGGTCAAAGTGATCTTCAAGAGCCTTTTTGCCCCGTCCCGTCACAAAGATGATCTGTTCGATCCCGGCCTTGAACGCCTCTTCCACGGCGTACTGAATAATGGGTTTGTCCACAACAGGCAGCATTTCTTTTGCCATGGCTTTCGTGGCTGGCAGAAACCGGGTGCCAAGACCCGCCACCGGGAATACGGCTTTTTTGACTTTCATAGGTTTTCCCCCTTCATGAATATGGCTGTTCACGGTATATATGGTAGTCAACGGCCACCCGCAAGCGGGTGGCCTGGCGTTCCGGCCAAAGACCGATAGAACAAAAACACGTAAGTGTTTCAACCGTCAGTGAGTGCAATACGTTATCCCGGCCGCCGACCCGGTGTTATCTCCTCTTTGAGAAGGCAGCAGGCGATTTGGTGCACCGGTGTTCCATCTTTGTTATAAACCAGATTTCCCGGCTGCACAAGTTTGTTCATGACACACCCTTCGGGAATTGTGAGCCGGAAAAGGTCGTTTTCGTTAATGCGTTCCGTTCTGATGAGGCGGTTGTCCTGTATTTCGAGGCTGTGAATGGGGAAGTCTTCACAGAGCGGGCACCGGTAGACCCGGCCGTTGGGAAAGATGAAGTAGTTGTCCGCCACCAGCGCGGCACACTGAAATGTTTCCTTATGCCCCAGAAACACCTTTGGATAGGTCACAGTGATGCCCTGTTCCGCGATTTCCCGGGCCACTTCCGGTACAATGCGAAGCCAGTTGTCCTTTGATACCTGGCGGGCGCCGCTCTCTCCGGTCGATGCCCCGCGCATACCGATCACCTGGATAAAAAAACGCCGAATGCCGAGGTTTTTAACAAGCTCCGGCATCATGGACAGTTCATGAAAGTTGTCGCTGCTGACCGTATAGATCATGGAGACGGAAAACCCTTTTGAAACGGCCCGGCTGATGCCGTTAAGGCAGGTGTCGTAGCAGCCGTTTCCCCGGATGAGATCGTTGGTTTCCCGGGTGGCGCCATCCAGGGAGAAACTGATGAAATCGACATCCCTGTCGGTCACCCGGTTCAGGATATCGTGGAACAGATACCCGTTGGTATCGATGGTGATGGAGTTGAAACCGAGATCCCGGGCGGTGCTGCAGGCGGTTGCCAGCTCCGGATGAAGCGTGGGTTCGCCGCCAAGAAAGATGACATTCATCTCTTTTCCCTTTTCGGAGAACAGATAAAGCCATTGGGTAATCGTCCCGATATCAAGGGTGGTCCCGCCGTGCTGGGTCTTGTTGATGTAGCAGTGCCGGCAGGAAAGATTGCACTTCGTCAGGATGTGAAAGAAGAGGTTGGATGCGTTTCTGGAAAAGGCAACGCTCTTTTTCTCCATAGGGCTACCCCATGCACTGTTTGGTAAATTTCGGGTCAAAGGGAACGGGGTAGGAGCCGTCAAAACAGGCCTTGCAGAACTTTTTCTCGGGGTTTTCAACACCGGAGGCTTCCAGCATACCGTCAATGGAGAGATAATGGATGGTATCCAGGTCGAGATAGGACCGCAGTTCCTCGATGCTTTTGGATGCGGCAATGAGTTCGCCCTTGGAGGAGAAATCAATCCCGTAATAGCAGGGGAATTTATGCGGCGGGCAGCTGATGCGCATGTGAACTTTCCTGGCCCCGAGCTCCCGCAATGCATTGACCCTTGTTTTGGCGGTGGTGCCCCGGATGATCGAGTCCTCGATAATGATGATCTCGTTGTTCTGGATCAGCTCTTTCACCGGATTGAGCTTGATCCTCACGGCAAAGTTGCGCATGGACTGGGTGGGCTGTATAAAACTCCGCCCCACGTAATGATTCCGGATCATGGCCATTTCAAAGGGGATGCCCGACTCCCGGGCGTATCCGATGGCCGCATAGTTGCCGGAATCGGGAAACGGCATGACCAGGTCGGCGTCCACATGGGCCTCCCGGGCAAGCCGGCTGCCGTGATTTTTCCGCATCTGGTACACATTCTGTCCGCAGATGGTGCTGTCCGGCCTGGCAAAATAGATATATTCAAATATGCACAGCGACTGGGGCCGGTCTTCTCCGGCGGGTTTAATGCTGTTGACCCCGTCCTCGTTGATGATCACAATTTCGCCGGGTTCCAGCTCTCTTATGAATTCGGCCTGGACCAGGTCAAACGCACAGGTTTCCGAGGCCAGCATGTAATGGCCGTGCAGTTTGCCCAGGGCCAGGGGCCGGAACCCGTTGGGATCCTTCATGCCGATTACTTCTCCCTTGCAGGTGAGAACGACAAAGGAGTAAGCCCCCTTGATTTTCGCCAGCACTTTTTTCAGGGCTTCTTCCAGATTTCCCTTGCGCAGATTCTTGACAAAAAGATGCAGGAACACTTCGCTGTCCATGGTGGTCTGGAATATGGAGCCGTTTTCCTCCAGCTCTTTTCTGAGGATGTGTGCATTCACGAGATTGCCGTTATGGGCGACCGCGTACATCCGTCCCCTGTGCTGTACGCCAAAAGGCTGGGCATTGGCCAGAACGGAATCGCCGGTCGTGGAGTAGCGGACATGTCCGATGGCGCTGCCGCCTTCGATTTTTTCCAGGACCCCGATGTCAAATACATCCGATACAAGCCCCATTCCCTTGTGGGAAAATATTTTGTCATCTTCCCCTGATACCGAGATGCCCGCGCTTTCCTGTCCCCGGTGCTGCAGGGCATACAGTCCGAAATACGCTATCTTGGCCGACTCGGGATGGCGGTAAAGTCCGAATACCCCGCATTCATCCCGCGGCCTTTTACCTGGGTCAAACATTTTCCTGTTTTCCGCTGCTTTCCTTGTGGTACGCTTTCAGTTCCTTAACGGTAAACGCTTCCCTGTTAAGGGATTCAATGGCGTTGCATATCGCCCGTGTGCCGTCGGTGGTGGTGGCATAGGGGATTTTGTACTTGACCGCGGCCCGCCGTATGGCGTACCCGTCCCGCCGTGTCTGGCTGCTGGCCCCGGTGTTCAGAATGAGCTGGATCTGGTTGTTTTTCACCGCATCCACGACATTGGGCCGGCCCGTGGAGACCTTTTCCACGACTTCCACCGGGATGGCGTGCTCTTCGAGGAATCTGGCCGTGCCCCGGGTGGCAATGATTTTGAAATTCATCTCATGAAATTTTCCGGCAACCGGGAGCGCCGCTTTCTTGTCTTTGTCCTGTACGCTGATGAACACGCTGCCGGACTTGGGAAGATGCTGGGAGGCTCCGAACTGCGCTTTGGCAAAGGCGGCGCCGAGATCCTTGTCGATTCCCATGACCTCTCCTGTGGATTTCATTTCCGGACCGAGTACGGGGTCGACCTTTGAAAAGCGGTCAAACGGCATGACCGCTTCTTTCACAGAGTAGTGAGACGGCACGACCTGTTCCGTCAGCCCGAGTTCGTCCAGTGTATGCCCCAGCATCACCTTTGTGGCGATCTTGGCAAGCGGCACTCCGGTGGCTTTGCTCACAAAAGGGACGGTACGGGAGGCCCGCGGATTCACCTCGATCACGTACACCTTGCCGTCCATAATCCCGAACTGCACGTTCATGAGTCCCCTCACACCGAGCTCTTTTGCCAGCGCTTCTGTGGCCCTTGTCATCTCGTCGATATGGGTTTTCGAGATGGAGTAGGGAGGCAGGACGCATGCGGAATCCCCGGAATGAACGCCGGCTTCTTCCACATGCTCCATCATGCCGCCGATGATGGTCCGATGTCCGTCTGACACCGCATCCACGTCCAGTTCAAAGGCCTCTTCCAGAAACTTGTCGATCAGCACCGGGTGCTCGGGGGAGGCCGATACCGCGAGATTGAAAAATTCCTCCAGGTCCTTTGCATCGTAAACGGTTTTCATGGCCCGTCCGCCCAGCACAAATGACGGCCGCACCATGACGGGATAACCGATCCTGGCCGCCACTTCCCGGGCTTCTTTAAAACTGGTGGCGATGCCGTTTTCCGGCTGCAGAAGCCCGAGTTTGTTGATCATCTCCTGGAAAAGATCCCGGTCCTCGGCCCTGTCAATGCTTTCCGGACTTGTACCGATGATCGGCGCCCCCGCTTTTTTGAGCGCCGCCGCCAGATTCAGCGGTGTCTGCCCGCCGAACTGGACGATGATCCCGTCCGGCCGCTCTTTTTTGATGATATGCATCACGTCTTCTTTTGTCAGGGGCTCGAAGTAGAGTTTGTCAGAGGTGTCGTAGTCGGTTGAAACCGTTTCCGGATTGGAGTTCACCATGATGCTTTCGACCCCTTCTTCTTTGAGGGCAAAGGAGGCATGCACGCAGCAGTAGTCAAACTCGATGCCCTGGCCGATCCGGTTGGGACCGCCGCCGAGAATGACCACCTTTTTTCTGCCGGAAACCCTGGCTTCGCATTCTTTCTCGTAGGTGGAGTAGTAGTAGGGGGTGGATGCCCGGAATTCGGCGGCACAAGTGTCCACAAGTTTGTAAACCGGTACTATTTCCAGTTCATTCCGCCTGTTTTCGATCTCATCCTCGGAAAGGCCGGTTAAGAAGGCCAGCTGCTTGTCGGAATAGCCCCATCTCTTGGCATTTTCCAGAAGTTCGTGGGAGATGGCGGTCCCGGCCAGTGACAGTTTCTTTTCCATTTCCACCAGCTGTTTCATCTGGTTGAGAAACCAGGGATCTATGCCCGAGAGGTGATTGATCTCGTCGATTCCCATGCCGTTTTCCAGGGCGTATTTGATATAGAAGATCCGCTGGGAGTTGGGGGTGGCCAGCCGGTATTCAATATCGGTTGCTGATACCTTACGGGGATCGGGGTCTTTCCCGTCCGCATCAAAGCCGGCCCTATCGATTTCAAGTGAGCGCAGGCCTTTCTGGAACGCCTCCTTGAACGTTCTGCCGATGGCCATGGTTTCCCCGACCGATTTCATGGCCGTGGTCAGCACATCATCTGTTTCGGGAAATTTTTCAAATGTGAACCGCGGGATTTTCACCACGCAGTAATCGATGGACGGCTCAAAACAGGCCAGGGTCTCGCCGGTGATATCGTTGGGAATTTCATCCAGGGTGAGTCCCACAGCCAGCTTGGCCGCAATTTTGGCGATGGGAAAACCGGTGGCTTTGGAGGCCAGGGCCGAGCTTCGCGACACCCGCGGATTCATTTCCACAACCACCAGCTCCCCTGTATCCGGATGGACGGCAAACTGAACGTTAGACCCGCCCGTGTCCACTCCGATTTCCCGCATGATGGCGATGGACGCATCTCTCAGCATCTGGTACTCTTTGTCGGAAAGGGTCTGGACCGGGGCCACCGTGATGCTGTCACCGGTATGCACCCCCATGGGGTCCAGGTTTTCGATGGAGCAGATAATGACCACGTTGTCGGCATGGTCCCGCATGACCTCCAGTTCATACTCTTTCCAGCCCAGAATGGATTCTTCGAGCATGACCTGTGAAATGATACTGGCGTCTATGCCGGCCTTGGCATGATAGGAGAGTTCCTCGAGATTGTAGGCGACACCGCCGCCCGTGCCGCCCAGTGTGTAGCTGGGTCTCACGATGATCGGGAACCCGATCTCGTCGGCAACGGTTTCAACCTCCGCCATGTTGTGGGCGAACCCGCTCCTGGGTATCCGAAGCCCGATCCGGTTCATGGCATTCCGGAACATCTCCCTGTCCTCTGCCTTTGTGATCGCGTCGATGGAAGCCCCGATCATCTCCACGTTGTATTTTTCAAGCGCGCCGGTTCTGGCTGTTTCAAACGCCGTGTTCAGGCCGGTCTGGCCCCCGAGCGTCGGCAGCAGGGCATCCGGCCGCTCTTTCTCGATTACCTTGATCACGGTGTCAACGGTAACCGGCTCTATGTATACCTTGTCAGCGGTTTCAGGGTCGGTCATGATGGTGGCGGGGTTGGAGTTGATCAGTATCACCTCGAACCCTTCTTCCTTGAGCGCTTTACACGCCTGGGTTCCGGAATAGTCAAACTCGCACGCCTGGCTGATGATTATGGGGCCCGCCCCGATAATCAGGATTTTGTTGATATCTTTACGTTTTGGCATTTTTCATCATCACTGCAAACTGGTTAAAAAGATAGGCGGCATCGTGGGGCCCCGGTGAGGCCTCGGGGTGGTATTGAACGGCAAAAGCCCTGAGAGCGTTGTTTTTAAGCCCTTCGATCGACGCCTCGTTCAGATTGATATGGGTCATTTCGGCGCCGCTTTTTTCAATCGTGTCAATATCAACGGCAAAGCCGTGGTTCTGGGATGTGATCTCCACTTTTCCGGTTGCCAGGTTTTTGACCGGCTGGTTTCCCCCCCGGTGGCCGAACTTGATTTTATGGGTGGCCGCCCCCATTGCGAGTCCGAGAAGCTGCATGCCCAGACAGATGCCGAACATGGGGTATTCCCCCAGAAGGGCTTTAATAGTCTCCACGGCATAGGAGAGCGGGGCCGGGTCTCCCGGGCCGTTGGAGAGGAAAATACCGTCGGGCTCGAGCCGGCGGACCGTTTCGGGATCTGTTCTGGCCGGCACCACGAGCACTTCACACCCGGCTGCTTCCAGGCGCCTTATAATATTGTATTTGATGCCGTAATCGAACGCCACAACCGCGAGTTCCTCCCCTCTTCGGCGCCAGACGGATGTGTCGAGCGCCAGGTTTTCCGCGATCACATCCGGTGCGTTGTTGTACCAGAAATACGGCACCCGGGTCGTCACTTTTTCTACAAGATCTCTTCCCTGCATGGGGGGTATCTCTTTGGCCCGCCGGGTCAGATTTTCAGGGTCGTGATCACGGGTTGATATCACGGCCCGCATGGCACCGGCCTTCCTTATGTGGCGGGTCAGGGCTCTTGTGTCCAGGTCCTCGATACCGATCACCCCCTCGTTTTTAAGGTAAGCGGCCAGGTCGCCCGTGGCCCTGAAGTTGCTGGGTGTGGCCTGGTATTCCCTCACGATAAGCGCTGACACCTGTATGCCGTCCGATTCGATATCTTCCATGCAGATGCCGTAGTTGCCGATGAGCGGATATGTCATTGTCACCATCTGACCGAAGTAGGAAGGATCGGTGATAATCTCCTGATAACCGGTCATGCTGGTATTGAAAACGACTTCCCCTTCGGCCTCGCCCTCTCCCGTAAAACTTCTGCAGGGAAATATTCTGCCGTCTTCAAGCGCAAGCAGTGCTTTCATGTCCGATGCTTTTCCTTTTCCGTATGCATTATGAAACTCAAAGTCCAGGATGTTAAAAATTGAAAACCCGCGCCATTCTTTTACATTTTCTTTAGAAACCTTTTTTTAGTTCTGTGAACACCTTCCGGTTCAAAGGTCTCTGTATGCTGCGTCTGAAAGAGGCATAGCGGTTTCTGCGAAACAGCATTTAAATACCACAATATCGGTATCGACTGCAAGAGGAGACCGTGAATTTACACGTGAATTTGTTTTGTCCGTCGGGCAAATAGCGGGGAACTTCCTCTGCCTCATTCTCGCAGCCCATCCAGGGCTGCTCCGAGGTGACCGGCATCTAAAAATCATCCGTGATTTTAGAAAAGATGCCGGTCAAACCCGGCATAGAAAGCACCCCGCCACTTGCTTTTGCCATGTTGGACAATTAGAATAAATTTACGCTGCTTGAATTTGTTCTGTCTGTCGGGCAAGGCGCACGGTGTCCGGGAGGGAACCGGTAACAATCTGTGCGGGTAAGGGGGGTGTGACATGACCGGTACGTGTTTTTGTTCTCCCGGCCTATATCCGGAGAAACAGGCCGCCCGCAGCGGGCGGCCTGTTTGATGCCGTATTCGGAGGACCGCCAGGCCGGTCAGGATTTCAGTATTTTTCTGGCACTTTCATCGTTGTAATCTGAGACATGGGCAAGCCCGGTTTCCAGTGCCGTTTCCCGGTTGGCCGCGGCAATGTCCTCCCGCGCGATCTTGTTCAGGCTGAATTTTCTGGCGCCTGCCATGAGCTGCTGCAGCCCGCAGGTGAGTTTATCGGCCAGGGTGTAAAAAGCGATGGCCCCGTAAGGGATATTTTTCATCTCGTCTTTGCCCACAATTTTCTGGACATCAAAATACGAGGCAAAAATATCTTCGGCATGGTCACCGATTTCGCTAACCGTTTTCGGCAGAGAATTCCAGTTCCCGTAAACCGTTTCGCGCCTTTCCGGATGCAGCGCGCCCTCGATATTGGCGCCCAGGAAACCCGGAATCATAATGGCCCGGCCCATGCAGACAAGTTTTGTGTAGGGTGCTCCCATGGCAAGGGCCTTGAAGATATGGTCTTCCAGGGCGAATCCGCCGGCAAAGGACATGTCCACTACCTTTTTTCCCCGTCCGGCAAGGAGGGCGGCATATTCATGCGCTTTGGCATGCAGGTTGATGGAGGGGACCCCCCAGCTCTGCATCATGTTCCAGGGGCTCATGCCGGTACCGCCGCCGGAACCGTCAATGGTCAGAAGATCGAGATTCGCATCCGTTGCCAGCTTGATGGCCATGGCCAGCTCTTCCATGCCGTAGGAACCGGTTTTCAGCGTAATGCGCTTGAATCCGATTTTGCGCAGGTATTCCACACTGTTCATGAAATCTTCCTGCACCTGGGCCACCGACACCAGGTTGGTGCCCCCGAGCCGGCTGTGGCGGGCGAAAGCATGAATTCCCCCTTCTTTAAACGCCTGCCGGACTTCGGGCAGGGTGGGATCAGGATCGACCACGTAGCCGCGCTCTTTGAGAAAAAGCGCATAATCCAGGCTCGTTACCTGGATCTCACCGCCGATATTTTTGGCCCCCTGCCCCCATTTAAGTTCGATGATGCATTTGTTGCCGTATTTTTCGGCCACGAACTCAGCCACCCCGTTCCGGGTGTCTTCGACATTGAGCTGGACAATGATGGCGCCGTACCCGTCGTAATACCTGAGATACCGGTCAATACGCCTTTCAAGTTCAGGCGCGCTTTGAATTGTCTTTTTGTTTCCGCTGCCGTTCTGAATCCGGGATTCCCGGTCCACACCGACCACATTTTCTCCGATTACCACGGGAATGCCGCACAGGGCGCCCCCGATACAGAAAGAATCCCAGTACTTGGCGGCGATGAATGTAGAGCCGAGCGCCCCCGTCATCATCGGGATCCGTGCTTTTGTTTTGACCTCGCTGCCGAATTCCGTCTCAAGACTGACATTGGGGAAAATGGCATCGTCCGGGTCTGACGTGAATTCCCGGCTCAGCCCGTGGGACCCGTAGGCATACCCCTGAATTCTCAAAGAGTTGTAGGATACCCCGATATGGGTCGTGTTGTTGGCCCCGGCGGTGACCATGCCGAAGTCCCGCGGGTATAGCAGTTTGCGGCCCACAAGACCGGAGAGCCACGTTTCGCACTTGCCGCTGCAGTCGGCGCGGCACAGGGTGCACAGCCCCGATTCAGTCGGATTGCCCCGGTTTTTCGTGCCAAGTGCGTCATTTGTTTTAGAAAACCTCATCATTCTCTCCCTTTACATTTTTAGTTCCATACGGTTTCAAGTTAAGATCCTTATCCCGAAAACAAAAAAAGGCGCCGTTTCCGCGCACACCTCGCATGCGTGCGGAAATAGACGCCTTTGTCTACTGTATGTGTAACGTTACAATCTATACATCATTGTATAAATTGAGTGTTACTTAACTTTAAGCTTCCATCTTTAGTTTAATTAATGTCCTTTGTCAATATGATTTTTCGGGAAAAGACAAAAATACGGGCATCCACGGGAAAGGATCAGGGATTAACGGGGCGGGTTCATGAAAATTTCGTTGGACAGAATAATGGCTTCAGCCACTTCAAGCATGGTTTTCCGGGAATCCATGCTGCGTTTCTGCATCCAGCGGTAGGCCTCGTCCCCTTTCATCTGGCGGCTCATCATCAGAATCTCCTTGGCTTTCTCGATCTGCTTTCTGGATTCGAGTTCCTCCTGGATTACTCTGGTTTTCACCATGAGTTCCGTGTTGAGGATCGCGACAGCCGCCTGGTTGGCAACCGTGGTCAGGGCGTTGATTTCAGTTTCGGTAAATTCGTAGGGGAAGGCCGTAAAGCAGTTCAATACGCCGACAACCTTGTCGTTTTTCAGCTTCAAGGGCACCCCCACCATGGAGACGAGCCCCAGCTTTCTGGCCATCTCTTTTTCTTTGAACCGCTTGCTGCGCATGACGTTTTTGATGGTGAGCGGCTTTTTTGTGGAGGCCACGTGTCCCACCACGCCCTGGTCCAGGTTCAGGGCGCGGTCCTTTACATACTCGGGGTCGATGGCCTGGGTCGCTTTCAGACGGATTTTCGGCGGGGATTCGGTTTCATCGATCAGCCACAGCGAGCATATGTCGGCGCCGACCATTTTGGCTGTCAGCAGGACAATCAGCTTGAGCAGGTCTTCATGGAACAGATCCGAGGTGATGGCCCGGCTGATGTCCATCAGGGTTTTGATATATTTGTCTTCTGACTGGTCACCGTTTTTTTTCATAGTCATATTTTTTTCAGATTTTTTCAAAAAATTCAAGTAGGTAATTCGATACGGATCCCTTTCCGGGCGGCAGCGGCTACAGCAGTATCTTGATGCCGATGCCGATCAGAATCAGGCCGCCCGCTATTTCCATTCGGTTTCCGAACATTGTCCCCAGGCGTTTGCCGGCCGCTATGGCCGCAAGGGCGGATGCCGATGTGACAACACCGATTACGACACTCGGCAGCAGGATCGCCACACCCAGCATGGCCAGGCTCGCTCCGACAGCCAGTGCGTCAATGCTTGTGGCCACACTCAGCATGACAAGTGCGGCCCCCCGGGAAGGGTCGGTTTTATGGGTGTCTGTACCGGATTTAAATCCGGAGTGTATCATGCGGATGCCGATAAAGGCAAGCAGTAAAAACGCAGCCCATCTGTTAAGAAAGCTGAACCGTGACAAGAGTGCGATCCCTGAAAACCATCCGATCACCGGCATGATAAACTGGAAAAATCCGAAATGAAATGAGAGCCGGAATGCCGCCCGGGCATTTTCGGCATATCCCGATGCCGCCGCTGCAAGAGACACGGCGCTTGCATCCATTGCCAGTCCGACAGCGGTCAGAAAAATGTCAGCCGTGTTCATTGCGGGCTCCTTTCTTTTGTGCGCGGCAAAGGAAGTTGTCCCCTTGCGCTCCTAATAAAGCAGGGGATGGCTGTAAAAGTCAACCTGTTTTCACCGCATCGTGATTGGTTGTTTTCAAACCGGGGGCTTGCCCCCGGTTACAACCGTCACCGATTGAAACACTCGCGTGTTTCGTCATTCCGGCCTCTGCGCCGGGCTCGAAGAG
>CAYZHB010000033.1:0-27141 GCA_964478245.1 uncultured Desulfobacterales bacterium | reverse complement strand
GGCGGATGTGGTGGTCACCAACCCGGTCCGGCTGGCCCTGGCCCTGAAGTATGACGGCATGACCATGGAGGCGCCGGCCGTTACGGCGAAAGGGGCCGGGCCGGTGGCTGAAAATATCCGGCGGATTGCAAAGGAAAACGATGTGCCCCTGGTGGAGGACAAAGCGTTGGCCCGGAATTTGTATAAACATGTGGATATCGGCGGGGAGGTGCCGTCTGATTTTTACCAGGCGGTGGCGGAAATCCTTGCCTATGTTTACAGACTGAAGGGCAGAAAGGTATAAGTACATGCCAGTTTTTTGGCAGCGACCGTCAAAGGAAAAACAACAGGCGATACAAGAGGCATAAATGGCGAACGATACCACAGGCGGTATTCTTGCGGGGCTGAAAAACGAGACCTCGGATATTGCCATGATCCTGACATTCATCGGCATTCTCATGGCCATGATACTGCCGCTTCACCCCATGATCCTCGACTTTTTCCTGGCCCTGAACATTTCATTTGCCATTGTGGTACTCATTACCACAATGTATACGCAGGCCCCGCTTGATTTTTCCATATTTCCCTCGCTGCTTCTCGTACTGACCCTGTTCAGGCTGTCGCTGAATGTCGCCTCAACCCGGCTGATCCTTCTGCACGGCAGTGAGGGGCCGCTTGCGGCCGGCGCCATCATTAAATCGTTCGGCAGTTTCGTGGTCGGGGGCAACTATGTGGTCGGGCTGGTGGTGTTTGCCATCCTTGTTCTGATCAATTTTCTGGTCATTACCAAGGGCGCGGGCCGGATCGCCGAGGTTGCCGCCCGATTCACCCTCGATGCCATGCCCGGTAAACAGATGGCCATCGATGCCGATCTCAATGCCGGCATGATCGATGAAGTGGAGGCCAGTCAAAGGCGGGAAGAGATTGCACACGAGTCCGAGTTCCACGGGGCCATGGACGGTGCGAGTAAATTTGTACGGGGCGATGCGATAGCCGGTATCGTCATCACCTGCATCAATATTGTGGGCGGTTTTGTTATCGGTGTGGTGCAGCAGGGCATGGCCATGTCGGAAGCGCTCCAGAACTATACCCTGCTGACCGTGGGCGACGGCCTGGTGACCCAGATACCGGCGCTCCTGGTTTCCTCGGCAGCCGGTCTCCTCGTGTCCCGGTCGGGGTCTGTGGACCGAATGGGCAAAGAGTTTGCCAGTCACCTGCTGGCAAGTGCCATGCCGGTTTATGTGGGCGCGGTCATCGTTTTCTGCATGGGGCTCATTCCCGGCCTTCCGGCATTTCCCTTCATGACACTCGGGCTTATTCTCGGGACCATTGCCTGGTATTTTCTGCGGGAGGCCAAACCGGCAACGGAAGAGGGGGAAGTCCCGGCCGCCGGTGAAGAAGAGGAAGAGGCGGGCGCTCCCGAAGAGGTGGACCACCTTCTGACCCTTGACACCATAGAGCTGGAAGTGGGGTACGGTCTGATCCCGCTGGTGGACAAACAACAGGACGGCAGCCTGCTCGGCAGGATACGGGCGATCAGGCGGCAGTTTGCAAGTGAAATGGGCATTGTTATCCCGCCGATTCATATCCGGGACAATCTGAATCTGAATCCGGCCCAGTACCGGCTGATGATCAAGGGGGTGGCGGCCGCCGAGGCGGAGCTGATGGTGAACCATCTTCTGGCAATGGATCCGGGCGGCACCGCCCAGAAGATCGAGGGTATCGAAACAACCGAGCCGGCCTTTAATCTGCCGGCGCTCTGGATTCCGCCTGAAAAAGAGGAAGAGGCGAAATTCGCCGGTTACACCGTGGTGGACAATTCCACCGTTATTGCCACTCACCTCACCGAAGTGATCCGGAACAACGCCCATGACCTTCTGGGCAGACAGGATGTTCAGCATCTTCTGGACAACCTGGCCAAGACGAGTCCAAAGGCGGTGGAAGAGCTCGTCCCGGATCTGCTGAGTGTGGGCAGTGTACAGAAAGTGCTGCAGAATCTGTTACGGGAACGGATTTCCATACGGGATCTTCTGACCATTGTGGAAACCCTTGCCGACTATGCCCCCATGAGCAAAGATCTGGATCTGCTCACGGAATATGTCCGGCAGAAAATCGCCAGGAGCATGCTCGCACCGTATCTCAAGGCGGATAAAACCCTTCATGTGATTACACTGGAAAGAAAGCTGGAAGAAACCCTGACAAACAATATCAAGCATACGGAACACGGTTCCTATCTGGCGCTTGAACCGCAGTTCGTGGAAAAGGTGGTCAACGCCACGGCCGGGGAGGTGGAAAAAATGGTGGTGTCTGACACGCAGCCCGTCATTATGTGCGCGCCCACCTTGCGGCGGCATTTCAGACGATTGATTGAACCTTCTCTGCCGTCGGTTTTCGTTGTTTCGCATGCAGAAATTGTGGAGGATATCAATCTCAAAGCAAGCGGAAAGGTGACACTGAACAATGAATAAAAAAGTATTCAGAGCCGGTACCATGCATGAAGCCATGGCAAGTGTAAAAGAGGATCTGGGACCTGACGCCATGATCCTGTCCACCCGGAAGGTCCCCAGAAAACCCCGCGATCCGTATGCAGGCGAAATGTTCGAAGTCGAAGCCGCTTTACATCCGGACCCGGATCCCGGGGAAAAAAACGGGGAAAACATGGATGCGTTAAAGCGGGAGCTTGACAGCATAAAGGACATGATTTCGCTGGCCGGATTCGGGTATGGTATGCACAATATCCTGTGTGATCAGGCCGGTTCCGTCAAGCTGTTCGCATCCCTGCTGAGATCGGGGATATCGGACAAGAAAGCGTTTTCCATCATCCACAAAGCGTGTTATGAAATGAGAGAAGATCAAAACAGGGGCGGGGAGGTTACATCTTTAAAAAAATATGTTATGGAAGAGTGTATTAAGTGGATCGAGGCAAAGGATTGTTTCACGCGGGAGAACAATGCCGGTGTCCCTCATGTGGCTGCATTTGCGGGCCCCACAGGGGTTGGCAAGACCACCACGATCGCCAAACTTGCGGCCTGCTTGAGTATTAAAAAGCGGAAACGGGTGGGGCTTATTTCCGTGGACAATTACAGAATAGGGGCGTTTGAACAGTTAAAGGCCTATGCCGCCATAATGGGATTATACTGTATCCAGGCTTACAGCTCCGAAGATCTGGCCTGTGCCCTGGACCGGATGAAAGCGCTGGATATCGTGCTGGTGGATACAGCCGGACACAGTCATCTGGACAGGGAGCGAATGGATGAACTGATCGCCGTGATAAACGGCGAATTTAAAACATCCGTTCACCTGGTTTTAAGTGTCACCACGGATTTCAGCAACATGAAGGAGGCGGCGGACGCATTTTCAGTATTGAAGCCGGATACGTATGTCTTCACAAAGACGGATGAAACAAAGATGTGCGGCAGAATTCTCGATCAGCTGAGTGAACGGAAACTGCCTGTTTCGCTCATTACGAACGGTCAGCGGGTGCCCGAGGACCTGGTGGTGCCGGACAAACGGAAACTTTTAAATGTGATATTTGGTAGAGAACAGGAGGAACGCCTTGAAGAAAGATCAGGCGGACGGGCTTAGACATATCGTGGCATCCGATGCTTTATCAAAGGAGGAGATGCGCATGAGACCGGAAAATCACAGCTCCCCCCGGGTTATCGCCGTTACAAGCGGCAAGGGAGGCGTCGGCAAGACGAATATCGTGGGCAATCTGGCCGTGGCCCTGGAGCGGCGGGGGAAGCGGGTCGTGGTTATCGATGCGGACGTGGGGCTTGCCAATATCGACATCATTTTCAATATCCAGCCCAAATACAACATCAGTCACGTGGTGTCCGGGGAAAAAAATCTCTCTGACATCATGGTGACAAGCGCCCACGGCATCCGGATAATCCCGGGCGGATCGGGCTTCGGCCATTTGACCCAGTTTACCGAAGGCCAGAAACTGAATCTTTTAAGTGAATTTGAAGTGCTTGAAGACAACACGGATATTCTGCTGGTGGATACGGGAGCGGGGATTTCCGCCAATGTGCTCTATTTTAATTCGGCTGCGGACGAATGCATCGTAGTGGCGACAAAAGAGCCGACTTCCATAACGGATTCATACGCCTTGATGAAGGTGCTTTCCCGGGATTATGGCACAAAGTATTTCAAGTTGATCGTGAATATGGTAAACTCGGAAAAAGAAGCCAAGTCGGTTTATGCTTCTTTGAGCGGGGCACTTGACAAGTTTTTGAAAAATGTGTTTCTTGAATATATCGGGTTTATACCCGTGGATATTGATCTTCAGAAGGCGGTGCGGACAAGGAAGCTGGTACTGGATGACAGCAGAGAGACCCCTTCCGCCAAGGCAATTATAGAGATTGCGGAAGCGATTGACACCTCGGAAAGAAAGTCTTCGTCAAGCGGTAATATCCGATTTTTCATGAACTCGATACTGGAATGGAAACAATAACAGAAATTCATTCAGACACAGGGGTTAATGGCTCAAAAACAGGACGGGCATAAGAAAGGTCGTGAGAAAAAAAAAAGCCTGCGGGAAGAGCGAATCGTCAAGTATGCATACCTTGTAAAGCATATGGCAGCGAAATTTGCCGCCCGTCTGCCGTCGAGCGTTATATTTGATGAACTGGTCAGCGCCGGATCTCTGGGGCTGATCGATGCCGTTGACAAATTTGATCCCGCCAGGCACGTGAGCCTGAAAACCTATGCCCGTTACAGGATCAAGGGAGCGATCCTTGATGAGCTGAGAAGCATGGACACCTACTCCCGGTCGACCCGCAAAAAGATCCAGGACATTGCCAAAGCTCAGAAAAAAGTGGAGGAGAGAAAAGGCGATACGGCCATGGATGATGAGATTGCCGAGGAACTCGGTGTCGAACTTGAAACCTATTTTGACATGCTTTCCGAGATTCACGGACGGGCTGTCCTGAACCTTGATGAATTTATCAAGGCAAGGACCACGAACACCGTTTCCGAGAAAAGATTCCAGTCCGGGATCAAGGGCGAGCACGACCCGGCCGATCTTCTGGACAAAGAGGAGCTCAAGGCGGTGTTTGCCGCCGCGATAAAAAAACTGGGAAAAAAAGAGCAGATGGTGGTATCGCTTTATTATTACGATGAGCTGACGTTAAAAGAGATCGGTGATATCCTCGATTTGACCGAATCAAGGATATGCCAGATCCATGCGGGTATTCTGGTAAAAATGAAATCACTGCTTGAAGAATATTTCAAATAAACACGGGGGTAAAAGATGCCGGATATGGAAGATGATACGCTGATATCCCAGGATGATATCGACAAGCTTCTGGATTCTTCCGGAGCAGCCGATGATGAGGAAGATTCAGGTGATGGAGATGATATAGGCGATCTTTCCCAGGACGATATCGATTCCCTGTTTAACGCCGGGGATGGCGATTCGGGCGGGGGGCCTGACCCATCCGGCAGTTCGGACGGAGAAACAGCGGAACCGGCGGAAGAAACAGAAGATGACCTGGATTTTATATCCCGGGAGGATATCCAAAGGGTCGTCACTGGAAAAGCCGACGGCGACACCACGGAACCGCCCGGAGCCGGTGAGGAAACCGAAACGGGCGATGACGAAATATCGGCGCCGCAAAATACCGAAAATCCCCCGGCTGCACCCCCCGCGGCTGAAATCCCCCCGGCTGCCCCCCCCGCGGCTGAAACCGGAAAGGCGGCGGCCGGCGGTGCCGCAGATGAAGGTGATATCATCGAGGCCTCGGAAGCGGTGGCGATCGAGGACAGCCTGGTGGCCCAGGAGACGGTGGATAATTTGATAAAAGCGGAGCAGGATATGACGGAACCGGAAAACGATGACACTTCCCAGGAAGAAGAGACCGCGGAAGAGGCGCCTGTCTCTGAAAGTGGAGAAAATGACCCGGGCGAACCTGCCGAAACCGGGAGCCAGGCAGACATGGTTTCCGATGAGGACCCGGAACCGGAGCAAGACCGTGAGGTATCAGATGCCGAAGCCGGCGTGACCGTTGTCGATCTCGACGATGATGAAGATGAGGCGGGCGGAGAGGATTCTGCTGAAAGCGGCGGTGAGGCAATGGCGGATATTGATTCGCTGCTGGATGATACGGAAGGAGAGGATGAAAATGATTTCCAGCCGGACGATCTGGTGGCCCAGGAAGATATTGAAGCGCTTATAAAGAGCACCGAAAGGGAAAATGAAGATATCCTGGGAGACGTTCAGGGTGACGGCGCAGATGAAGAGATGGATTCTGATATTGATGCGGATGAAGACAAGGCCGGCGATACAGAGGACAACGATCCCGCCGGCGGTGAACAGGGGGATGCCGGTGGCCCGGCCGGTAAAAAAGGAGTGTCTGAAAAGATCAAAGGGATAAAACCCCGGCGAAAAACTGTTGTGGCAGTTTCCGCGGCCGTTTTTTTGTGTCTTTCTGTACTGGCCGGTTATTTTTTGTTTTTTCCCCTAGAGAGACAAACTGTCGACTCAGGCGTTCAGGTAGCCAAACCGGTTCCCGGCGACGAAACAACAGAGGAGGTGCAAAGCGTTGATATCGATCTGGAAGAAAAGGCGGCCTACAGTACAGAGCCCCGGAAACTGGCCCTGAAAGACTTCCTGATTATGGCGCCTGAGCAATCGGAAAACCTCGCCTATATAAGGGCGGATATTTCCATTGATTATTCAGATAAAAATGTTTATAATAGTATTAAGGCGCATACCCCTTTTTACAGGGACATTATTTATACGTCCATCAGAGACGCGCTTGATTCTGAAAAAGGGGATAAAGTGACGGAGGCTGACCTTGTAGAGATTGTGAACAAGGCTCTACAGGATGCGCTGCCGGAAGAGAGTATAAAAAAGGTGAGCTTTTCCGGATTTAAAGCGGGATAACGCTTATGACCACTGTACCCGGACATAACATTGTGATACAGCAGGCCGGCACTGTCAACGAGGCGAAACCCTCGTCAAACACGGCCCATCCATCACCGGGCCAGGCTGTGGGGGAACAGGCGGCGGCCGAACTGGCAAGGCGGACCACCGTCCAGGAATCAGAGGAGAGTGAAGCGCTCAAGTCTGATCGGGAAAGGTATCAGGCCAGCCTGAGAGGCAGAAGAAAAGAGAAAAGAAGGCGGCGAAAGAAAAGAGAAGAGGAGCAGAAAGAGCTGTCGGATTCTGATGAAAGCGGAAATCTCTTGGACACGGTGGCATGATCGAAATGTTCTCACTTCAGTTCTGGATTGGTGTTCTTTTTATTATTGACCTGTTTATCATTCTTTTTTTTCTGATATTTGTCAACCGACTGGCCCGGCAGAGACTGGCGGAACAGCAGGCGGCGGGCGGTAAAAATCCCGGCGGCAGCGCTTATGACAATATTGAAGCCCACCAGAAAGCGGTGAACAGCGCCGCCGATATTATCGAGATGCTCGAACCGCTTGTCAGGGAATCCAGGGATGCCGCAGATGCATTTGAAAAGCAGATAAGCGAAAAAAAAGCCCTGATTAAAGAGCTCAATGAATCCCTTGATTCCCGGATCATCAGCATCAACCTGCTGCTTTCCAGATCGGAATCGCTTCTGCGGGACCTGAAAGACAAAAACACGGCCGCCGTTTCAGAGAATGCGTTCCAGGGACGGGCCGCCCCGCCGCCGGAAAATGTGTTTGACCAGCAGAACAGTATTATCGACCTTTACAGCCGCGGCTTCGATGCCGATACCATCGCGGCCAGACTTTCCATACCGACCGGAGAAGTCAGACTTGTCATTGACCTTAAAGAGAAGTTCATGGCAATGGGGTTGAAGGAGTGATCCACGGTATCCAGATATCACCGTCCGAACTTGTTGTCAAACAGCAGGGCGCTTCCGGCGGTAAACTTTCGTTTCTGAAAAACAATCAGCTTGTCGAAGCCAAAGTGTTAAATGTGATGGGGCAGGACCGGGCTGAAGTGCTCATCGCAGGGAAGCGGGTCATCGTCAAAAGCCCCTTTCTCTTAAAAGAGGGGGACATCCTCGATTTGACCGTTATCCGGGCAAAGGCCCCGCCGGTTTTAAAGCTTGTATCCGCCGGCGAAAGTGCCGTCACCGGCAGAATGGCGTCGCTTGCCGACCTGGTGTCAAAACTGGATTTTTTCCCCCGGACAGAGAAAACCGGCGAAACAAAGCTGCTGGATATACTCAATACCATTGCATTAAAATCGGATAAGGCGGACGAGGAATTCGTGCCCCGCCTGCTTGAAAGGGGCGGATTTTTACTGGAGAAAAAACTCTTGTCGCTCCTGCGACAGAATCCCGACGCGGTACCGCATAAGAACAGCCCTTTGCCTGCGGTGGACAATGATCTCAAGGCCCGGGTGCTGCAGCTCCTTGAATCGGCCGGCTTCCGGGAGAGCCCCAATGCAAAGACGTTTTCCAATATCGCCGCCGGAATTGAAAATGTTCAGATTTTAAACAGCCATTCTTCAGACACGGGCCGGTACCTGATTCCCTTTCCGGTTTTTGCGGATGATGCCTGGAGTTTCGGTCAGCTGTTGATCGATCTGGGGGCGGAGGCAAGCGAAAGTGGCGATAACGGGGATAAAGAGAAGGTTGTCAATGTGTCTCTGCTTTTGAACATGTCCAATCTCGGGGCGCTGAGAGCCGATTTTTCTTTGTTCAAAAAGGCCTTGTCCGGCAGTTTCAAGCTTTCAGACGAGACCGCGGTGGCATTTGTCAGGGATTTGCTCCCCGACTTGAAAGAGCGGCTCGCCGCAAAAGGCTATACCGTTCGGAACATCGTGTGTGAAAAGGCATCGGGTGAAGAAGTCGATTGCGCCGCTTTTGCGGAGCAGGTGATAAGTGGTGAAGCGGACGACCGCCTGCATGTGGTGATATAGGGATCTGTGAGCGTCAGCAATTGGCTGTCAGGCACTGAACCGGGACAAGATATTAGCCTTTAGCGATTAAAATTACACGAATAAGAGCTAACAGCTAACAGCTAACAGCTAACAGCTAACGGCTAACAGCTAACGGCTAACAGCTAACAGCTAACGGCTAACAGCTAACAGCTAACAGCTAACGGCTAACGGCTGAAAGCGAATATCCATGAAGCGGAAAAAAGAGAAACAGAAGGCGGTGGCGTTAAAGTATGAGCCACTCAAAGACAATGCGCCGAAAGTGAAGGCCAAAGGCGAAGGGATCATTGCGCAAAAGATCATTGCGCTGGCGGAAGAGCACGGGATTCCGGTAAAGGATGACGCGGACCTGATCGAGGTCTTGTCACAACTGGATATTGAAGAGGAGATTCCGCCGGAAGTGTACGTGGCCGTTGCTGAAATTCTTGCATTTGTGTATGCGCTCAATTCCCGGAGAGGCAAAGGAAGTTAAACCGTTTTGGGAAGGATAAACAAGTTTCAGGTTTTCCTGGGATGTCTGACACTCCTTTCCGGGGCACTCCTCTATCTGAGCGACCGGCCGCCGGATGCCACCTATTTTGTCAGCCGGTTCTTAAGCGCCCTCAGTATCAGCGGTTTTCATGGCAATCTTTTCGGGAGGCTGGACGCAAATCTGGCATCATTTCTGCATGTTTTCTCTTTCATACTGATCACGGCCGGACTGGCAGCGGAGTCGAAAAAGGGACATATGGCGGTTTGTCTGTTCTGGTGTGCAGTGAACATCGTGTTTGAGGCGGGTCAACATTTTGACGCTTTGGCCGCCGGTATCGTGCCGCAGTGGTTTGAAAACTATATATTGCTCGAGGCGGTAGATGATTACTTCATATACGGATGTTTTGATCCTCTGGATGTGACGGCGGTTTTCGCCGGTGCGGCAGCAGGATACGTTGTATTGAGAAAAACAGGTAAAAAAAAGAGAGGAAAACAATATGTTTTTTAAAGGATTATTGAGCGCGATCAGGTTGTCAGCCGTAACACTCGTGGTTATAGCAGGTCTTGCAACGATAATCGGGACCAGCGGTGACAGCGGGGATTCTACCCAGACCACGACACCGGATGAGACTGCCAGCATCGTAACGCCCCAGGACGGGAAGACAGCGGTGGAAGGGGACTATGTCTCGTTTATCAGCCAGCTGACAGATGCGCAGACCGATGAAACCTATTCGTATTCATGGTCGTCAAGTATTGACGGCGAGATCGGTACCACCGCCAATGTCACCACTGATGCCCTGTCGGCAGGGGAGCATGTCGTCACCCTTACGGTGACCGACAGTGGCGGCAACACAGTGGATACGGATCAGGTGACCATCACCATAGGGGAGTCGGATGATGCGTCCGATGACAACACCTCGCCCAATGTCACCATTTCAAGTCCGACCAGCGGTACGTCCTTCAGTGTGGGAGAGACGGTGACCTTTGAGGGGTCTGCGGAAGACGCTGAAGACGGGACCCTTACCGGATCTTCCCTCGTGTGGAGCTGCGATACCGAGACAAGCATCACAAGTACCGGCACCATAACGAGCGGCAGTTTTGATGAAGAGGGAGAACATATTGTCTATCTCACGGCAACCGACAGCAACGGCAGTTCCAGTACGGCGTTTATCACCGTCACCATCGGGGATGCCTCATCGCTGCCGACTGTCCAGATAACGAGCCCCTCAGACGGCGCAGAAGTGGCTGCCGGCGATACGGTGAGCTTTACCGGCAGTGCCAGCGATTACGACGGGTCCGCCATTACCGGGACCGACCTGGAGTGGCTCTCCTCCAAGGACGGCAAGATCGGCACCGGCACGGTCCTGGATATCGACACGAGAAGCGTGGCCGCTCTCGATTACGAGCCCCTGACAGAGGGTGAGCATACCATCTCGCTCCGGGCTTACGGAAGCCAGAGTACGGCCCAGACCTCCATTACCATCACCCTCACAAATACGAAGCCCACGGCGACCATCGCCAATCCCCCCGAGGAGTGCCCGGAGAGCAACACGCTTTGTAAAACGTTTGCCACGGGCGAATGGATCAATTTCGAGGGGAGCGCTACGGACAGTGAGGACGGCAGTCTCTCAGGGGAGAGCCTCGAGTGGAAATCCCACATTGACGGTCTTATCGGTACGGGGGAAATCCTCGATATCAAGAGTGACAGCGTGGCCGCGCTGGGGAATGAACCGCTCACGGACGGGGAACACATCATCACCCTGGAGGCGAAAGACGACTGGGGGGCTTCCGGTACGGACACGGTGATCATCAATGTCGGTGCCAACACCAGTCCGGTGCCCACGATTACGTATCCAACAGGGGACTATACAAGCGAAACATCCACCGGTTACGTGACGTTTTACGGGGAGGCCACGGATGCGGAGGACGGCCAGCTGACAAGTGACGATCTGGCGTGGTACCGGAGTGACCAGCAGGGCAAGCTGACACCTGAAGAGCCCTCGGGAACCGGGATGCTCACTACGTCGGTCGAGCTTGACCTGTCCACATTTGCAAGCGGCACGCATACGATTACCCTGGTGGCCACGGACAGCATGGGAAGTCAGGGTGTCACCAGCCGGAACCTGACAGTGCCGTAGCGGTGGCCGGATATTAAAAGAGAGGTGTGTCTTATGAAGGGACCAATGAGCCGGGGAATTACCCCACTACTGGTGTTCTTAATCCTGATCGCGGTTTTCGGCAGGCCTTTACCGGCTTTTGCCACAGCACCGGTGGTTACGATCAATCTGCCGTCAGACGGTACATCTGAGGATTACGGCAACAGCATCGATTTCACCGGCAGCGCAAGTGATCCTGCCGACGGGGATGCCATTGAAAGCTACCGGTGGACGTCCAGTATCGACGGCGAGCTGTCCACGAGCGCCTCGTTCACCACCACGACGCTTTCCGTGGGGACACACACCATCCGGCTGTTTGCCACTGACGAAAATGATGAACAGGGGTTTGATGCCATTACTGTCACCATAAACGACATCACCCCGGATGTGTCCATCACCGCGCCATCCGACGGGGCCGAATATGATTACGGAGATCCGCTGCAGACGGCGGGAGGCGTCAACGTGGCCTTCGAGTGCACGGCCTCGGATATCCAGGATGACAGTGGCGGGGCGGATGACGGCGATATCGAACTGTCATGGTCATCGAGCATTGACGGGGTTTTCGGCTCGTTGAACGATGACGGGTCTCCCTCGTTAAGCCCGGTGACCCTCTCGAGCGGCAGTCATACCATAACGGTGACAGCCACCGACAGTGACGGGTATACAGCGACGGATTCCATCGGGATAACGGTCAACAACACCCCGCCTGACACCGTGAGCATCACCAATCCCCCTGACGGGTCTTCATTTGATTACGGAGACCTTGTCACATTCCAGGGAAGCGCAACCGATCCCGAGGACGGGACCCTGACCGGTGCAAGCCTTGTCTGGACGTCGAGCCAGGGCGATCCCATGGGAACGGGTGAGACATTTGCCACGGACACGCTTACCAGCGGCACCCATGTCATTACCCTGACGGCATCCGACAGCAAGGGAATGAGTGCCACCGACACCATTACCATTGAAGTGGGCAATGCCCCGCCGGAAGCGGAGATCATCTCTCCTGAAAACCGCAGTGAGTATGCGTACCGGGAATACATCACGTTCGAAGGGACGGGTACCGATCCCGAGGACGGGTCGCTGGCCGGCAGTTCCCTTGTCTGGACCTCGTCGAGCAGTACAGACCCGTTGGGCCAGGGGGAGGTCATATCGGTAAATGATCTGCCCAGCGGCACCCATACCATCACGCTCACTGTTACGGATTCCGAAGGGGCCGAGGATACGGATTCCATTACAGTTATGGTAAACAATGCCTCTCCTGTTGCTACCATAACGTCTCCTTCTAACAACAGTTCCCATTTTGTCGGTAGTACTGTTTCATTTACAGGGACCGGGACTGATGTTGAAGACGGGGAATTGAGCGGTGACGCTCTCAGCTGGTCATCGGATGTAAACGGTTTTATTGGGACCGGTGCCACGGTTGAGACAAGTGACCTGTCAGAGGGTACGCATGTGATCACCCTGACGGTAACGGACAGTGAGGGGGCGACAGGTACGGATTCGATAACGATAGAAGTGGGGAATGAAGCGCCGGTTGCCACGATCACTTCGCCTTCGGACAACAGTTACCATAATTTGGGCAGTTCCATTTCATTTACCGGCACCGGGACCGATGCCGAGGACGGGGAATTGAGCGGTGATGCTCTCAGCTGGTCATCGGATGTAAACGGTTTTATTGGGACTGGTGCCACGGTTGAGACAAGTGACCTGTCAGAGGGTACGCATGTGATCACCCTGACGGTAACGGACAGTGAGGGGGCGACAGGTACGGATTCGATAACGATAGAAGTGGGGAATGAAGCGCCGGTTGCCACGATCACTTCGCCTTCGGACAACAGTTCCCACGATTTAGGCAGTTCCATTTCATTTACCGGCACCGGGACCGATTCCGAAGACGGGGAATTGAGCGGTGACGCTCTCAGCTGGTCATCGGATGTAAACGGTTTTATTGGGACCGGTGCCACGGTTGAGACAAGTGACCTGTCAGAGGGTACGCATGTGATCACCCTGACGGTAACGGACAGTGACGGGGCGACAAATACGGACAGTATCACCATAGAAGTGGGGAATGACTCCCCTGTTGCCACGATAACCTCTCCTGTGGACAACAGTTCCCACAATTACGGTACTACCATATCATTTGAAGGCACCGGAACCGATGCCGAGGACGGGGAATTGAGCGGTGATGCTCTCAGCTGGTCTTCGGACAAAGATGGTTTTATAGGAGCCGGCGCTGCCGTTACAACAAGTGAACTTTCAGTCGGCACTCATGTCATTACACTGACTGCAACAGACAGTCAGGATGTAAGCGCTGCAGATACCATTACAATCAGTATTAAGGATGATTCGCCCACAAGTGTCACTATTCATGAGCCTGATGACGGAGAGGTGTTTTATTATAATGAATATATAGAGTTTATCGGCAGTGCCTCAGACAATGAAGACGGCAGGTTGACCGGCAGCAGTCTGGTATGGACCTCAAACCAGGTGTCCGGTACAATAGGGACAGGTGAATCTTTCAGTATCAATACGCTCCCCATAGGCGAACACCTGATTACCCTGACGGCAACGGACAGCAACGGGGCGTCCATCTCTACCTTCAACGTGATAGAAGTGAAGAATACCCTGCCGGTTGCGCAGATTACCGTGCCTTCGGACGGGGCCTCTTTTGAAGAGGGCGACGTTATCACCTTTTCCGGCAGCGCTGCTGACGAGGAAGACGGGAACCTCACCGGCAGCAGCCTGGTATGGACATCCGATATAGATGGCATTATCGGGGTCGGGGTGGATGTTAGTAACGAAAAGCTGTCATCGGGGGATCATACGATCACCCTCACGGCGATCGACAGCCACGGCGGACAGGTCAGTACGAGCGTGTCCATCACTGTTGCGGCCGCTGAAGGGGGAGAGTCGCTCAGCACGGATACCTCGGAAATTACGGTGGCCCTTGACCAGAACGCCTCGGTCACTGTGAGCGGGGGACACGGCCCCTACCGGGTTTCGTGCAATTATCCCCAGATTGTGGATGTGGCACTCTCCGGGAATACCGTGACCATCATGCCGCTGGAGGCGGGAGAAACGTCCATCGAGATATCCGATCATTACGAGGATACGGTGGTGGTGGATATCGAGGTGACGGACGCATCCGGAAATTATCCCACCGCGAATGCGGGAGAAGACCGGAATGTTCAGGAGGGAGAAACGGTTACCCTCGACGGGTCATCGTCCCTGGACGGCAGTTACGGTATCGCCTCCTGGAAATGGACCCAGACCGTCGGGGAAAAGGCAATCGTGCTCTCGGAAGAGGCCGCACAAGAGGCCACCTTTGTGGCCCCGGATGCCGAAGCGGCGTCGAGCCTGACTTTTCAGCTGACGGTGACCGACAGCAACGGGTCCACTGATTCGGACACGGTGACAATTACCATATCGGATAACGGGATCACCGGTTTCCCTGAAGGGGTGACCACCTTTAAAACCGCTGACGGTTCGAAATCACTGGGCGTCTCCATCGTCGGGGACGGGGATTTTGTTTTGCTGAAAGGCAAGCACAAGGAGTTTATCAGCGATGACACCAGCCGGCCCAATGACATGATATATGATCTTCTCGAGTTTCAGATAAAGGTAAAAAACGCGGGTGATGACGTCAACCTGATCGTATACTTTCCCGAATCGCTGGGGGAGGACCATGCCTGTTACAAGTACAGCAGCACCGACGGCTGGTATCCGTATGACGACAGTTATATCCGGTTTGATGCGGACCGGCAGAAGGCCTACATGATACTGGTAGACGGGGGTACGGGAGATGACGACGGCGAATCGGACGCTATGGTGACAGACCCGCTGACATTCGGTACGGCGCCGTCGGATGATTCGGAAACGCCTGATTCCGGCGGTGGCGGTGGTGGTGGGTGCTTCATCGATTCCCTGTTTGAATAGGGCGGCGGGAATAATGTCCCGGCGGCCGGTCTGCCTGCCTGAAGGCGAACCTCCGGAGGATTTTTCCGACTCCCGGGCTGAACCGCAGGAACTGCGGTCCGGTGGGTCCTCAGACAGCCTGCGGTTCTGATCGCCCGGCATTCGGAAAAATTCTGTCCCCCGCCGGTCCGAATGTTCAGTCAGGCAGGCCGGGCCCCCGCCTGAATATCTTCAGAATCTGTTTGCTAACTGCTCGCCGTCAGGTTTGCGCAAAGCCTTGGCATGAAAACTTTTTATTTGTGAAAATGCGGCGTGCCATGCAGGCGGTTGTATATTGGAACGGCGCTAACCTGGCCATAATACGCTCTGAAGATAGGAAAAAATTTCTTCAGCATGTCAATATCGCTGCCGGCCGGTGTTGGGATTTTGGCGTTTTTAAAGCTGTTAGCTATCAGCTTTTAACTATTTATATGCCCCCCATTGTTTTTTTCATGCTTAGTTGCCATAAGGCCCGTTTCAAAGACCAAAGCGGCTCATGGTTGTCTGTCCCAGCATTTCGGATCATTTCAATTTTGCGGCTGATTGCTGACACCTGACAATTGCCAAGGTACTGGCATTCATATTGCTTGTACTGTCTGCAGGAGATGACTGTTTGAAAACGATTCATCATACATATTGAGAAAGGAGCCTTTGATGATTCTTGAAGTGACAAGGCCCGTGCAGGGCGGCCTGAGGCAGGAGAAAAAACTCGAGGCGGTCTCCAACCATCTGGCCAATGCGGACACCCCCGGCTTTAAACGGGATGTGGTGAGCTTTGACCGGGAGTTCAGGGCGCAAATGAACACGGACCTTTCCCAGGCCAATATCCGGAAAACCGGTAATGTCCTCGATCTTGCCCTGGCGGATGAGGGCTTTTTCAAGGTGGACACCGCCGCCGGCATCCGGTACACGCGAAACGGGAACTTCAATCTGGACAGCAGCGGCGCCCTTGTCACCAACAACGGGGACCCGGTTCTCGGGCAGGGCGGTCCCGTTATGATCGACGGCAGCAAGATTCAGATAGACCGCCAGGGACGGATTTTTGTGGACGATGCGCTGGCCGGCACCCTTGATATCGTGACGTTCGGGGACCTGACCCGACTGGTGAAAGAAGGCGGCGACAATTATGAGTACAGGGGCGATACCCGGGACGAGCAGGCACCCCTCAATATCGCCGTCGAGCAGAAGGCGCTGGAGGATGCCAATGTCAAAGTGGTCGAGGAAATGGTCCGGATGATCGATTATCACCGGATGTACGAAACATTTACAAAATCCATCTCCACTTTTGACGAGATAGACGGACAGGCCATCAACAACGTCGGCAAACTAACCTAGATGATGCGGAGGTATAAATGATCAGATCTTTATGGACAGCGGCGACCGGCATGCACGCCCAGCAGATGATGACCGATGTCGTGGCGAACAACCTTGCCAATTCCAATACTACAGGCTTTAAAAAATCCAGGGCCAATTTTGAAGACCTCATGTACCAGACCATGCTGATTGCCGGCCAGACAACTCCCGGCGGCGGCCAGGTGCCCACCGGTATCCAGGTGGGAATGGGGGTCAAGCCGGCCGGCATCCAGAAGATATTCACCCAGGGGGACTATGTCGAGACGGGCAACGAGCTTGACATGGCCATTCAGGGGGACGGGTTTTTCCGTGTTCGTCACGGTGATGAGGACCTTTACACGAGAGCGGGCAATTTCACCCTGGACAGCGAGGGCTATATCACGACCCCGTCAGGGGATCGGCTCCAGCCTGAAATCACCGTATCCGAAGAGGCCACCACCATTTCGCTGCAGGATAACGGGACACTGACCGTGTTCGGGGCGGACGAGGAGATACTGGCAACCGAACAGGTATACGTGAATACGTTTGTCAATCCGGCCGGTCTTTTTGCCGTGGGAAACAACCTGTTCAGGCCCACGGAAGGATCGGGCGGAGCGACCGAACTGACCCCCGGAGAGGAGGGGGCCGGTACGGTGGTAAACAACTACCTGGAGATGTCGAACGTGAGTATCGTCGAGGAGATGGTGTCCATGATTTCCGGACAGCGTACCTATGAAGCCAATTCCAAGTCGATCCAGACGGCGGACAGTATGCTGAGTACGGCTACCGGCCTGAAGAGGTAAAAACGGATGCGGGTTTCGAATGGGCATAAGTCGGTCTGGCATCTGCCGGGACATGTGGGTCTCTGCCTGCTGGCACTATGGACCTTTTTCTCAGTTTTCCCGGCCGGATCTGCAGGTGCTGCCGCGGTGGAAGACATCAGCCGGCATGATGAAATTGCCATCAAGGTTCACCGGACGAGCACGGTCGACGCCCGCAAAATATGTCTTCGCGACATTGCAGAGATACAGGCGCCTGCCTTTTTAAAGGAGGCGCTGGCAGAGACGGATCTGGGATTTTCACCCGATCCCGGCCGGATAAAGATTTTACAAAAGGACCGGCTCTTGTCCAAGTTGTCTGCCAACCGACTGATAGACGGGGAGATACCGGTTGAGGCCCCGGAAAAAATCTATATCAAGCGGCGGAGCCAGACACTGGACAAAAAGGCGGTTGAGCAATTGTTCATGGCGGCGCTGGCAAAACACTGCCGGGCGGATGAGTACAAGCTGCGCGATTTTGATGTCAGGGGGCTTGAGGTTTACCCGGGGGGAAACCTGACCCTCCATTATGAGGCGGGTAAGGAAATGAAAACCGGCGGCCGGTTTTCGACGCACATCGATGTGATCGTGGACGGCCGGAAAGTGGACAGCCTTTCCGTTAGGGGATGGATCGATGTATATGACAACCTGGTCTGTGCCGGATCGCACCTTGAAAGGAAACACGTCATAGAGCGGGAGGATCTTTTTTATAAACGGGTGAACATCTCTGAACTTCGCAGGGATTATGCCACGGATATGGCGGAAGTGGCCGGCAAAATCCCGCGCTCGGATATTGAGAAAGGCGGATTTATCCCCCTGCGCAGCCTTGAAAAAGCCCCTCTTGTCAGGCGGGGAGAGATGGTCAGGCTGGTGGCCGCCAAGGGCAACCTTGAAATCGTGACCAGCGGCATATCAAAAGAGGACGGCTGCAGAAACGAATCTGTCAAGGTGAAAAACAGTGTTTCCGGTGAGGTTGTCAGGGGCTTTGTCAGGGGCAGATCATACGTTGAGGTTTTGTATTAGGAGGAAGTATGAAAAGGGCGGTGCATATTTTGATAACAGGGGGTCTCTTTTTTCTGCTGCTGTTTACGGGCGTTGGGTGCCTGGCGGAGAAACAGGCGGAAACCACGGAGAGCGTCATACCGGAAGGGCTCTCACCCGAACCCGCCCTTCAGCCTGAATACGCGGCCGCCCGCCCCAGTGACGGCTCGCTGTTTTCCGGCAACAGCAGATTTCTTTTCGAGGACACCAAGGCCATGAGCGTAGGGGACACGGTAATCGTGGATATCGTGGAGAACACCTCCTCCAGCATGGATGTCAATACCGAGACCGGCCGCACCTCCGAGATGAGTATCGGTGTGCCCAACTTTTTCGGTTTCATGCGCCAGTACGAGAGCCTGGAAAATCCCGTCACCAAGGGGATGCTGGCGGACAAGATGGTGGGCACGAAATACGAAAACAGCCTCGAAGCAGAGGGACAGAGCGACCGGAGCGGACAGGTGGCCGCATCCATTGCGGCACGGATCACAAAGGTCCTGCCCAACGGCAACCTCAACATATACGGCAGGAAAGCCACAAAAGTCAACGATGAAACCCAGTATATAGTGGTTTCCGGGATTGTAAGGCCCGGGGATATCACTTCCGACAACCGGGTGGAATCCGTTTGCCTGGCCGACTCCCGGATCGAGTATTACGGGAAAGGCACGCTTGCGGACAAACAGAAGCCCGGGTGGGGCACCCGGATTTTTGACAACCTCTGGCCGTTCTAATCGGCCGGAAACCAGTTGAAAGAGGCGGTTGTATGCGTGAAACAGACGTCATGTTCAAAACGGCGGTAATTCTTTTTTTGTGTGTCTGTTTTTTCCCGGGTTTTCTGACGGTTCCCGGGAAAGCAGGTGCGGCCAGGATAAAGGATCTTGCCGCGGTCAAGGGGATACGCCAGAACCAGCTTTCAGGGTACGGCCTTGTGGTCGGACTTGACGGGACCGGTGATAATTCAGACCTGAACTTTACAAAACAGGCCCTGGCCAACATGATGGAGAAGATGCACATCCGTATCAACCGGGAAGAGCTCGAGGTGGAGAACGTGGCCGCGGTCATGGTGACGGCCAGTATTCCCCCGTTTGCAAGGATCGGTGACAGAATCGATGTGATCGCGTCCTCCCTCGGGGATGCCGAAAGCCTCAGGGGCGGGGTGCTGCTGCTGACCCCCCTGAAAGGGGTTGACGGCAAAATTTACGCCATCGCCCAGGGGCCGGTCACTATAGGCGGCGGCGAAGAGGGTCACCTTCAGGTGGCCCGGATCGCCGACGGGGCCACGGTGGAACGGGAGATACCCTTCCGCCTTGACGGGAGAAAGGAGCTGACCCTGTCGCTTTTCAGAGCCGATTTTACCACGGCCAAACGGATGACCGACACCATCAATGCCGCCATCGGAGAAGGCGTGGCCGAAACCATAGATTCCAGCGCCATCAAGCTGACCATACCGGAAGATATGTGGAAAGAGGGTGTGGCGGAATTTCTGGCCGACATCGAGATGCTGACGGTGATTCCGGACACAAAAGCGCGGGTGGTAATAAACGAAAAAACAGGAACCGTGGTCATTGGAAAGGATGTCACCCTCTCGTCGGTGGCCGTGGCCCACGGCAACCTGTCCGTGACAATCAACCAGGGGCAGGCGGACGAAAAGCAGGAGAAAGTGATGCAGATCCCGGGCGCGGCCACCATCGGTGAACTGGTCAACGGCCTCAATTCCATCGGTGCCGCATCCGACGATCTGATCAGCATCCTTCAGAGTATAAAGGCGGCCGGTGCCCTGCAGGCGGAGCTGGAGATTATATAGCGGTGCTTTAGAAAGGAAGGTTATCATGGACCCAGACACAGTGAATCAGCACTTGGCAGTTGCTGATGCAGACAAACTCAAGCAGGCGCGCGGGTCTCTTCAGAAAGAAAAATTAAAGGAGGCCTGCCAGGGATTTGAAGAGATCCTTCTGAAAAACATGCTGAAATCCATGCGCAGCACCGTTCCGGAGAACAGCCTTTTCGGCGGCGGTAACAGCATGGATATATACCGGTCAATGCACACGGAATATCTCGCTGAAAAAATTTCAAAAGGGGAGAATTCGGTCGGCATAAAAGAGTACCTCTATCAAGAGCTCAAAGATAAAATCTGCTGAACTTGCTGGTTGTTTTTAAACCGGGGCTGCGCCCTTTCCGGTGGCAACAGGCCGGCTGCAGCTTTCATCTGGCACAGATGTTGCTCCAATACTATTATCAAAGGATTTCATCGGCATTACAGGGAAAATAATGCCGGCAGTTTATTAATTTATGCCGGGGATTTAAGCATTATCAGCAGATGTCGATAACATATCAGAAGGGAGCCGACATGGAAAAATTTGCCTATAAAATTGAAGAGATGCTTGAAAAAAAGCACCGGTTTTACAGTGAGCTGTCGGAAGTTCTCCAAAAGGAGAAAACACATATCGCGGATATGGATATTGATTCTCTCTGGAAATCAGCGGCTGAAAAAAAAGAGATCGCTTCGAAAATAGAGACTGTCCGGGCAGATATCCTCCGACTTCTCGAAACCAGGTCTGTGGTGCCCGATATGGACGTGCACACGTTCAGCCTTTCTTGGGTTTTCAAGATACTTCCCGTGCTGCCGGCTGTCCGGTCCCGGTTGAGAAAAGTGAAGACCGCCATTGACACTGTGAAAAACGAGGTTTCAGAACTGGCCGTGGAAAATGAAAAATATGTGAAAGAGTATCTGGCGGTTATCGATGATATTTTTTCCACTGTGACAGACAAAGTCAGAGAGGATCAGTACAACAACTCCGGGTCTGTCCCCGGCAGCAGAAACGGCAGCTATCTTATCAACGCGGAGGTGTAAGGTATGTCGGGCATATCCTCCACGCTCAGCATCGCGCAGACGGCAATAAAAGCACAGCAGTATGGTCTGAACGTAACCGGACAGAACATTTCCAACGTGAACAACCCGGATTACAGTGTTCAGAATGCCGAGCAGAAAAACATGACGCCGGCCCTCTATGCGGGATTTTTGTTCGGCACCGGGGTGGATACCGAACAGATCCGGCAGAGTGTGGACAAGCTGCTGGAGAGCAGGCTTACCGATGAAAAATCAGCAAAGGCATCGTTTAAAGAGCAGGAATCGTATATAAAGGTTCTGGAAGGGTTTTTTGACGAAAATTCAGAGTCGAGTTTCAACAATATCATGTCCGACTTCTGGAATTCCTGGCAGGACCTTGCGGACAATCCGCTGAGTTCGGCGGAAAGGGTGGCGGTATATCAGAACGGCCGGAAGCTTGCCTCAAAATTTGAGTCGGCTGTTCTGGAGCTGGACAGCCTGACCCAGGATATCAATTCAGAAATCAGCTCGGCTGTCACCAAAGTGAATTCCATTACATCAAAGATTGCGGATCTGAACAGGGAGATTGCCGGCCTTGAGATCAACAGAACCGCCAATGATCTGCGGGACCAGCGAAACAGTCTTATTAACGAACTCGGTGAACTGATCGAGGTGGATACGTTTGAACAGCCCAACGGCGCCCTGACGGTTAATGTGGCCAACGGATTTACCATTGTAAGCGGTGTTGACACCTATGATCTTGCCATGAAAGAGAAACAGGTGATCTGGGAGGGATCTTACGGCGCCGATGTGGACATTTCCGACAAGCTTTCCGGCGGTCAGATCGGCGGCTGGCTGGAAATGCGGGATGAAATTATTCCCAAATACCGGTCTGACATCGAGGAACTCGCAGATGAAATGATATGGGCGATCAATTACCAGCACGCCCAGGGTGCCGGCATGAACTACTTCACCCGGGCGGTCACAGGAGATTACAGGGCGGATCACAAAGGGCTGCTGTCAAGCCTGGCGTTCGGTGACAAAATCGATTATTCAAAAGATTTTACCATATGGGCCCGGGACCGGACCACGGCAGACACGGAATACTGGAAAAGCACCGTCGATATGGGCATATCGGAAGCCCGCCTGACCGACTGGGAAGGAACGGCACCCGGCGGAGATCAGCTGAGCTACAAATTCACGGTTGTCGACGGCACAGTGGTCGGCGACAAGAAAGTGGCCGAAACAAGCGCCGTAAACCTGGCCGAGGTATGGGGAACCACATCGGGCACTGCCGCCACAGCCCTGGACAATATTATGGCCGAACAGACCCTTACGGTTTACAACGGGCCTTCCGGGACCCGGAAGATTGCGGTAAAGGATGCCGGCGGCGATGCAAAACGGTCGGCCGCTTCCATCGCTGAAGCCCTGAACGGCATCGACGGGGTATCGGCATATGCATCCGAGAATTCCGGCCTGTTTGACATTTCGGGTATTTCAAGTGCCCAGGACGGCGACGAAGTGCAGTTTTCCCTTTATGTTGACGGATATATCCATGAACAGCGCTTCACCGTGGATTCAAACGAAGGGTCGTTAACCGAACAGTTTGCCGCCGCTCTGAAATCATCAGCCGGCGAGATAAATGCAATGAATGAAGACGACGATCTTGAAACTGACGGCCTGAGGCTTACGAGCAAATCCGGCAGGACGATCGGGATCGAGATTTTCGAGGTCCGGGACAACGCCGGCATCCGGATAACCGATTTTTCAGATTTTGACGCGGATGACACGGTGACTTTTACGCTTCGGTCCGACGGCATTCCCACGACCCGTACCGAGATATCGGTTGATCTGAGCGGTGTGGATACCACGGATCAGGGCGAGATGGTGTCAACTTTTTATGACGCGTTCAACACGGCCCTTGACGATGAGCCGTTTACGGTCGAGGAGCAGGAATACATCAATTCAGCAGGCGTCAGCACCAGTTCCATCGTGCTGCGCACCACGGACGGCTCCAATATTACCCTTGAAGATCCCCGCGGGGATACCGGGGACGACGCCACATTCGATATTGCGGCACTTTCAGGGACAACCACTGCCGGCGCGGGCAACACGGTTTTTGAGTTTTCTTCCGGGGCTGCCCCCACTGATATTGAAACCTTCAGTTCCCTTACAACATCGGGCGACAGCGTGACCTTTTCCATGCCGCAGACGTTTACAACCGCTGCGGCCGGTACCACGGAAACAATCGCCGAGTCTTCCTCTACCGCGGCGGGCAGCACCACATCAGCCGTTATCGCCGGGACCGTCACCGCCCTGGTGGATGACGGCATGTACATCCTGTCGGATGATACCAGCGCCCAGGGGCTGTACGGCACATCCGGCACCGCTGTTACCGGAAGTGCCATTATGACGCTCGGCGGTGAAGACGGGTTTTCAAACTTTACTGCCACAGATGTCATTTCATTTGATGTGGACGGCATATCTGTTGCCTATACAGCAGGAGCCGGAACAACGGAAATAGCGCTTGCCATGCAGCTTGAATCAGAGCTCACGGCCGCCCTGGTAACCCCTTTTTCCGATCCGGACTACGACATCATACGCACCGGGAAATCGGTGTCAATCGTTAAAGCCGGTGACCTGGAAGATCCCATAGAAATTACCAGTTTTTCCGAATCCGGCAGCAATGATGCCGCCCTCAAAGTCAGGACCGGCACCGGCTCCGGCACAAGCGCGCCGGACAACGACTGGCTTGAGTCCGGCGATCCATACCGGGATTCTGCCACATCTTCCCTCTATGCGGACAAGGGCATCATCCAATGGGAAAAGTTTGATCAGGGCGGTCTTTCCACGGGAGCGTCCGGCCTCCTGGAGGTGGCGGATGAAGGCGGTGTGGTTATCCGGGAGAACGGGGTGGATACCCTGTCGTTCAATATTTCAGAAGGATCTCTTGTGGCCGGCAATACCCTGACAGTGAATACGGATCAAAACGGCAGCCCCAACCCGCTGGATTTTACAATATCGGGACGGGCCAACAGCCTCGATGATACCTACTACTTCAAAGTAGTCTCAGGCGGCCGGGTGGGCCATGTGCCGGCCGAGGGGCAGGAACCGCTGGTGATAGAGTGGCATAACAGCGTGGATTCAGGCTCTTTTACGATCGAAGGGCATGATCCGCCGTATACGCCGGAAGCCCCTGTTGAAATAGATGTGGACGGGATGAACCTGGACTTTCGGGACGGTACCCTCTTTACAGACGATGTCTTTACAATTACCACGGATGCCACGGGAACACCTGCCTCTCTAAATGAAGAGGGCCGGTACACCGGCGAAACCCTTGCGGACTGGCACTGGACCCTGGGGTCCTTTGCCGATCAGTTCAACAGACAGACAGAGGGGCTTAAAGCCTCTGAAACCGCTGACAACCGGTTGAAAATCGGGGCGTCGGATGAATACCATGCCGTTGAAAACATTCAGTATTCGGGTCAGAACGGTTTCTGTGAAGAAAACTGCTCTATTGATGTAAAAGACTGGCGCGCGCTTGATTTCCCGGGGAACGATCTGACCTTTGTCCGGTCTTCCGGAAGCTGGGGGGTTCTGAGTGATCCCACCGGCGGCACCCTGGAAATGATTCCCGAAGACGGGGATGATGACGGTTTCGGGGTCGATTTTTCCGGTGACGGTCTTGCGGACCTTGAAGTCAATTTCCACAAAAAAGTGACAGGAGACGGGTCTCTCAAGATGGATTTTGTCAAGCATGACGCCGCCGATATCGGTTTTGCCTTTTCCGATGACGCGGCCGCCTCGTCAGGTCTTGCCGCGGCAGCCGGCATCAACACCTTCTTTAAAGGCGAGGGGGCGTTGACAATGGAGATGAACGAGAAGCTGAGCAATACCAATTTTCTGGCGGCCGGCAGGATCGATTCGGCCACCGGGCATATCACCCAGGGGGATAACACCAACGCACTTGCGATTACGGATATCCAGCATCAGAGCAAGGATATGAAACTGTGGAATTTCCAGCGGGGAGAAGATGCCGAATCCAGTATTACGGATGCCACGTTTGATGAATATTACAATGCAATGATCGGATCACTGGGGGTGACTTCCAGGGGGATCAAAAATTCAAAAGCATATGCCGACCGCATGGTTCAGAGCCTGACCGAACAGCGCAATGAGATATCGTCGGTTTCCCTTGACGAGGAGATGATAAAACTGATCAAGTATCAGCATGCGTTTTCCGCCGCATCAAAACTGTTAACCGTCTCCGATGAGATGCTCAATACGCTGATTTCCATCCGATAGGCAGGAAGGCGGCTCTGATCCATGTTTTCGAAGACACATAAATGATGAACGAGGTGTGATATGGGTGTTCCCAATATAACCACATACAGCGCGGCCACATTCCAGCTGGGTAACCTGACGGAAACCCTGAAGGACACCAACAGGGTAATCAGCACCGGCAAACGGATAAACGAAATGTCGGACGATCCGGTGGGCATGACCCAGGTGCTGAATCTGCAATCGTCACTGGACAACCTGGAGCAGATCGAAAAGAATGTGGCCATGGGAAAATCCTGGCTTGACGGAGGTGAAACCGCCCTTCAGGAGGTGCAGAACCAGATCCTCGAGGCAAAAACATTGACCAGTCAGCTTGTGAATGCCTCTGCAAGCGCTTCAGAGCGTGCCGATGCCGTGCAGGTGATCGAGGGGATTATCGACCAGGTTCTGTCGCTGGGCAACAAGCAGGTAAACGGCAATTTTATTTTTTCAGGCACGAAGAACAATGTGACCCCGTTCTCATACGATGACAGGGAAAATCCGTCAAAAGTCGTTTACAACGGCAATGCTACGCCGTTTGCCATCAAGAGCGGGTTTTCCAGCAGGCTCGATGTGGGGGAGGACGGGGACAAGGTGTTCACCGAAGACACGATCACCGTGGATGGCACCAACAATATGGTGATATTCAGGGAGGATCCGGGCCTGGGGCAGAATGCAAAAGAGACCCTTGAAGGAAAAATTCCGGACGGAACGTACACGCCGGACGATCTTGCCGTGGCCGTAAGGAATGCCATGAACCGGGCGTCGAAAGAAGACGGTTATGAAATCAATTACCAGGTGACCTACGATGAGGCGGCGGAAAAATTCCGGATAACCGATGACGGAAAATACGACGGATTTTTCCGGTTTGATATGCTGTGGGAATCAGGAGAAGAGCCGAGAATTTCCGGGATCAACACGGACGGCACTATACAGGAGGGAGTGGATATCCGCATTGTCAACGATGATGCCCTGGTCCACGAGACCCCCGATCCGTCGGGAACCGCTCCTATGCGGTTTACATGGGACGGGGAGGGCAACTGGAAGGTGCTGAATGATCCCGGGTACGGCCTGCCCCTGCAGGTGGCGGGTACGGACCGGAGCCTGGAGCTTGATCTGAGCGGAGACGGTCTGACCGACATCCGGATCACCTCTGAAGCGCCGGTGGAAGACGGCGGCTTTATCGAGTTCGACATTGCGGCCGAATCGGACGAGCACAGTATCGGACCGGATATGGGGTTCAGATCCGGTGACGTGTCGTCAATCCCGCCGGAAAGTGACAACGAGGTGGTCCTGAAAACGTTTGATCATACCAACAATGTGATTGATTTCGAGGAAGACGCCGGGTCCGGGTTCGGCGCT
>CAYZHB010000032.1:24281-27537 GCA_964478245.1 uncultured Desulfobacterales bacterium | reverse complement strand
GGAATCCCGGCTTTGCCAGGCAAACAAAAGATGCCGGCCAAACCCGGCATAGAAAGCCCCCCGCCACCTGCCTGCCCGGAGTTGACCCGTAAAGCAAACGATCACCCGCAAAGCGGGTAGATCGGCATGACGGCCATGGGCCGGGATGCCAAACACACGTCAATGTTTCCATCCTTGCTGGTGGTAACCCGTGGCAAAGCCCCGGTTTGAAACCACCAATACATTTACCCCGGTCCGACAGCACTTGACAACACCGGCAGCGCCAATTTATTGTATAGACAGAAACAGTCTCAACAGATCAAAGTGAACGCATTTATTTTACCGTGATATAAGACGAGAGGGGAAACGACCATGTTCGGCGCGATTGCAGGGGACATCATCGGGTCTGTATACGAAGGCTTCCCCATAAAAACAAAAGTTTTTCCGCTGTTTCAAAAGACCTCCCGATTCACCGACGACTCGGTGTTGACCGTGGCCACAGCGCACGCGATCCTGACCGGTGAACCCTACCGGGAGGCCTTTCAGAGAATCGGACGCCGGTATCCGGATGCCGGGTACGGGGGCTCTTTCATCGGCTGGCTTTTTTCAGAAAATCCCGAACCTTACAACAGCTGGGGCAATGGCGCTGCCATGCGGACAAGTCCGGTGGGATTCGCATTTGAGACCGAAGATGAGATTATGAGCCAGGCAAAGGCCCAGGCCCGGGTCTCTCACAACCATCCGGAAGGGATCAAAGGGGCACAGGCCGCGGCATTGGCTGTTTTTTTGGCCCGGAAAGGACGCTCGAAAAAAGAGATAGCGTCACGCCTCCAAACCCTTTTCGGTTACGATTTCAACCGGACAGTCGATGAGATACGCCCCGGCTACCGGTTTGATGTGTCATGCCAGGGAAGCGTGCCGGAAGCGCTGATCTCTTTTTTCGAGGCCGACACCTGGGAGGATGCCGTCAGGAATGCGGTCTCCCTTGGCGGAGACAGCGACACGCTTGCCTGCATTGCAGGGGCCGCTGCCGAAGCGTATTTCCGGGATATCCCTTCAGCCGTCCTGTCTGAAGTAAAGAAACGGCTTCCCGGAGCGCTCTGGGAAAAGAGTACGCTTTTTTACAGACAGTACGGTATTCAAGAAATCCGGCATCGGCTGGACACAATTTAGAACAGGCCGGGGCGATGCAGAAAAGCAGTCTTTCCGTGCCTTTTGACGGCCGAACTGTTCAGGTTGCCGTTGCCTTCCGGGAATCAGGAAGAGACGTTTTGTTCATGATTCACGGACTCGGATGCGCCAAGGAATCCTTTCAGCCGATCTGGTCTCACCCCCTGCTGAACGAATTCTCGATACTGGCACCGGATCTGCCCGGCTTTGGTGATTCCGAGAAAAAGGAGGAATTTTCCTACCGCCTGGAAGACCACGCCCGCATCTGCGCTGAAATCCTGAAAACACTCGGCGCGGAAAAAATCCATATTGTCGCGCACAGCATGGGAGGAGCGGTGGGCCTGCTCCTTCCCTCCCCCGTTTTGAATACCATCTCGACATTTGCCGATCTGGAAGGCAATCTCGTGGGCGAAGACTGCGGGCTCATAAGCCGGAAAACGGCGGCCATTCCTTTCGAAGCCTTCAAACAGAACATGCTTCCGGAACTTGTCCGGTTTTCCGGATCCCTCGGTGCAAACACCTTTTATATCGCGTCCGCCATGCCCCTGGCGCTGCACCAAAGTGCCGCCTCTCTGGTAGAGTGGTCTGACAGCGGAGAGCTGCTGGCCCGTTTCAAAAGACTTGACTGTGAGAAAGCCTACCTCTACGGAGAAAAATCAGCCGGTTTGAAGGTGCTGCCCCTTATAGACACCGATGAGCGGATTGAAATCAGCGGCAGCGGGCACTTCCTGATGAAAGACAATCCCGGCGCCGTCTGCCGCGCCGTCAAAACACTTACCGACAAAACCGGCGGGTACCGATGAGCACGGTGAAACGCCCAAACAGGCTGTCAGACTTTCTGAACGGTATCGCCACGGCAAACCTGCCGGCAGTGTCAGGGGTGGGGGAGTGGGTATTTCATCCCGGCATGCTGTTCTCAGGCAGGCACAAGTGGTGGGGAAACAGCGGTCTGAGACCTTTTCCCCATGAAGGGCTGGACATCTTATTCTACAGGGATCGGGACGGCATACACCGGCTTCTTTGGCCGGGCGCCCGTATCCCCGCCATGACAGACGGTGAAGTGGTGAATGTCTGCACCGACTTTCTCGGGAAATCGATTGTTGTTCTGAATGCCGCCTGCACGACAAAGGACACCCGTGTTGTCTGTGTATACGCCCATCTGACACCTGACAACCGGATTGAAAAAGGGCTCCCCCTTAAAAAAGGCGAACTGATTGCCGCGATTCCCCCTGCCGCCGGGGACAAGTCCCCTGTTCCGCCGCACCTCCACCTGACGGTGGCGGAAGTGCCGAAATGCATCCCCTTCCGACGCATGAACTGGGAACTGTTCGGCGGTATTTCCAAGGAGATCCGCCTCATCAACCCGGTTCGCTTTTAGCCGGTGGTTTTCAAACCGGTGGTCGTTGTCTTTCCCTGCTGTTTTAAAACGCGATAACGCACCTTAAAATTTTAAAATCCGGGTTGACCTTGCCATTAAAATGGGATATGTTGCTATCTAGGTAACAACTTCTGGCCAGGACGGATAAAATGGAAAACCTTTCAAATTTGAAAGAGCTGGGGTTCACACAGTACGAAGCAGCCTGTTACATGTCCCTTGTCAGTCACCACCCGGTGAACGGGTCCCGGCTCAGCAAAATATCCGGGATTGCCCGGTCACGAATCTACGATGTGCTGCGGAACATGGTATCCAAAGGCTACGTGATCGAAACGGACAACGGACTTTATGCGCCCCTCCCGCCGGATGAACTGATCAACCGCCTGAAAAACAATTTCGCCATCAACATTAAAAAATTTGAGGACGCGGTTTTCAAAGCCTACAAAGAGCCGGTTTACGAGTATATATGGACGTTGACAGGGTATGACAACATCATGGCCAAAGCCATCGAGATGATCGAAAATGCCGAAACAGAAATATATGTGCGGCTTTTCCCGCAAACGGGCAATTACCTACGGAACTGTTTAAAAGCGGCTGAAGAGCGGGGTGTGAATATCCGGTATATCGCCATGGGCGACATGCCCCTGGAATTTGACATCCAGGTGCGGCACCCGGAAACGGACAAACTGATGGAGACAATCGGCGGGCGGTCATTCGACATCATCATCGACC
>CAYZHB010000032.1:0-24271 GCA_964478245.1 uncultured Desulfobacterales bacterium | reverse complement strand
GCGGGAATCCCTGGTGGGCATTTTCGAACCGGACAATGAAGACAATTCCCCCGTCAACTGGACCCGGAACAAGTGGTTTGTCACCGCAAACAGGGACAGCCTCCGGCACGATTTCTACCACTGCTTTCTTGAAAAAACATACGATGAAAACCAGCCGTTAACGAAGCGGGAACAGCGCATGTATAAAATCATCAAAGAAGATATTTAAGGAGGTCCTTATGGACACAATCAGAAAGAACACAACAAATATACCGCATACCGGGTTCTCCGGCATTCCGGACCGGGAGATTTTTGATTATGAGCAGCACTGCGGTGCCCACCACTACGAAAGAATTGACGTGGTGGTCAGAAGCGCCGAAGGATGCTGGCTTACGGATGAGAACGGGAATAAATATCTGGACTGCCTGGCCGCCTATTCCGCTGCCAACCCGGGTCACCACCATCCCGATCTTGTCAGTGCCGTGACGGGGGCGCTGAACGGAAAATACGCCTCTGTACTGTCAAACGTGGTGTATACCGATCCCCTCGGTGTTTTCCTTTCACGCGCAGCCCGGTTTGCACCGCAGCTGGCGCCCCGTTTCGGCAAAAACGGCAACAAGGTGCTGCCGAAAAACGGCGGGGTGGAGTCCGTGGAAACCGCCATAAAGACCATGCGGTACTACGGGTATAAAAAGAAAGGCATCGAAGACGGCCGGCAGGAAATCATCGTGTTTGACAACAACTTCCACGGCCGCACCATCTCGGTCGTCTCCTTTTCCAGCTCCGAACGCAGCCGGAAAGGATTCGGGCCGCTCACGCCGGGATTTGTTTCCGTCAAATACGGTGACATATTTGCCGTGAAAAAAGCGATCAATGAGAACACCTGCGGCATCCTGGTGGAACCGATGCAGGGGGAAGGCGGGATGATCGTGCCGCCCGAGGGATTTCTCAAAGGCCTGAGAAAACTCTGTGATGACCATGATCTTCTGCTTGTCTGCGATGAAATCCAGGTGGGACTGGGCAGAACCGGTAAAAAATTCTGCTTCGAGCACGAAAACATCGTACCGGACGGCATAATACTCGGGAAAGCACTGTCCGGCGGTCTGATTCCGCTCTCCGTTTTTATCACGAACAGTATGATCATGGATATGGTCTTCGGCAAGGGCTCCGACGGTTCCACCTTCGGCGGCTATCCGCTGGCATGCGTGGCCGGTGCCGCTGCCCTTGAGATATTTGAAAAGGAAAACCTGGCCGGTCGCGCAGCGGAAAAGGGCGCGATCCTGCGGGAGAAAATCGAAAAAATCGCTGCCAGATCTCCTTTTGTCAAAGAGGTAAGGGGCAAGGGCCTTTTCATCGGTATCGAGGTGAAAGACGGCAACGCCATGGAATTCTGTCGCAAACTGGCCAAAATCGGGGTTGTGGTGAACGACAGCCACGGGCATACCATCCGGATCTCTCCGCCGCTCATCATCAACGACGAGGAGATCGGGTTTCTTGCAGAGCGGCTTGAAAAGGTGCTGGTCGTCTAACCGGGGCATCTCCTTGTCTCATGATAGCGGTTTCACGGTAAAACAGTCTCAAAGGATTTGAAAAAAATCACAAGAGGCTGCCCTGAAGAAACAGTTGCATTTGCTGCATTATAACGGTAAATTGCAGCAGAAGAAAACGATCACCGCAAAAAATCGATTTTAAAAACATGAAGAAAAAAATGAAAGCGCTTGTCAAAGCCCGTGCAGCAGAAGGATTGTCTCTCGAGGAAGTGCCCGTACCGGAAATCGGCCGGAGTGATGTCCTGATCAAAATCAGCAAAACCGCCATCTGCGGTACCGATGTTCATATTTACAACTGGGACGAGTGGGCGCAGAAGACCATCCCGGTGCCGATGCCCATCGGACACGAGTTCGTGGGCCATATCACCGCGGTGGGCAGGAATGTGCAGGACTTCAAGGAAGGCGACCTGGTCTCCGGAGAGGGCCATCTGGTCTGCGGGCACTGCCGGAACTGCCTGGCCGGGCGGCGCCACCTGTGCAAGGATACAAAAGGGGTGGGGGTGAACCGGCCGGGCGCGTTTGCCGAATACCTGGCCATACCCATGACAAATGTCTGGTACTGCGACAAATCCATCCCCCCCGATATCCTCGCCTGCTTTGATCCGCTGGGCAATGCCGCCCACACGGCGCTCTCCTTTGATGTTCTCGGAGAAGATGTGCTGATCACCGGCGCGGGCCCCATCGGGTGTATGGCCGCCATTATCGCCCGTCACGCCGGTGCCCGGTACGTGGTCATTACGGACATCCATCCCTACCGGCTCAATCTGGCCACGCATACGGGAGCGGATATCATCCTCGATGCCGGCAGGGAGAAGGTGGCCGATGCCCAGAAACGGCTCGGCATGAAAGAAGGATTTGACGTGGCCATGGAAATGTCCGGCAGTCCACAGGCGTTGGACTCCATACTGGAGAATATGTGCCACGGCGGCAAAATCGCCCTTCTCGGCATCATGCCGGAAGACACCGGGATCGACTGGAATACGGTCGTTTTTAACATGCTCACGATTAAAGGCATATACGGCCGTGAAATGTACGAAACTTGGTATAAGATGACCACAATGATCCAGTCGGGGCTTGACATCTCCCCCATCATCACCCACAGATTTGACTATACCGATTTTGAAAAAGGGTTCGAGGTGATGCGGGCCGGGGAATCGGGCAAGGTGATTCTGGACTGGGCGTGACAGCTGTTAGCTGTTAGCCTTTAGCTGTTAGCTGTTAGCTGTTAGCAATTAGCTGTTAGCTGTTAGCCTTTAGCTGTTAGCCTTTAGCTGTTAGCTGTTAGCAATTAGCTGTTAGCAATTAGCTGTTAGCTGTTAGCTGTTAGCCGTTAGCAATTAGCTGTTAGCTGTTAGCTGTTAGCTGTTAGCCTTTAGCTGTTAGCCTTTAGCTGTTAGCTGTCATTGCATAAAAACATACAGGAGAAGAGAAATATGCCGACAGAACATCTGGATGCCGCCCTTGACAGGGAAATCGAAGCCCTGGAAGCGGAAGGACGCGCCAAACCGCCCGAAAGGATAATAGAGGCCTTTGTTCCCCCGAAAAACGGGAAAGGGCCGCGATACCGACTCAAAGGATATGACAGGGAATTCATTCGGCTCAACTCGAACAGCTATCTCTCCCTGTCGAACAACACCGACATGATCGAAGCGGCGGACGCCGCGACAAAAGCGCTCGGTGTCGGGCCCGGTGCGGTCCGGTTTATCGACGGGACTTTCATATACCACACCATGCTTGAAGACAAAGTGGCCGGTTTTGTCAACAAACCCGCTGCTAAAATTTTCAACTCCGCTTACACGGCCAATCTCGGACTTGCCGTGGCCATCAGCAGCAAAACCACCCACTGGATCGGCGATGAACTGAATCACAACAGCATCATAAGGGCCATGCGGATGGCCAATATTCCCAGAGAACGAAAAGGCATCTTCCGGCACAACGACATGACGGATCTCAAAAGATGCCTTGATGAAGTGCCTGAGGATACCGACCGGGTGGTGATTGTGTTCGACGGGATTTTCAGTATGAGAGGCGATTATGCCCCGGTGGACAAGATACGGCAGACAGCGGAGGCCTACAGTCCGAAATTCAGAGACGGTGTGGTTACCGTGGTCGATGACTCCCACGGCATCGGCGCTTTTGGCGAAACCGGGCGCGGCACCCTCGAGTACTGCAATGCCGAGGCGGATATCACAGTGGGCACTTTCGGCAAGTCTTTCGGTGTCAACGGCGGTTTTGCCGCCGCCAGCAAAAATGTGGTGGAAGCCATACGCCAGAAAGCGGACACCTACATCTACACGAATCCCCTGAGTGTCGCGGATTGCGCCGCCGCCGGAACGGCCCTGGACATATGTGACAGCCCGGAAGGAAAACGGCTGCTATCGTCGCTGAAAAACCGGACCGCCCAGTTCCGGAAAGGCCTTGAAAATCAGGGCAAAGAGACGATTGCCGGTCCCCACCCGGTTGTCCCGATGCTGGTCCGGGACACGGAGCAAACCCACCGCATCGTGAACACCCTTTTTGAAAACGGTGTGCTTGTTGTCGGCCTGACCTTCCCTGTCGTGCCCCGGGGAGACGAAACCATCCGGTTTCAGATCAATGCCGCCCATACGAAAAGCGATATCGATTATGTGCTGGCGCTACTGGATGGCATATAACTCGGTCCGGCTGTTTTTTACACTTGAAATTATATTGTTTTCATGGTTGATTGAAATGTGACATGATGGTAACAGATGTATAACACACCCCGAAACAGGAGGCATTATGGGCAATACAGATATCCTGAAAAACAAAAAAATACTGGTGGTGGATGATGAGCCGGACATCCTCGAAACCATAGAAGAACTTCTGTACGAAAGTTCAATTGACTCGGCCACCAGTTTTGAAGCGGCTGAAAAGTTCCTTAAGCACAACACGTACGATCTGGCCATACTCGATATCATGGGGGTCAGGGGGTATGATATCCTTGAACTGACCCGGGAGAGAAACATTCCCGCCCTGATGCTCACGGCCCACGCCCTGAGCCCCGACAATCTCAAGAAATCCATTGAGAAAGGGGCGGACTCGTATGTGCCCAAAGACAAACTTTCCGACATCTCTTCCTTTGTCGCGGACGTATTAAAAGCCCGGAAAGAAGGCAAATCCAATCACGCCAAATGGTTCTCCAGGCTGAAACCGTTCTTTGACAAAACCTTCGGCAAAGGATGGCGGGATGAAGACCGGGACTTCTGGAACCGGTTCGATGAAAAGTACTTTATAGCGTCAAAAGATGATGTTGAAAAAATGCTGTGAACTTCAGAGGGGAATTCTGACGATAAACTCGGCCCCCTTGCCTTCCTCGCTTTCGAGGAAGAGGTCGCCTTCCATATCTTTCAGAAGGACCATTACGCCGGCCAGACCCACGCCGTGACTCTTTACGGCGTTTTCAACCGAAGCGCCGTCACTGAAATAGGACGCGAATATCTTCTGCTGATGATCCGAGGGAACCCCCCTCCCGTCATCCTTCACCCTTAGAAACAGGCTGTTGTTTTCAATATACCCCGTTATTTCGATCGCCTCCGACCGGTATTTGAATGCATTTGTCACAAGATTTCTGAAGATCTGCTTCACCTTGGCTTCATCAATGGTAATCTTTCTCGCCCACAGCTTGTCTTTAAATGCGAGTGTGATCCCTTCCGATGCAACGATCTTCTGGAGCTCCTCCAGTGACGTTGCATTTTTTATCAGTTCGGATGTATAGGAATTAATCAGATCAAACACTTCCACCAGCACCTCTATGACAAGAAACGAAATCGAAACATGAACAAAATTCATCACCCCTTCACTGGATCTGCCGAGCTCCAGGATATCATTGACCAGTCTCTGGGTGTTTTTGGTGTTTCTCAGTATCCTGTTGAGCACTTTCTCCTGCTTTTCCGTCAGTTTTCCATAAAGCTCCCGCTTGTTGAGAAGCGATTTTACACCGGCATCGATCACAGACACCGGCACTTTAATGTCGTGGATAAGAAGTTCCGTTTTTATTCTGTTTTTTCCCATATGCTCTCCAAGAACGAAAAAACCTTCATGAACCTGCGAGGGAATTTGTTCTACCTGTTCAACACTTCCCAGCCATGTGATGGGGGAAAAGAACAGATTCACCATGCCGTATCATGAACTTGCAATTTAATTCATTCCGTTTATAATGACTTCTTAAACGGCAGATCTTTACATGTTATACGAATAAAGCGGCATCTTGTAAAGGATTGCGGAGAAATTTAATGACCGGAGACCACCTGATTTCCGAAAACCGGGAAAAAAAATTAAAAGAACTGGCCACGATTATTGCCGAGGCCCCCATCCCCATGTTTGTCATAGACCGGCATCACAGAATTACCCATTTCAACAAGGCATGCGAGGAGCTGACCGGTTATACCGGAGCGGAAATGATCGGCACCGACAATCAGTGGAAGGCTTTTTATTCTCACAAGCGTCCGGTTATGGCCGATTTCATTGTTGATCAGTCTTCAGAAGAGGAACTCAAGAAATATTACAATTTAAAATATGACCGGGACCGGCCGGGGCAGGCCCGGTACTGTGCGGAAGATTTTTTCCCCGACTTTGGCGAGAACGGGAAATGGCTTTTTTTTACCGCAGCCCCCATAACGGATGAAAACGGGGCCCTTTTGGGAGCGGTTGAAACCCTGCAGGACATCTCTGAAGAAAAAAGGGCCCAGCAGGAAATGGCAGAATCCTACCGCCACTACCGGATGCTGCTGGAATTTGTGCCGTACCCCATCGTTGTTTATGACAATCAGGGATATGTCTCCTATCTCAACTCGGCCTTCACCCAGACTTTCGGCTGGACACTGTCGGAGCTCAAGGGGCAGCTGGTGCCTTTTGTGCCGGAAGAACTGGGCCGGGAAACAAAGGCGCTGATAAAAAAATTTTTCAGGGAAAAATCCCTTACCCGTTATGAAACCCAACGGCTGACCAGGGACGGAAGAGTCCTCGATGTGGTGATGTGGGCCACCGCTTTTTCAAGACACGGGGAAAAAGCGGATGAAAATTTTGTCATCCTCAGGGACATAACCGAGGAAAAACGGATCGCCGCCAACAACAAAACCATCATGCGGATCAGTACCGCCCTGCCCGAGCACCCTGAGCTGGAAGAGCTGATGAACTACATCTCAAGGGAAGTAAAAGAGATGCTGAACACGGAAGGGGCCCTTGTGCTGATCTATGATGAAATAAAAGATGAAGTGTTTTTCCTGGGCGCCTCTTATGACGACTCGGACAGGGAAAAGCGCGTAAAAGAGGTCCGGTTCACACTGGACGAAGTGCTGGCGGGTAAAGTTATCCGGACAGGGGAATCCGCCGTGGCCAACGACCCTTCCATATGCGACCAGTATCCGGAAAGGGACCGGAAACTCGGGTACAAGACAGAAACACTTCTCGTTGTGCCGGTTAAAAGCGAGGGCAGGATTATCGGCGCCCTCTGCGCCATAAACAAGAAAAAGGGGCGGTTCGTCGACAATGACACCGAACTTCTGAACATGATTGCCGGAACGGCCGCCATTTCTATCGAAAACGCGCGGTTCTCTGAAGAACTCAAAAAAGCCTATAAAGAACTCTCCCTTATGAACCGGGCAAAAGACAAGGCCATAAACCACCTCTCCCATGAGCTGAAAACACCGGTCGCCGTGCTCTCCGGATCGATCCGCACGCTCAGAAGCCGCCTTGAAACCCTTGAAAACAACAGCCTGGAAAACGCTGTTCAGCGAATCGAACGCAACCTCGACCGAATTGTCCAGATTCAGAGTGAAACCGCAGACATCATGGAAAACAAAGCCTATTCAGCCAAACGGGTGCTTCTGCGGATGCTCGATGCCTGCCGGGATGAACTCGAAGCCCTGATTGAAGCGAACATCGGCCCGGACAATCTTGTTCAGTCGGTCCGTGACATGATTGACGAAAAATTCGGACCGGTTGAACGGGATCTGAAAAAAATCGATATTCCCACCTTCCTCAACGCATTTTACGGTGAGCTGACACAGAAATACGCCTTCAGAAAAATAGAGACCGTGCTTTCCATCAACGAGGATGTGCCTTATATTTACATGCCCTACGACATCCTCAAGAAAATCGTGGAGGGGCTTGTTAAAAATGCGGTGGAAAATACGCCCGACAACCAGCAGATCCGTATCGGCCTTAAAAAGGGCAACGGCGGTGCCCTGCTGGAGGTGCTCGATTACGGGGTCGGCATAGAGGAAGACAACCGGAAAACCATCTTCGGCGGTTTTTTTTCCACGCAGACCACGCTCCTGTATACCACCAAAACACCGTTTGAATTCAATGCCGGCGGGAAAGGCGCGGATCTTCTGCGGATGAAAATCTTTTCCGAACAGTACGGTTTCAAAATTTCCATGGCATCCAGCCGGTGCCGTTACCTTCTGGAAAACACCGATTACAGTTGCCCGGGCGACACAGAAAAATGCCGATACATCCGGTCCTCAAAAGAGTGTCAGGAAGCCGGACATTCTTTGTTTTCGGTTTTTTTCCCTTGTGTATAAAAAAAATGAAAAAACTCATTGACAAACCTTGTATTGTTAAACTATTACTAATTCAAGAAAGTAGACCGAGCGCTCGTTAGGCAGGGAAATAACCTGTCAAAGGAATTTTCCGAAGATGTGTATCAAAATCTGGCCCTGAGTCAACAATCACTCCCGGAGCGGGTGGTCGTTGCCCCAGAAAACGCTTTTTAAGGGGGGAGAATCAATTGCAAGCCGCTTCAGAACAAGTCGCCTCAGAACAAGTAACGGACGGGGAACTCCTGCTCGAGCTCAAAGACATCACCATGATTTTCGGAAAGGTGCATGCGCTTGACGGGGTCGATCTCCAGGTAAAAAAAGGAAGCATCCATTCTGTAATCGGACCGAACGGTGCGGGCAAGACCGTTATGATGAACATCATTAACGGGATTTACAGTCCCCAGCAGGGAGAGGTGAAGTTCAAGAACCTGGACATCCGAGGGCTGAAACCGCACAAACGCGCAGCACTTGGAATGGCCCGAACCTTCCAGAAAGTGGAAGTGTTCGGCGGCATGACCGTCCTGGACAACATCCGGCTCGGCCGGCACCTGCATTTCAAATCCGGCATTGTTTCAGGCGCTTTATATGCAGGCAAAGCAGCCAAAGAAGAGATCGAACACCGCAAACACATCGAAGAAAAAATCATTGATCTTCTGGAGATCCAGGAACTGCGGCACAGATCCGTGGGGATGCTGCCCTACGGCCTGCAGAAACGGGTTGAACTGGGACGGGCGCTTGCCCTTGAACCCGATCTTCTCATCCTGGACGAACCCCTTGCCGGGTTGAACCTTGAAGAAGTTGAGGACATGTCCCGATTTGTCCTCGATGCAAATGAAGAAAAGGAGTGGCAGGTAACCTGCCTTCTTGTTGAGCATGACATGGGTGTTGTGATGGACCTCTCCCACAAGGTTACCGTACTCAATTTCGGCAGAGTCATCGCAACCGGCACCCCTGAAGCGGTTCAGAACAATCCCGAAGTCATCAAAGCCTACCTTGGAGATGAGGATCTATATGCAACAAGACGATAACCGCACAAATGATATTTCAAAAGAGTTGACCATACCGAAACTTTTTCTTCAGAAGGCGCACGGTTACGGTGACAACAGAGTGGCCATGCGGGAAAAAGAGTATGGTATCTGGTGCCCCACCACCTGGAAGCAATACCTGGAAAACGTCAGGCAAATCTCGCTTGGGCTGAAAGCGCTCGGACTCGAAAAAAACGACAAGGTGTCCATGATCGGCGACAACCGCCCCCAGGGTCTTTGGGCGGAAATGGGCGTTCTCTGTGCCGGCGGCATCGGCATATGGCTTTTTCAGGACTGCCTGACGGATGAGGTGGAACATATCATAAACCATTCCGACACCCGGTTCATGTTTGCAGAGACCCAGGAAGAGGTGGACAAGGGCCTGGAGATAAAAGAAAAGTGCCCCAGGCTGGAAAAAATCATCTGGGACGACCCCAAGGGCATGCGAAACTACCATGATCCCTGTCTCATGAACCTGAAAGAACTTCAGGCGCTCGGAGAGGCGTTCGGGGAAAAAAACCCGGATCTTTTTGAATCGCTTATCAATGAGGGCAACGGTGAAGACGTGGCCCTTCTTTTTTACACCTCCGGGACGACCGCCCTGCCGAAAGGTGTGCTGCTGACCCACTACAACATGCTGACCATGGGGAAACACCTGATGGATGTCGATCCCTGCCAGGAGACGGATGACTACGTATCCTACCTGCCCTTTGCATGGATAGGGGAACAGATGATGTCCATCTCCTGCGGCCTTCAGATCGGCTACACCATCAACTTTCCCGAAGAACCGGGAACCGCCCAGGACAACATCCGGGAAATCGGTCCCCATGTCATGTTCGCCCCGCCGCGGATGTACGAGCAGATGACACGGACCGTCCAGGTAAAACACCTGGACGCTTCCTGGACAAAGCGAAAGCTTTTCAGGCTGGCCAACTGGATCGGATACAAGGCGGCTGAAAAAAAATTCAACAAACAACACATGGCATGGTATCTCCGGTTTGCTTCCTGGATCGCCTGGTTTGCCGTGCTTCGAAAGCTGAAAGATCACCTCGGGTTGACCAAGGTCCGGAACGCCTATACCGGGGGCGCCGCCATGGGACCCGACCATTTCAAGTTCTTCCATTCTCTGGGGGTGAACCTGAAGCAGATTTACGGCCAGACGGAAGTGGCCGGTATCGCAGTGGTGCACCGGGACGACGACATCAAGTTCGACACGGTGGGACAGCCCATTCCCGGCACGGAAATCAAAATAGCCCAGGACGGGGAGATACTCGTCAAAAGTCCGTCTGTTTTCATCGGGTACTACAAGATGGAAGAGAAGACGGAAGAGACCCTTCAGGACGGCTGGCTGTACACGGGCGACAAGGGATTTATAGACGATGACGGCCACCTGGTGGTATTCGACCGGTCCAAGGACGTGTTCACCCTTTCGGACGGCCGGCCCTTCTCTCCCCAGTACCTCGAGACGCGCCTCAAATTCAGTCCCTTTATCCAGGACGCCTGGGTGCTGGGAAACAACATGGCGTACATTGCGGCCGTCATGTGCATCGACTACAATGTCACGGGCAAGTGGGCGGATGAGCACAAGCTCAACTATACAAACTACCAGGAGCTTTCCCAGAAAGAGGAAGTCTATGACATCATTATGGAGCAGATTGAAACCGCAAACAAGGATTTGCCGCCTGCCGCCAAAATCAGACGGTTCACCAATCTCTACAAACCGTTTGACGCGGATGATGATGAACTCACCCGGACCAACAAGCTGAGACGCAAATTTGTGGAAGAGAGATACGCAATCATTGTCGATGCGCTCTATTCCGAATCCGACAAGGTGGACATCGACACCACCATCCATTACGAAGACGGCCGGCAGTCCCATGTGAAAACAACCATGGCGATCAAAGACGTAAAAGTATGATATGATAAGGAGCGGACTATGGAACTTTTTCTTATGACAATCACTTCAGGTATCATGGTGGGGGGCATTTATGCGCTGGTGGCGCTGGGCTGGGTCATCATCTACAAATGCTCGGGCGTTCTGAACCTTGCCATGGGCGAACTCACCCTTATCGGCGCCTACACCACCCTCTCCCTCTATACGGCGGGTGTCCCTTTCCTGCTGGCCCTTCTGATCTCTCTTCTTGTGGGTCTGTGTCTCGGCATCCTTACGGAACGTATCTTCCTTGACAAAATGATCGGCGAACCCATTCTGGCCGTCATCATGGTAACGGTGGGGCTGTCTTTCTTTTTCAAAGGGTGTGTTGAACTGATCTGGGGAACGGATACCCGGGTTTTCTCCCCGCCTATTTTTGAACTGGAACCGCTCAGAGTCGGTCTTATCGCTGTCAGCCCGGTCTATTTATGGAGTTTTATCGCGGCCATTCTGCTCTTTATCATCTTTGTCTGCTTTTTCAAATTCACACGATGGGGGCTTGCCATGCAGGCCACGGCGGATGATGAAATGGCGGCGCTGTCCATCGGTATAAGTGCGCGGTTCGTATATGCCGGTGCCTGGGCCATTGCTTTCATGGCCGCCGGCGTGGGAGGCACGCTTCTTGGCAATATCAACGGGCTGAATATTTCCGTGGGGTACCTCGGTCTGCTGGTGCTGCCCGCCGTGGTGTTCGGGGGACTCAACTCCATTCCCGGCGCGATTGTCGGCGGTATTACCATCGGTGTTCTTGAAAACCTGACCGGCACCTATATCGACAGGTACTTTCCCGGTGCCATCAAACAGATCGCACCGTTCGTCTTTATGGTCGTTTTCCTGCTGTTCAAGCCACACGGCCTCTGGGGATGGGAAAGAATAGAAAGAGTTTAACAGGGAGGCACTAAATGTCAAAAGTATTTTTACCATGCGGCATCTACCATGAAAACTACAAACAGGACCATTCTCTCTGGCCCACGCCCCTGGTCAAGGGCAAGATGATAGTGCTTTTTATTGCGGTCTTCTTTGTGATCCCGGCTGTGGCGGACGGCTACTGGCTGAGCATCTGCAACCTCATCGGATACACGATAATGGGCGCGCTGGGTGTCCAGCTCCTTATCGGATTCTGCGGCCAGATCACGCTGGGGCACGGTGCCTTTATCGCCGTGGGCGCCTACACAAGCACACTCATGATTCTCGAATTTCCCTGGCCGGCATTTATGGTAAATGCCGGACTTGCCTACCCGATAAGTATTATCGTGGCCGGGTTGGTGGCGGCAATCTGGAGTGTCCTGTTCGGCCTCCCGTCCGCCCGGGTAAAGGGCTTCTACCTGATTCTCACCACCATGGCGGCCCAGTTTATCACGGTGGATCTGCTCTTAACCCAGTATGTCAGCCAGATAGGCGATTACGGCAAATCCTTCTCGCTTCCCCCCGGTTCCATCAAGCTCGGGCCCTGGATAATCGACAATGACCTGAAAGTCTATTTTTTCATGCTGGTGCTCGTGATCCTGTGTGTTACCGCAGTCGTCAACCTGTTGCGGTCGCGGGTCGGCAGGGCATGGGTAGCCATAAGGGACAACGACATATCCGCCGAAGTCATGGGGATCAACGTGATCCTCTACAAGCTTCTCGCCTTTTCTGTGGCCGGATTCATCGCAGGGATCGCCGGCGGTTTCTGGGTCAGCAACCTGGCCGCTCTGAGCCCGGAACATTTTCCCTGGTTCTGGTCTCTCTGGCTTGTGGGCGTCATTTTAATCGGCGGCACCCACTCCATCCACGGGGCGATCTTCGGGTCCATGTTCATGGTGATCGTGATGGAACTGCTCCAGCTTGCCGTGATTCCCCTTGCCGGCTACTGGCCGAAACTGTTGATGGACTTTCTCTTTATCAAGGAAGCGGTATTCGGTCTGGCCATATGCGCATTTCTCATATTCGAACCCAACGGTATCGCTTACAGGTGGTGGCAGAGTAAAAACTATTTTAATCTCTGGCCTTTTTCATACTAACCCGAATCTGGTATTGGCAGTATAAAGGAGGTGATAAAAACAGGTGTCTTTTCCGAAGTTATTATTAATCGTTTTTCTTAACACAAAGGGGGACTAGATGAAGATCCAAAACATATGGTCGAAACTTACAGTATTTTTATTCTCCGGGTTGCTTCTCCTTGCCTTTGCATCCTTCTCCACAGCTGAAACCATCAAGGTCGGCGCGTTGAACGACATGACCGGCGCCACATCAGATGTCGGCAAGGATTACGCACTCGGGATTCAGGAAGCGATTCACTATGTGAACGACACAGGGGGAATCAACGGCAAAAAGATCAAACTTTACCAGTTTGATTACGGCTACCGGATTCCCGAAGCGCTCACCAAATACAAACTCTTAAAGAGAATGGGCAGCATCGCGATTCTCGGATGGGGCACCGGTGACACGGAAGCACTGGCCCCGACTGTTGCAAAAGATAAAATTCCATATGTTTCCGCGTCCTATTCGGGGCATCTCGGGAAACCGGCTAAAACACCCTACAACTTCTTTTTTGCGCCGGACTACTCCACCCAGGTCAGGGGGCTGATTACCGCCTGGTATGACAAAGTGTGGCCCCAGAAAGAAGGGTATAACGAACGCAAACCCAGAATAGCGTTCTGCTACATGTTTGCTTCCGCATTCAGCAGCGCTTCAATCGAAGCCGGAAAAGACCACGCCAAAATACTCGGATTCGAGATCGGTAAAGATCAGGACGTCGCCCTGACGGCCATCGATATCAAAAGCCAGATTCTGGCCTTAAAAGAGTTCAAGCCGGATGTCCTGGTGCACACGAACACGGTGATGAGTGTGGCCGCCACCTTACGGGATGCCTATGCGCTGGGACTCGATGCGGACCACCTCATCAAGAACTGGGGGTTTGACGAAAACCTCCCCAATCTCGCCGGCAAGGCGGCTGAAGGCGCGATCGGATCCGCACCGTGGGCTTTCTTCGGGCAGGACGTGCCCAAGATGGACGAGGTGGAAAAGTATGCAAAGAAGTACCATCCCGGCATACCTCTGGAAAAGAGAACAATCCATACGGTTCAGGCCTGGGCGAGCGCCCTCGGCCTTGCCGAGGCCATGAAAAGAGCGGATAAGGCAGGCAACCTCACAGGCGAAGGTATTAAAGAAGACGGTTTTGAGACAATGGACGGTTTTGAGCTCGGACTCGGTATCGCCCCTGTTTCTTTCTCGGCTGATGACCACCGGCCCATGAGCGCTACCCCGATTTACCAGTACAAAGAAGGCGAATTCCATCACCTGAAGACGGTCAAGCTGAAAGAGCGCTGGCCTGACAAATGGCCTGAATGGATTGGATGGTAAAATAATTTACAACCCCCATGGAGGTCGATATTTTGTCTGAAGATAATATGATCTTGAAAATAAACAACATTGAGGTGAAGTACCACGAGGTTATTCTTGTCATAAAGGGGGTCTCCATTCAGGTCCCGGAAGGCGGCATCGTGGCCCTTCTCGGCGCCAACGGCGCCGGGAAGAGTACCACGCTGAAAGCGGTTTCCGGTCTTCTCAATCATGAAGACGGTGAAGTGACGGACGGCTCCATCGAATTCATGGGTGAAAGAATACACCGGCTCGGTGCCGAATCCATCGCCAAAAAAGGCATTGTCCAGGTAATTGAAGGCCGGAAGGTGTTTGAGCACCTGACGGTTGAAGAGAATCTGAAAGTGGGCGCCCATTTGAGAAAGGGCGGCAGGAAAGCGATGAAACAGGGACTTGAGATGGTATACAACTATTTCCCGCGGCTCAGGGAGAAGCGGAATGAAACCGCCGGCTTCATCAGCGGCGGCGAGCAGCAGATGACCGTTGTCGGCCGCGCCCTGATGACCAATCCCAAGCTCATTCTTCTGGACGAACCGTCAATGGGACTGGCGCCGCTTCTGATTCATGAAATCTTCAATATCATCACCCGCCTGAACAGGGAGGAGAAAATTTCCATCCTGCTCGTGGAGCAGAATGCCAAACTCGCCCTGAATGTGGCACCCCATGCCTATGTCATGGAGACGGGCCGTATTGTGATGGATGATTCAGCGGAAAAGCTCATGGAAAATCCGGACATCAAAGACTTCTATCTCGGAATGACCGATAAGGGGGGACGAAAAAATTTCAGAAATGTCAAACACTATAAGCGGAGAAAGAGATGGCTTGCATAGCAATCTTTTTTCAGCGCTTATATAAAGGAGGTAGGTCATGAACAGGAAAGCATTAACAGCCGGTTTGATACTGGTGGCACTCCTGCTTGTATCCGGATGTGTCTCTCTGCAGCCCAAACCGAAAGAGGACAATTTCAAGACACCGGTTGTCACGTTGGATCATGTGGAAGTCGCCCATTACTTTGGATGGTGGTACTTTTCGAAAAAAATCGAACCGGCGGCAGGCGATGCGGGCAACTACGGCGCCCCGCTTGATCTCGCGTTCGTATTCAGCATTGAAAACCCCAACGACTACCCGGTGATGATGGAGAGCTGCCAGTTTACGGTGGCCTTTGAAAGCTTTGATCTCAATACGGTGAGTTCCATAGAAACGATGTGGATCCCGCCGGGAAAAACCAACCAGGTCAGAATCCACGCCATGATGGAAGGCCGGCAGTCGCTGCTGAACCTGCTTGTAACAGGCGGATTCAAACTCAAGGAGAAATACGGTTCTTCCGGTGCCGGGCCGGCCCTGAAACAGCTGGGCGAATGGTGGAATGAAATCCCGGAATTCGGGTTCCCCATCCACGTAAAACAGGGCTCGGCTGTTTTCGACGCCGATGGTATCACCAAGGTGGCCGCATTTGACGCCACATACCCTTAAACCCGTAACAAATTAACACCAAAGGGATGAAATGTTTACCTGCCGTTTCATCCCTTTTCTCACCAAGGAGCCATTTATGGATAGCCTGCACACCTTGACTCTCTTTGACATATTTGAGAAAAACAGCCGGCAGTACGGTACGCAACCGGCAGTATCCTGGCAGGGGACAGACCACTCCTTCAACCAGCTGTTTCAGGACACGGCCAGACTTGCCAGTGGACTTTACGGCCTGAAATTGGCACCCAAAGAGAGAATCGCCGTTATTGCCGCAAACCATCCGGCATTTCTTCATCTGTTCGGCGCTGCAGCCGCGTTGAACCTTACCCTTGTACTGGTCAACCGGAGACTTTCCAAAGAGGAAATCGCGTACATCATCGAGGATACGACGCCGGCAGTGATTGTTGCGGACGCGGAGCAGGCCGGATTTGCCCTGGCACTCAAAGAAAAGTTTGCTTCTCTCAAATCCCATTTTATTATAGACGGTTCCGACACCGGATCGGACTTTAACAGCCTGTACGGCTCCGATATGCTGACGCGCCCCGTTCCCGCCGATGCCCGTGATCCGTTCATGATCATCCACACGGCGGCCGTGCAGGGCAAACCGCGCGGTGCGGTCCTGGGCCATGAGAACGTTATCATGGCCAACGACCAGATAGCTGCCGTACTGAAGCTTGACCCGGATGCCACCTATCTGAACATCCTGCCGCTGTTCCACATCATGGGTATCAACCTGTGTCTCGCCGTCCTGCAGGCCGGCGGCAAGAACGTTATCCTGAAAGCGTTTGATGCCAGAGAGAGCCTCGATCTTATCCAGGATCAGCGCGTCACCATGATCGGTTCTTTTCCGCCCATCCTGTCCACCCTGATTGAAGAGGCAGAGAACGGCACCTATGATCTTTCAAGTCTGACGTATGCCATCGGGCTGGAGCAGAAAGAAGTGGTGGAAAAGTGGGAAACCCTTACCGGCGGCAAATTCTGGTCTATCTACGGACAGACCGAGACGTCGGGCCTGGTGACGTTTGCCGAATTCACACAAAAACCCGGATCGGCCGGCCGGCCCTGCCCGCTGGCAAACCTTCAGATTGTGAATGAACACGACACCCTGCTGCCCGCCGGCCAGACAGGCGAAATTGTGTTAAGGGGCCCGCTCGTGTTCCAGGGCTACTGGAATGCGGATGACCTCAACAGCGTGACCTTCAGGGAAGGATTTCACCACACCGGGGATCTGGGATCGATCGACACTGACGGATACCTCTTTTTCAAAGGGAGAAAAGAGGAGAAAGCGCTGATCAAGTCCGGCGGTGAAAATGTGTTTCCCGTGGAGGTGGAAAAGGTGATCGCAAGCCATGACGCGGTAAAGGAAGTCTGTGTCTTCGGGGTGCCCGATGCCAGATTCGGGGAAGGCATAAAGGCTGTCTGCGCCCTGAAGGAAGGAATGAAGCTGGAAGGAAAGGAAATTATCGATTTCACGGCCGCGAGAATCGCCTCTTACAAAAAACCCCGGCATGTCGAATTCATTGCCGCGCTTCCCCGGACAGAAGACGGGAAAATCGACCGCGCTAAAATCAAGGAAGAACACGGTTAAAACCCGCTTTCCGCTGTACCCGTTCAAAACCGCCCGATTTGAAGAAGGGAAAAAAGGCTGCCCCATCGGCTATAAAAAATCGACCCGGCCTGTTGACAGGGTATAGAGCGCCCCCACCACTCTTGTGCCCCCGCTTCTGACAAAGTGCCTTATCATCGGACTTTCTTCGGCTATCTGGTTCACTACGCGCCGCACATTCTCTTCTACGGCAAGGGAAATCACCTCGTCCTGCGCGGCATCCGGATTTTCATGAATGACTTTTCGGACAGCGGGCTCAATGCGGGCGGCAATGGGCCGGATATTTTTTTCAGGCGCACCCCCGATGCCCAGCACATGGCGGGTAACCGCGGTAACAGCCCCGCACTGCGTGTGACCGAGCACCACGACCAGCGGGGTGTTCACATGCACCACCCCGTATTCCACGGAACCGAGTTCATCTTCACCGCAGACGTTTCCGGCCACCCGTACAACGAAGAGGTCCATTATGCCGGCATCAAACAGGGCCTCTACCGGAACCCGGGAGTCTGAACAGCTGATGATCGTTGCAAAAGCATAATCTCTCTGATCGCAGGATACCGCCAGAAGACGCCTGGACCTGTCAAGCCGGGGGAAGGTCATCGCTTCGTTTACAAACCTGTCATTCCCCGCCCGCAGTATCTCAAGGGCCTGGTCCGGGCCGGGTTTTCCTTCAAACAACTGCATCATGATCTCTCCTCTACACGTGCCAAGATCGGTCGGTCCGGTACCCCCGCCTGCCGTTCCAACCTGTCCGGCGGCTGTCCGGTCCGGGTTTTCCTCACGTTATTATGCGGCAGCCGGGAAATTATATCAAGTGTTAAAAAATGTCTAAAAAAAAACATTGACAAACTCCGTGATGCACATTATAAATTCAATTTTGAACGATAACGACGGAATCAGAATGGCAAAAAACAGACATCAAGCATTTACGATATTTCGTTTCGAACGCTTCTTTAACTTTTTCAGGAGCGTTCATCCGGAATAGTACGTTAACGATATAAGGTAACATACCCCCGGGTGGACAACGATGCTGCCCGGGGGTATTTATATAAGGCCCTGGGAAAATTTCCCGGGGCCTTTTTTTTGAGAATCGGCCGGATGAGCAGATGAATCGGCAACGACCGGCCCTCGTGACGCAAAGCGCAACGGGTGCCTGAATTTTAAAGGAGAGAGCATAATGATACTGGTACTTGAAAACGGGATTTCCCAGGGGCAGAAGGATACACTGAAAAGCGTCCTGGCTGATGAAGGCTGCATCACAAGGGAAATACATGATGCCGGCCGCAACATTATCGGAGTGATCGGCAAAAGCGGCAAGGATGAAAATTTCTTCGGCCAGCTCAATGGCGTTGCCGATGTCCTGCCCATAAAGACGGCATTCAAATTTGTCAGCCGCAATTTTAAACAGGCGGATACAAAAGTTGAAATCGGTGATGTTGAAATCGGCAGTGACAAAATTGCCATCATTGCCGGTCCCTGTGCCGTGGAAAGCCGTGAGCAGGCCTTTGCCATTGCAAAAGCGGTAAAAAAGTTCGGAGCCGCTTTTTTCAGGGGCGGCGCCTACAAACCCCGCTCCTCGCCCTACTCTTTCCAGGGCCTGGAAGAAGAAGGCCTGAAGATACTGGCCGAGGTCCGTGAAGCCACAGGACTGCCGGTGGTGACGGAGATCACCTCTCCCGCGCAGGCGGATCTGATGATGAAATATATTGACGTCGTCCAGATCGGTGCCCGGAACATGCAGAACTTCGAGCTGCTGAAATGCGTAGGCCGCATGGGCAAACCCGTGGTGTTAAAGAGAGGGCTCGCCTCCACGATCGAAGAGTGGCTCATGTCGGCCGAGTACATTGCAGCCGAAGGGAACGACAACATTATCCTGTGCGAGCGGGGCATCCGCACCTTTGAGCCGTACACACGGAACACACTTGATCTTTCCGCCATTCCCGTCCTGAAGAAGCTGACCCATCTGCCCATCGTGATCGACCCGAGCCATGCCACCGGCATCCGGGAAAAAGTGAGTCCCATGGCAAGAGCGGCCATCGCCGCAGGGGCCGACGGGTTAATGATAGAGGTGCACAACAACCCGGACAAGGCCCTTTCAGACGGCCCCCAGAGTCTCTATCCCGAACAGTTCGGCAAACTGGTGCGGGATATCTATGTGATCTCGCCGGTGGTAGACAAGCAGCTCGATTTTGATTACCTTAAAAAATCGGAAACCATCAGGAAATCCACCGGCAACGGCGCCAAAACAGCGGTTTTTATCGGCGAGCTCGGCACTTACAGCCACAAGGCCTGTATCCAGTATTTCGGTGACGCCATCAAACCGGCCCCGGTTAACACCTTCCAGGATATTTTCAAGGCAGTTGAAGCCGGTGACGCCCAGTACGGGGTCGTCCCCCTTGAAAATACCCTTTCAGGCAGTATCCATGAAAACTACGACCTGCTCCAGGAGCATGACCTTAAAATAACCGGTGAAATCACCATCCGGGTGAAACACGCACTGATCGCGCACAAAAACAGCCGCATCGACACCATCAGCAAGGTATATGCCCCGCCCCCCGCCTTCTCCCAGTGCCGGCACTATCTGGACCAGTATGCCGGGTGGGAACTGATACCGGTGAAGGCGACGGCAAGTGCGGTAAAAGCGGTAAGTGAGTCGGATGACCCTTCGGCCGCGGCGATCGGGAGCAGCATGGCGGCTGATATTTACCGGATGAAAATTCTGGACGAGGCCATCGAAGACAATCCCCGGAATTATACCCGGTTTGCCATTATATCCAAGGACTTGAAAACCGGCACGGCCGTCAAGAAATCATCGATCATCTTTTCCACCGGCAACAAACCCGGCGCACTTTTTGAAATTATGAAAATCTTCGCTGAAAAGGACATCAACCTGGTCAAACTCGAATCCAGACCGATAAGCGGGAAACCGTGGGAGTACATGTTTTATGCGGACCTGGAGGCCAACATTTTAAGCGACGGACTTACGCCTGTCATGGCGGCGCTGAAAGAGAAATCCGAATATTTCAGGGTGCTGGGCACTTACTGAAAGATCGCCTTCAGATCACGAAAACCGCATCGTCACGCTTTGTCAGAGGCTCAAGGCCGTTTTCCGTCAAAACATGGGTGTTTTCCGTTCCCACGACCCCTTTGCCGGGAAAGATCGCCTTGGGTTCGAGTGCCACGGTCATGCCGGCCTCAAGCTTCAACTGCTGGCCTTTTGCAATGAAAGGGAATTCATCGAGCTCAAGGCCGACACCGTGGCCGGTAAACCTGATTTTTCTTTCGGAAGCGCCCATGAAAAAATCTTTATACCCGGCGTTTTCCGCTTCTGCCACCATGATGTCGTAAACATCCCCTGCAGCCACCCCCGGCAGTGCGGCTCTCCTTGCGCTCTCCTGAACCTGCCGCATGGCCTCATGGGCGTCTGCCAGTTCAGGCGGCAGGGGCCCCAGGGAAAACACCCTTGTATTGTCCGATATATAGCCCTCGAAGCCGAAGGTATAATCGATCAGCACGGGTTCGCCCCGTTTGATTTTATTAAAGCCCGCCCCCTGGGCCACTGCCGGCGATACGCCCAGACCGCCTGTTGGGGAAGCGAGATAACTGGGGAGTGCCGCCGACGGCCCGGAAATGAGATGGCCGTAAAACAATTCCCCGCCCCACATCCGCATCCGGATGACCCCCTGATGGCCGAGGCGCCTGGCACGGCTCTCGAGTTCCCCTGCCACCTCGAGCTCGGTCCGCCCCTCCCGGATAAACCCGGGTGCCTTTGAAATCACCTGCTCCCACCGGTGCGTGGCCTCCCTTATAAGATTGATTTCCCACCGGGATTTCACCGCCCTGACAAGCCGAATCTCGGTTGACACATCCGTGATCTGCGCCGCGCTGAACACCTTCTCGAAAAGCCTGAAGTGATTGACCGGCAGGACGTCAAGTTCCATCCCCAGGGCCTCCGGCATCTCATATCCCTGTTTTTTCAGGGCATCCGGAATCAGCTCAGGGCGTTTGAGGCTGATCACCGATTCGAGTGCCGTCTCGGCTGCTGCCCGCTCAAAATCCTTGAACACCATGAGAAAGGGAGGGCCGGAAGCGGGAATATAGAGCCACCCCTGCTGCACCGTGCCGGAAAAATAAAACAGATCCGTTCTCTGGAGGATCAGCGCACCGTCGATCCCATTTTCACGCAGCTTCTGCTGAAACCCGGCCGCTCTGTTTTCAAGCTCCCCTGCCGGTACCGCCTCTCTGTAGCCGTCCATCATCACCTCGATTGGTTGTTTTCAAACCGGGGGCTATACGCCCGGCTAAAACCGTCAACGATTGAAACACTTGCGTGTTTTTGTTCTTGCCGCCTATGGCCGGGCTCGATAGAGATGCGAATCCATACACGCCACGCCACCCGCTTCGCGGGTGGTCGTTGACGCGTTGTTTCCAGGCCGAGGCTATTCGTACTTGTAAAAACCCCGGCCCGATTTTCTGCCGAGCCATCCGGCTTCCACATATCGTCTCAGCAAAGGGCAGGGCCTGTATTTCGGATCCTTGAACCCGTCATACAGGGTCTCCATAATGGAGAGACATGTATCGAGGCCGATGAGATCGGCAAGCGCCAGCGGGCCCATTGGATGGTTCATGCCGAGTTTCATCACCGTATCGATATCCTCGGCCTTTCCCACACTCTGGTAGAGACAGAATACCGCCTCGTTGATCATGGGCATCAGCACCCGGTTGGCAACAAATCCGGGATAATCACTGGCTTCGGCAGGCGTTTTCCCGAATTTTTCACAAAGCGCCCACGTGGTGTCAAAGGTCTCGGTTGACGTGGCAAGCGCCCTGATTACCTCCACAAGCTTCATTACCGGCACGGGATTCATGAAATGCATGCCGATCACCTTGTCGGGGCGATGTGTTCTGGCTGCAATCCGTCCGATGGGAATGGAGGAGGTGTTGGTGGCCAGGATCACGTCGCTGCCGCAAATCTTGTCCAGATCCTCGAACAGGTTGAACTTGAGATCCGCCTGCTCTACCGCAGCTTCCACGACAAAGTCGACACTTCTCATGTCGTTGATATCCGTGGTGGTGTTAATCCGGCCGAGGATTTCCGACCGGTCATCTTCCGTCAGCTTCTCCTTTTTGACCATCCGGTCGAGATTTTTCGTGATGGTGGCGATCCCTTTTTCACAGAAATCGTCCTTGATGTCGCTCATCAGGACGTCCAGCCCGCTTGCGGCCGCAACCTGAGCGATCCCGTTTCCCATCTGGCCGGCACCGACAACACCGAATTTTTTTATATCCATTTGACCTCCTTTATATTTCTTTATCTGTTCACAATCATGGCGACCGCTTCACCGCCGCCGAGACAGAGGGAAACAAGCCCTTTGTTCACCTCCCTTTTTTGCATCTCGTAAAGAAGCGTGGTCAGCACCCGTGCCCCGCTCGCCCCTATGGGATGGCCCAGGGCGACGCTGCCGCCGTTCACGTTCACTTTTTCAGGGTCCAGCTCCAGCACCTTGTTGATGGCAGTGGAGCTGCCGCTGAACGCTTCGTTTATCTCGAAAAGCTCAATATCACCGATTTGTGCATTTTCCTTCTTTAACACCTTGGGAATGGCGTAAATGGGCGCCATCAGTACATACTTCATGTCAATACCAAAGGAGGCCTGTGCCCCTATCTCCGCCATGACAGGGCAGCCCAGCTCTTTGGCTTTTTTCTCGCTCATCACCAGCACGGCCGAAGCACCGTCGCTTATGACGGAGGCATTCCCGGCAGTCCCCACCCCGTCCTTCTGGAATGCGGGTTTCATTTTCGAAAGCGTTTCAAAACTTGTTTCCATCGGGCACTCATCCGTGTCAAAAATTCTGGGGTCCCCTTTTCTCTGGGGCACCGCCACCGGCACGATCTCGTCCTTGAACCGCCCTTCCTGCACGGACCTGCAGGCGCGGCGGAACGATTCCCCGGCAAACCGGTCCTGATCCTCCCGGGACACTTCCCATTTTTCCGAACAGAGCTCGTTTGATATGCCCATGTGGAAATCGTTGACCACATCCCACAGACCGTCATGCACCATGTGGTCTTCAATTTTACCAGGGCCCATCCGATGGCCCCATCTGGCCTTGTCAAGATAGTACGGGGCCCGGCTCATGCTCTCCATGCCCCCGGCAACCACCACTTGGGCGTCATTACACTGGATGGCCTGGGCTGCCAGCATCACTGCCTTGAGTGACGATCCACAGACCTTGTTCACCGTTATGGATTCGGTCTCCCACGGCAGGTCCGCCTTGACGGCGGCCAGCCGGCCCGGGTTCTGTCCGTATCCGCAGGGAAGTACCATCCCCATGATACACTCATTGATAATCGCCTTGTCAATTCCGGCCCTTTTCACGACCTCCTTTATCACGTGGGCCCCGAGATCCGTTGCCCCGATGGTGCTCAAAGTACCGCCGAAGCTTCCCAGGGGGGTTCTTGCAGCACTTACGATAACCGCCTTTTCCATATTTTTTCTCCTTTAAAACCAGTCAAAAATATTTGAAATCTTTGTTGTTATAGCCGTTAGCCGTTAGCTGTTAGCTGTTAGCTGTTAGCCGTTGGCTGTTGCAGTCAGCCGTTGGTTATGAAATTTTATTCGCTGACTGCTAAGAGCTAAAAGCCAACAGCTTGAAGTTTCCTATAGTTCAAGGCTTTCCGGCATTCTGAGAGATGAATACCCAGAAAAGCGGATAAACCCCCAGAAATCACATATTCCGCCGGTATTTGCCGCCCACGTCATAGAGCGCCTGGGTAATGCTGCC
>CAYZHB010000031.1:5205-28422 GCA_964478245.1 uncultured Desulfobacterales bacterium | reverse complement strand
GCAACGATGGAAACACTTACGTGTTTTGTTTTGTATGCATCCGCATTTCTTGCAAGCCCGGCCTATGGCCGGAACGCCAGGCCACCCGCTTTGCGGGTGGTCGGTGACTTGCACCGCCAGGGAGGGGTATCTTTCCGCCGCGGTCGGTCATGACCAGTCGATGGCGACGGGCCTTTGCCGGGCGATCAGCCATACGCGGGCACCTTTGGAGACCACCGTCTCTCCGTCCGGGTTGACATGGATATCACCGCCAGGGGGCTGCATGGCAAAAGAGAGATAGTTATACCGTTCCTTGAGAAAAATGTGCAGGGCCCACCATGTCCAGTCCTTTCCGGCGCCAGGCACCGTGACGGCGTAAATCTCTTCGGCTTCGTCGTTTTTCAAAAGAATCTGCAGCGGCAGATGAACCTTGTCCTGCATGGCCTGTACAATCATCTCCGCCGTCATCTGCATGATAATTTCAAAGTCACCCGGAATATTGGAAAAGGTGTCCAGCGAATCGCTGGATATGCATTCCACGGTGACTTCACAGGAGGCTTTTTTCAGCCTCAGGGTGTTGATAAGTGCAAACAGGCTCTCTTCATCTTTTCCCGTATGAATCACCACCCGGTCCGCCTTTGAGATACCCGCCTTTTTAAGCGTGTCTTTTGTATCCACCTTTCCCTTGACATAAAGAACTGCTTCTCTGTCCGGCAGGGGATGCCGATCAAGGGTCGCCACGACCACAACATCCCGCTCTTTTCTGTTTTCATCCCCGAGGACCTGTTCCACCAGGTAATCTGTTTCATTGGTGTACCCGACAATGACGATATGGTTGCGCCCCTGGTATGCCTGTTCTCCGTACATTTTTCTGTCCTTTCGTTCTATGATCAATGAGGCCAGATAGGTTATAAAAGCGGCACCTATGCCGATCCCGAGGAAAATAGGGAGGATCACGGCGACTGTTTTGCCCGCCCAGGTGAGGGGGTACACGTCTCCGTATCCCACTGTGGTGCTGGTCACAATGCTCCACCATAAAGCCTGCCGGAAATTGTCCAACGCGCTCTCAGACGGTTCCGCCGCCATGACAAGCAGGCTCGAGAGCGTGAGAAGCAAAAGATAGCCAAGGAAGAGAAAAAGTCCGTTCCTTCTGGAACCGGTCCTGAACAGCCGTTTTAAAAAGAAAATCATGAAAAGTCAGACCGTGAATTTCTTCATGGCATCTTCGATATAAATTTCAAGTTCCGCGATGCTGATTTCTGTCATAACAAGAGTCTCCGCCTCTTTTGACCCGACAATGCCGGTAATGTCCTCGGCCGATTGTCCCGGATCCGCCAGCCTGTTGCAGACCCGGTTTGCCAGCCGTACCGCCGCCAGTAAAAGATCGCTCTTGTCGTACGTGTCCGCGTGATGATCCCTTGCAATAACCGCGTATGTATCGGGAATATGCCATCTGATGAGCAGGTTGTATCCGTGTTCCGTGTGGAGTTTGTCCAGAATCTTTCCGATCATGCCGCCGCCGGGTTTGAAATTGATTTCCTTGTCGTGCATTATTTTTTCCAGTGCCGTCAGCAGGTAGAGTTTGCCCATATCATGGAGGAGGCCTGCAATAAATGCCCTGGGCACCAATCCCGCCATGGAGAGGTGCTTTGATGTCCATAAAGTGCCGAGCGCACATGCCACGGAATGATTCCACAATCTGGCCTGATATTGCTTTATGATCGGATCCCTGGATTTGAAATTGGCCTTGTGGATGACCGCCATCACGATGTTGACCACCTCGGTCTGGCCAAGTCTCAAGACCGCCTCCCGGAGGGTTTCCACCTCTTCCAGTCCCCGGTAGAAAGGCGAGTTGGCGATCTTCAGGACTTCGCTTGTCAGCGTGGGATCGGTGCGTATAATGGCGCCGATCTTCTGGATATCGGGATCCTCCTGCATCACTTCATCCTGGAGCTTCTGCGCTTTCCTGCTGAGAACGGGAAGGGAGGTCTCCTTTTCCATCTCTTTTTTGACAAGGTCGATTAAGGGAATCTGTTCGTCCATGGTCTGTCCTATAATCCCTGAAGTCTGTTGATTTCATTGATGGGTCTCGGCGAAATCAGCCGGGGAACGCACCTGAAAATCTCCTCTATGGTGGTAAGGCCCGCTGTGGCCTTGGAGATGGCGTCTTCCATCAGGGTGACAAGTCCGGAGGTTTCGATGCTGATTTTTCTGATGTCATAGCTTGAGCTGTGGGTCAGGACGGCGTCCCGCACCGCCTCATTGAGCACGAGCATTTCAAAGACGGCGATCCGGCCTTTGTATCCGGTATACCGGCAGAAGGAACAGCCCTGTCCTTTCATGAACGTGTACGGCTTTACCTGGGCGGCCGCATACCCCAGGAGTTTAAGATCATACGGTGTGGGGGTATACGGTTTGCTGCAGTGGGGACAGATTTTCCGCAAAAGCCGCTGGGCCATGACGCAGACAACGGTCGAGGATATAAGAAACGCCTCGATATCCATGTTCAGAAGCCGGATAAGCCCGTTGATACTGTCTTCCGTGTGAAAGGAGGTCAGCACCTTGTGGCCTGTCAGCGCGGCGTGGACAGCCACGTCGGCAGAGTAGTTGTCCCGGATTTCGCCGATCACGATGACATCCGGGTCCTGTCTGACAACGTGCCGCAGCGTTTCCTTGTAGGTCAGGTTGATATCGGGGTTGATGGAACACTGGGAGATCCCGTCCATCACATACTCTACGGGATCTTCGGCCGTGATGATGCTGGTCTGCGGATTTCTGATGTAGTTGACGCAGCTGTAGAGGGTCGTGGTTTTACCGGAACCGGTAGGGCCTGTGATAATCAGCACCCCGCTCGGTACGTTGAGTACGTCTGTTGTGAATCGTTCCAGCATCGTGGGCTCCATCCCGATGTTCTCGATGCTGATGATCTGGTCTATCCGGTTCAGTATCCTGAGCACGATTTTTTCACCGAAAACGGTGACATAAAACGAGGCCCGCAGGTCAAAGGTGTTGCCCATGTAGTCAAAGGAAATTCTACCGCCCTGATGGCGTCTTTTTTCCGCAATATCGCTGCCGCTGAGAATCTTGAGCCGGCTGGACAGCATGGGCAGAATGTTCTGGGCGTAATCCTTGTAGTGGATAAGAATCCCGTCTATGCGGAAGCGGATCTGGATACGGTCTCTCAGTGGTTCAATGTGGATGTCGCTGGCCCCTTCCTCGATTCCCTTGCCGATAATGGATTGCACAATGCCGCGGACGGTGGAATCATCCACGGTATGGTGTTTGAGCTTGCCGGTCTTTATTTTTTCAAGGGTCAGGGCTATGGCGTTGGGGGAGGAGATGGCAGCGGTAAAATTGTCACCGAATATATCCTTGGCCGCTTTGACAGCCGATTTGCTTAAAGGATCCGCAAATGCGACCACGGGTCTGCTGTCCTGCATTTTAACCGGTACAAAGCCGCGGGCTTCACACAGTTTGACTGGGGTTTTTTCGATGAGTTTGGGGTCGATCTCTGCAAAGGCCAGATCGATGAACGGGAACCCCATCTGGATGGAGAGGATTTCCAGAAAATCGGCCTCGCTGATAAACCGGTTTTCAAGCAGGATTTCTCCGAGCCGCTTTTCCCGGCTCTCTTTCTGAAGCTCGATAGCCGTATCCAGCTTGTCCTGGGGAAGGTGGCCCAGCTCCACAAGAAGGCTGCCGATCTTGAGACCGACACGGTGTTTGCGCAGCGTTTTTTTGACCTGCTCGTCATCAATGTATTTCAGGTCTTTAAGGGTTTCGAGAAGGCTTTTTTGCGTGGCGAGTTTCGATTTTACCCGTCCGGCGTAAGCCGCCTTTTCCTTTGTAATGATCCCGTCTTTGATGAGAAGGGAAACGATTTCCCCGATATCTTTTCCCTTGGATGCTTCTTTTTCGTTTGCTTTCATAGATCCTATATCTGTTTGTGCAGTGAACGGCTGTGCCGGGATATCAATGCGGCGCCCGTGCCGCCCTTAAAAATACGGTTTCCCTGAACAAAAAGAGATGTGCCACCGGACCTCTCCTTGCCGCCGGTTTAATATACAGGCAGTTGATACCATAATATCGCAATTTGTGGCATGGCTGTCAATATGAATTAAGAAGATGACGGACGGCACAAAAGCTATGAAGGGGCCAGCGCGCGTTGCTTTCTGGCGCCCTCGTGATTGGTGTGCTGAAGGCAAAGCGGTTTTCACAGATGTGTTTGTTGCTCTGACAGGTTATACCGTTTTATTTTCCGCCACAGGGATACCCTGTCGATTCCCATTATTTTTGCGGCTCTGGTTTTGTTCCAGCCTGATCTGTCAAGTACCCACTTGATATAGTTTTTTTCCTGTTCCTCAAGGCTAGGGATATGGGACGAGGCATGCCGGTAGGTTTCGATGGACATGGCGGTGATATAATCGGGCAGGGAAGCCGGATGGATGGCGGCATCATTTTCAAGTGCGACCGCTCGTTCGATGATGTTTTCAAGCTCCCTGACATTACCGGGCCAGCTGTAACACTTTAAAAGTTCAAGGGCCTCATGGTCGATCTCTTTTATCGCTTTTCCCATCTCGGTTGTTTTCTCGGCAAGAAAGTGATAGGCAAGCAGCGGGATATCGCCTTCTCGCTCAGATAAAGGCGGGAGATCAATAGAGACGACATTGAGCCGGTAATACAGATCCTGCCTGAAACGTCCCTTTTCGACCTCACGGCCGAGATTTCTGTGGGTGGCCGCAATGAACCGCACGTCAACGGAAATGGTGTCAGTCCCCCCAACCCGCATCATCTCCTTCTCCTGGATTACCCGCAACAGATTGATCTGCATGGAAAGCGGCATATCTCCGATTTCATCCAGGAAAACCGTTCCTTTGTCCGCGGTTTCGACAAGGCCCTTCTTGAAAGAGGTGGCCCCAGTGTAAGCCCCTTTTTCATGGCCGAACAGCTCATTTGCCAGAAGGTCGTCTGAAAACGCACCGCAGTTGAAAGCCACCATTTTATGATCCGACCGGCTGCTCGCTTCGTGTATGGCCTTTGCCACCAGTTCCTTCCCCGTACCGCTTTCTCCCAGGATAAGCACGTTGACATCAGGGGGCCCGATCCGGGAAATTGTCTTCTTTACTTCTGTCATGGCGGTGCTTTTGCCGATGATGGCGGAACTTGTTTTTTCTTTTTTAAGGGTATCTTTCAGCCGGATGTTTTCAATCTGAAGATTTCTTTTAAGAAGGGCTTCATCGACAATTTTTCTCACTTCCTCATTTTTGTAAGGTTTTGCAATATAGTGATATGCGCCCTTTTTTAAGGCGGTTACAGCGGAATCCACAGTGGCGTATCCGGTGATCATGATCACCTCTGTGAAAGGCTGAACAGCCTTTGTTTTCTGCAGGACCTCAATCCCGTCCACCTGCTTCATTTTCAGATCGGTGATCACGAGATCGAATGCCCTCGATTCCAGAAGATTCAAAGCTTTTATTCCACTGTCCACCGCCATGACGTCATGTCCCGCTTTTCCAAGGATATGTTCCAGATTTTTCCGGGCGATATTTTCGTCTTCAACCACAAGAATGTGTGCTGACATAAACAAGCCTCTTTTTTACAATTACACCGGCAGGCATACGGTGAACTCCGTACCGGTTTCCGGTTCGCTTGAGACATGAATGGTGCCGTTGTGCCGTTCTATGATGCCGTGAATGATGGAAAGTCCCATGCCTGCTCCTTTTCCCACGTCTTTGGTGGAAAAAAAAGGGTCGAATATTCTGTTCAGGTGTTCCTTGTCTATACCACAACCGGTATCCTGAACCTTGAAAGTGAATGTGGACTCTTCCGGGGTCTCGAACGCGGTTATACTTATAGTGCCGCCCTCTTCTTCCATGGCGTGGATGCTGTTCAGGATCAGGTTGATCAATACCTGCTGGATTCTGCTGGCGTCTATTTTGACGTTGATATTTTCGGGCACCTGGATATCGATCTCGATATCGGCAGGAATATCCCCTTTGATGAGGTGCATGGTGTTATCGACCAGTTTGCTGAAATTGCATACCTCGGCGGAAAATTCATTCTGCCGCGAAAACTCCAGAAGGGCCTTTACAATATCCCGTGCCCTTTCCACCTGGTTCTCCGCTTCCTGCAGTAGCTCTCTTTTGTGCTCGATGTCCCCCTCGTCTATTTCCTCTAAAACAATCTGCACAGAGGTGGATATGTTGTTCAGGGGATTGTTGAGTTCGTGGGCCACGCCGGAGGTCAATGTGCCGAGGCTTGACATCTTTTCGGCCTGTAAAAGCTGCTCGTTTCTCTTGTTGAGTTCAAAAATCATATTGTTTAGGCTGCGGGTAAGGGATTCGAATTCATCACCCGTACTGATCTGTGGTATCTTGGAATAATCCCCTATTGATATCATTTTAATCCCTTTTTCGATCATTTTAAGCGGTTTTCCCACGTTCACGGCAAGGAAAAACGCCGTTATCACCACCAGCAGGATAAAAACCACCAGGGAAACAAGCAGGTATTTTTTGGATTCCTGGAGCAAGTTGTAGAGCCTTGCTTTTTCTATGTCTTCAATGCGTTCTATTTCCAAGGTGATCCGCCTGCCGAGCGGGGTGATCTCCTTTTGAAAATCAACAGTGGCCTGTCTCAGAAGATCGGGATCATTCATGGTTTCTGCTCCCGATTTTTCTATAAATGCGATCACCTTGTTTCGGTAAAGGTTGATTTCCCGGGTTCTCTCCTTGAGCAGGGCGGGGTCGTGAATATAATCTTCGAATTTATCTGCAATCCTTTTCTGCATCAACACGGCTTCGTTGATGTAGGAAAGCGATTTTTTCAGATCCTTGAGATCGTTTCCGAGAAAAAAGTTTTTTTCATACCGCCTTGCTTCAAGGATAATGTTGAAAAGGTCGTTTTTTTTATCTATAAGGCGGAGTTTCTGGTTTAACGTGTTGAAACTGAAATAGATAAGGCCCCATACAGAGCAGACGATAACAGCGAAGACAATAAAATGCAGAAAAATTTTCTGCCGCAATGTCAGTTTCATCAGTGATTTTATCCATGTGTCCATTTGCCGGGTACATTCATCTATACAACAATTTGCGGTTTATTGCCACGCAGTATGAAATTATGCTGGCCTCTGCGTTTCCGTTAATGCATAAAAGGGTCCTCAAAACTGCAGTATACTTCTTCTACACCGGGTATCTTTTTGACGGCGTCTTTTACGGTGGTGTTCAACGCCTTTTTCTCACTTTCAAGAAACGTTTCCTGCATTTTGGGACTCATGTGGGCGGTCCTTTTGATACGTCTGGCAGGGAGATGCACCATAACGGTTTTCTCTTTTACCGTAATCGTGGCGTTATGAATCTTGTGCTGGTAGAGAGCGGCTTTGGCATGGCTGTATATGGCATAATCTTCCAGTTTTCTCCGTGAATCCGCCGTGGTTTTGAAAGAGTCGCTCACGGCCAGATCCGCTATCGTTTTTGCGGCATCATTGATATCCATATTGCCGATATTCAGTACCGCATCATAGAGAAAGGGGTTTTCCAGGTTTTCCCTGAAAATGATGCGGGTCCATGATTTCCTGTTCTCATCCTCTTTTTTGATACCATGGGCAGCCTCGTTGTAAGAGATTTCTTTTTTTTCCATCGTATACGCCACCCGGGTCTGGAAGTCCGATATGATCCGTATTTTCAGGATATGCGGGATATCGGGAAGGAGGAGATGGCCGCCGCATCCATGGTATACGATGTTGTCCCTTCTCACTTTTTCGATAAGGACCGCCTTGGTGTAGCAGAGATACTCCTCACTGCCGTGGGTGAATTTGTCCATCATTCCGGGGGCATCGTGGAGTGCTTTTAACAGTTTCTTTTCCGATACGTCAAAGTAGTGGGAGGCGTCGATCAGTATCTCGCGGCTGATGCAGCTGTAGCCGAGAAGTTCAGCCGTTTTCCGGGCGATATCCTTTCCGTGACTGAAACACCCTCTGGAGATTGTTACAATGGCCATTTACAGTTCCTTGTTCCCTTTAGTTAATGCCGTAGAAGAAATAGATCACCGCGAGTTCCACAATCAGGAATAGGGGGGTCATGAACAATCCTGCTTTGGCATAATCGATCGTCCTGTACCCCCCAGGCCGCATAATCAGTGCATTGACCTGATGCGTGGGTAGCACGAAGGTGTTGGAAGCCGAGATGCCCACCACCAGTGCCGCCATTCGGGGATCTCCACCGGCCATGACCGCCATGTTCATGCACAGCGGTACAAGGAGGACCGCGGCCCCGACATTGGAGATTACCAGTGTGAAGAAAGAGGTCATGATCCCCACCACCGCCAGCAGAACGATAGGGGACGGATTTCCGATAAGCTGCAACACCCCTTCGGCAATGAACGCCGCGGTTCCCGTCTTTTCAAAGGCGGTTCCCAGCGGAATCAGGCCGGCAAGGAGAAAAACGGTCATCCAGTCCACGGCCCGGTAGGCTTCATCCACCGACAGCACGCCGGTGATGATCATCCCCAGGGCACCGGACATAAGGGCCACGGATAACTGGATCTTGAAAAAGATGATCTGGACCAGGGCCACCGCAAGCCAGAGAACCGCAAGTTTGGCCTTCTGGGGACGGAGGATTTCGCCCTCGAGGGGCGTGGCAAACGTCAGGTCCCGTGGCTGTGGCAGGTTTTTCAGAATATGGAACTTTTCCCACGGGCCCTGCAGGAGAATGGCATCCCCCATTTTGAGCCGGATATGGGTAAGGCCGCTGTAGAACTTCTTATTGTCCTTGTAGACCACCAGGGGATTTAAACCGAAAAGGTCTTTAAAATTCATTTCGCTGAGGGTTTTGCCGATAAGTTCAGATCTCGGACTGACAATGGTTTCCGCCATTCCCGCATTGGTTTTTGCGAGGGCCTCGGCAAATTCGTTCAGGCTGTCTTTGAGATGCCATCCATACTCCTGGGCCAGTTTTTCCGCATGGCGTCTTCTGCCGGCAACCGCGATGACATCGTTGGGAGATATGGTGTCACTGCTTTTGGGCACCATGTTGGTTTCCTTCTTTTCAGCAGAGCGGATCCCGATAACACTGACCAGGAATTTGGGCCGGATCTGCAGCTGTGCCAGAGTGCCGGTAAATCCAGATGCCTCCGGGATTTCCATCTCAAAAATATTTTCAAGGCCTTCGTATGCCTCAAGAAGGCTTGCCGTGGCGCCTTTTTCGTTGGAATCGCCGTCACCGGACGGCAGAATGAATTTTCCGAAGAAAACAAAGTATAACAGGGCGGATATGAGAAGGCAGACCCCGATCGGTGTCTGGGTAAAAAGACTGAACGGTTCCAGCTTTTCCCCCTCAAGCACCATCAGGTCATTGAGTAGAATGGTGGGGCTGGCGCCCACAAGCGTGAGTGTGCCGCCGATAATGGCGCAGAAACCCATGGGCATGAGGATACGGGAAGTGGGTATCCCCACGCGTTTTGAAATGCGCTGGGCAGCCGGCAGGAACAGGGCGGCGGCGCCGATATTCTGCATCATGCTGGAAATGACGCCCACCGTGCTTGAAATCAGAATAATAATGCGGCTTTCACTCTTGCCGGCCAGATTGATGATCGGCCTGGCGATTCTGTTCATGGCACCGGTTTTGTCAAGTCCCGCGCCGATAATTATGACAGCGATGATCGAGCAGACCGCGTTGCTGCTGAGGCCCACAAAGGCCTCTTTGGCCGTCACAAGTCCGATCAGGGGGAGAAGTACCATCATCATTATGCCCACGACATCGACCCGGACCCATTCAAATACAAAGAGAAAAATAACAAAGACAAGGACAATCATGGTGGTAATCATTTCAGGTGTCATTTGGGTTCAAGCTCCGCACTCAAAATTATATCAGCCAGTACGAGATCATTACGCGGCTATTTTTTATTGTCTTTCCTGTAGATAAAGCACAGGCCAAAAGTGAACAGTATCAAACCGAGGCCAAGGTAAAATTGCAACCCCATTCGCTTTCCTTTTTTGAATAATCAGGTGATTGAATAGACATAACACTGTTTGGGGAGGCGGCTGCTTTCCCTTTTTTCCTGCTGGTCTGCCGAAAGTTCCGAACTTTCGTCGGAGATTACAAAATCAACACCGCCCTGATCCTGCTGAATTTCCAGCATCGCCCGGTCAGGACTGGCGAATTTGACCACATGGGTCAGAGGAACCCCGGCTTGCTCAGCGTTACGCCGGAACGATTCTGCGTTTTTCACAGATTCGTTTCGGAAGGCCTCCATGTGGTCCCGAAACACGGGAGCAGTGTTCAGTGCCACTATGTCGTATGACAGCCGGGTCGCCATTTCCAGCGCATATGAAACAATATGGGAGGCAAAGGTGCTGCCGTTGCCGATGACAAGCAGTTTTTCCCTGGCCGTCTTGCCGGTGTTGCTGTCGGCGATCACTCTGTTGGCATGGCCGTACTCTCCTGCCTGGGCAAAGGTGACGGCTTCCTGATAGTTGTCCATTTTTTTGTTGAATCGGCTCATTCGGGAGCGGATTTTGTTCATAAGCTTCATGGGTTTTTCCTTTTTATTGCTTTCCATATTCATGCCGATCCGATCAGCAAGATATATACCACATGATCCGTTGCCGGCATCCCGGCCCGGCTTCGGTGACAGGGCAGCGGAATGACCGTTGCACAATGCATCGGTTTGCCGTTGAGGCTGTGTTTGTTTCAAGAAAACAATCAGTTGCCTGATATTTCATAACTCAATATGATGTTGCATAATGTAACATGCGGGCGCAGCGCTTTTTTCCTGTTGCACAAACGGGTTTATTCAAATAAAAATAACAATACAACCTGAATTCAGGTATGACAAAGCCGTCACGAACAGGGAGGTGTTTTGAAGAAGATATTTACGAAAAAAGAGGAAGCCCGGGAGGATAACGATGAGATTGAGGATCTGCGGGAAGCGGTTTTAAAAGCGCGAATGCCTGAGCCGGTGGAAAAAATCGCTTTAAAAGAGGTGGACCGGCTTTTGAAAATCAGTCCGTCTGCGGCCGAATACACCATCGGGATGAATTATATTGATTATATGCTGACACTCCCCTGGCATAAGTCCACTGAAGACGATCTGGATATCACGCATGCGGAATCCGTATTGAACCGGGAACATTTCGGACTGACCAACATTAAGGAAAGGATACTGGAACATCTGGCGGTGCGGGTAATGAAACTGTCGGAGGAGAAGCGGATTCTGGTGGTGGATGATGAGAACATCACCTGCAAAAACCTTGAACACGTGCTTACCCGTGACGGGTACACGGTGGATACGGTTTTAAACGGGAACGATGCGCTGGCCCTTTTAAAAGCGCGACCCTACGATCTGGTGATCACTGATCTGAAGATGGACAAGGTGGACGGGATGTCCATTCTGGAGCATGTAAAACAGGAGGGCCTTCCGACCGAAGTGATCATTATTACCGGATATGCCACTGTCCCCACTGCTGTGGACGCCATGAAAAAAGGGTCATACCATTTTCTGGCCAAGCCGTTGAAGCTGGAGGAGGTCAGACGGACGGTCAGGAAGGCCCTTGAACGAAAACACGGTATTTTTGAATCAAAGAGCGCTGTCCTTTGTTTTGCAGGCCCGCCGGGAACGGGCAAGACATCGCTGGGTATGGCTGTTGCCGAAAGTCTGAATCGAAAATTTGTGCGCATGTCCCTTGGCGGAATAAAGGATGAGGCTGAAATCAGGGGCCATCGGCGGAGTTATGTCGGGGCCATGCCGGGGCGGATTGTTCAGGAAATAAGGCGGGCCGAGTCAAACAATCCGGTGTTCATGCTGGATGAGCTTGACAAGATAGGAGGAATGGACGTGAAGGGGGACCCCGCAGCGGCACTGCTGGAAGTGCTTGACGCCCACCAGAATCACAGCTTCATGGATCATTATCTGGATGTGCCGTTTGATCTGTCCAGAGTGATGTTTATAGCGACAGCCAACGTGACCGGCAACATCCCCGCCCCGTTGCTCGACCGGCTTGAAGTGATTGTTCTGTCGGGATATACCACCGGGGAAAAAGTGAAGATCGCCTTTGATTACCTGATTCCCAGGGCGATTGAGGAGACCGGTCTTTCAGGTGTGTCTCCGCACTTTGAAGAGGCGTCGGTCCGTAAGATTATCAAGGGATATACCCGCGAAGCCGGGTTGAGAAATCTCGAGAGAAAAATCGCTTCCGTGTGCAGAAAAATCGCACTGAAAATTGTGAAAAGTGAAAACCGGGAAAATGGTCTCAGGGTTTCACCGGAAATGGTGGAAGCCTTTCTCGGTCCGGAACTATTTTTTTCCGAGGCCGCACAGGCTAAAGAGAGAAAAGGGTTTGCCACCGGCCTGGCCCTGACCGAGAGCGGCGGAGAAATCATATTTGTTGAAGCGACCCGGATGACGGGACATAACAAACTGATACTCACCGGGTCGCTTGGCGGGATAATGAAGGAGTCGGCGCAGGCGGCGTTAAGCTATTCGAGGAGTCATGCGGATGTGTTCGGCCTTAGTGACGGAAGTTTTGAAGATATGGATGTGCATATTCATGTGCCTGCCGGTGCCATCTCCAAAGACGGTCCTTCGGCGGGCCTTACCATCGCCGCCGCACTTTTGTCCCTTTTCATGGGAAAACCCTGTCGGCGGGATGTCGCCGTGAGCGGGGAGTTGACCTTGAGCGGGCGCATCCTCCCTGTGGGGGGGATAAGGGAAAAGACAATGGCCGCCGCCGAAGCCGGTATCAAAACGGTGATTTTTCCCGCAAAAAATAAGGGCGATATCCGGGCGATTCCCCAGGAGATCCTGGATAAAATCGAGATCAAAACCGTTGATGATATAAGGGAGATCGTCAAGTCGGTATTGAGAATGCCGTAAGGCCTGCCGGCCGGGTTACCGTTTCATACATACCAAAGGAATATTGAGCCGTTTCCTGATGTTTTCGATTTTACTTGCCCGGCAGAGTCCGTCTGTTTCCTCTGGTGCATCAAAAATCGTGAGGGTGACATCGGGGTGGTTCTCGATATAGGCGGCAATTTCTTTTTCGGATTCGCCCGAATCCAGGGCGATGCGTAACGGAATGGCCGCATATTCGTTGTCGGGGGCAGGCGCGGTTCGATTTTTCTTTTCCGGACTCAGCAATTGTTTGGCAAAGTCATGTTCCCCGGCCTCGGCAAATGCCGCGGCCATCAGCGATGTCTCTATGTACCGGCCTGTCCGGTCGATTTTTCTGCCGTTTTTTTCAATGATCTCCCGGTACGGAAAATCCCTGATAAACTGCAGAACAGAGAGTTCCGCTTTCATTTTCCTGCAGAATTCCAGTGCGAATCCGAGGATGCCCGGAGACGGCCGTGCGCCTTCCACTGCAAGCAGTACTTTGGCCATTGCTGCATTCCTTCCGCGCTGATTTACAGCCGCATTTGCACCCGTTCATTTTTACGGAGTCTTTCGCTGTCCTGTACAGCTTTCCGGTCTCTGTTGCCGTCCCTTTCAGGGGAGAGAAAATTGAGCGCGGACTGCCTTTCCCCGGACTGGGCAAATGTTATGGCCAGCATGATCCTGTCAAATTGGGTTAACAATTGTTTTTTCATGTCGCGTATTCTCCTTTGCTGTCTTTATGTGTGATTGATGGGGTTTGTCAAACCGCCTGTTCTGCAGGCGGATCTTCAGGGCCGTTTGATGACAGACTCTCTGCAATTGCTGTGCCGGTGATTTGAATGGCGCCTTCTTTCTGCTTGTTCCGGGATTTGGAACGCGGCTCTTCGCACGTTCGTCTCAATACAGCGAACCATCATCCTGCTCTGTCTTAGTGGCCGTATCCAGCGGAGGGGGTGTTGCCGTTTGAAACGGGAAAGTGGCTCTGTATATCTTTTACCTGTTTATTCAGACGGTTAAATTCAGTTTGGTTATGGAACGATCTGTTGAATATTGTAACATACGGGAAAATAATCAAAAAAAGCCGGGCATTGAGATAATTTCATAATGTTGCTATATTAAAATGCAGTTGTGATGGAAGTGACGATCAACTATGCCGCCGCTCGAAGGCGGGAAATGGGAACATTGGCCAGTGACTGTTCCGGTCGGAGGAGACAACTCAATGATGGGATTTACATTCAACGGTATCAGTTCCGGGATCAAGGGAGAGGGCGTCCGGGATCTCGGGATGATTTTTTCCGAAAAACCGGCGTCGGCAGCCGCGCTTTTCACGAGAAACCGGGTGGCGGCGGCGCCGGTGGTAATGGGCCGGGAGAGGGTAAGACAGGGCATCTGCCAGGCGGTGCTGGTGAACAGCGGGAACGCCAACTGCTGCACGGGCGGTCAGGGGCTCAAGGATGCCGTGGATTCGTCGAAGCTGGCAGCTGCCGCTTTAAACATCCCGGATGAATTTGTCATGGTGTCTTCCACCGGTGTCATCGGGGCGCCGCTACCCATGGATAAAATTGAAACCGGTATAGCCCCGCTGGTTAAAGGCTTGGGTCCGGACGGCATCGCGGATTTTGCCGATGCCATTCTCACCACCGATACCTGCCGGAAAGTGGCGGAGCGGACCTGCCGTCTGGGCGGACGGGAATTTTCAATTGTCGGGATGGCCAAGGGCTCCGGCATGATAATGCCGGATATGGCCACGATGCTGGTGTTTGTGTGCACGGATCTCAATATCTCCGCCCCGTTTCTGCAGGCAATACTTCAGAAAGCCTGTGACCGCTCTTTTAACAGAATATGTGTGGACGGGGACACCAGCACGAACGATACGGTCTTATGCCTGGCCAACGGCATGTCGGATGCGGTTGTGGAAAATGACCGGGACCTGGCCGAAGTCCAGGAGATGTTCAACACGCTTTTTTACCGCCTGGCCAGAAAGATCGTAAAGGACGGGGAAGGGGCTACCAAAACGGCCACCATCCGTGTCAAAGGAACGCGAACCCCTGAAGATGCCCTGCGGGCGGCCCGGACCGTGGCCGATTCAAATCTTGTAAAGACCGCCCTTTTTGGTGAAGATCCCAACTGGGGAAGAATTCTGGCCGCGGCCGGCCGGTCGGGCGCCGCCTTTGACGCGGACAAGGCTGATCTTTTTTTCGGAAAGATCAAGCTTTTCGAAAAGGGTGCCTGGTGCGGAAAGGAGGCCGAGGCGGCGGCCCGGCGGCAGATGAAAGCCCAAGAGGTGGATATCACGCTCGATTTCAATGACGGCCCTTATACGGATTATTATATGTTCTGCGATTTTTCCGAGGCCTATGTCACCATCAACGCCGAGTACCGCTCATGATAATGCGGCTTCAGAAGTTCATCGCGGCTGCGGGCATCTGCTCGAGGCGGAAGGCGGAGGCGCATATCCAGGCAGGCCGGGTGAAAGTGAACGACAAGATCGTGACAGAGCTGGGTACAAAAGTGGATACCGAAACAGACACGGTCCTTTTTGACAATGAAGCGGTCCGCCTCTCCGGGAAACCGGACTGTATTTACATCGCCCTGAACAAACCGGAAGGATACGTCTCCTCCTGCTCTCACAAAGGGGAACGGATCATTCTCGATCTGGTGGATATTGACCGGCGGATTTATCCGGTGGGCAGGCTTGACAAGAATTCCAGGGGACTCATTCTCCTCACCGATGACGGGGCGCTTCATCACCGCCTTTCCCATCCGTCGTTCAATCACGAAAAGGCGTATGTTGTCGAGACGGCGCACCCGGTCAGTGACGCCGCATTGAAAAAGATGGCGCAGGGCGTTGTCCTGGAGGGGAAAAAAACAAGAGAGGCAAAAACAGAGCGCCTGTCGGAAGACCGGTTCAAAATTGTTTTAAAAGAGGGACGGAACCGCCAGATCCGGAAAATGGTCACCCAGACGGGCAACCGGGTTCAACGCCTGCAAAGGATCCGGATCTCGAATGTCAGCCTCGACGGTTTGAAAGAGGGCCAATGGCGTTATCTTGCCGCCGGTGAAGTCCGCAAATTATACGACTGACTGAATCCCCACCGTTTTCTTGATGTTGTCAATAAAGGGGACCGAATAGCGCCGGGCCTTTTCCCCGCCTTTTTCAAGGATGCCGCTGATATCCCCGGGATTTTGAATCAGCTCGCTGTAGGTTTTTCTGGGGGCCTTCAGTGTTTCGTTGATATACTCAAAGAGTTCCTGTTTCATTGTTCCCCATGCAATTCCCTGACGGTACCGCTCCTTCATGGCCTCGGTTTCCGTTTCGGATGCAAAAGCGGCATAAATGGAAAACAGGGTGCAGTCGGTATAATCCTTTGGCTCTTCCGGCCCCTGGGAGTTGGTTTTTATTTTCATAATCAGTTTCCGCAGACGTTTTTCACTCTCGAAAAGGGGGATGGTGTTGTTATAGCTCTTGCTCATTTTTCGTCCGTCAAGCCCGGCCAGGACCGAACTTGATTCATCAATGATCACCTGCGGCAGGACAAACAGTTCTTTGTACTGATGATTGAAACGCGAAGCGATGTCCCGTGTCATTTCAAGGTGCTGTATCTGGTCTTTCCCCACCGGCACCTTTTCCGCGTTGAACATGAGGATGTCGGCCGCCATCAGTATGGGGTAACAGAACAGGCCCATTGTGATATTTTTGTCGATGTCTTCAGTTCCGTTCAGCCTGTTTTCTTCTACCGCCGCCTTGTAGGCATGCGCCCGGTTCATAAGTCCCTTGGAAGTGAGGCATGTCAGAATCCAGGTCAGTTCGGGGATTTCGGGAATATCAGACTGCCTGTAAAAAACGCAGTTGTCCGTATCCAGCCCAAGAGCGATCCAGGATGCCGCCACTTCCAGGGTTGACTGTTTGACCCGGTCAGGGTCCTGGCATTTGATAATGGAGTGATAGTCGGCAAGAAAATAGTAAGACACAAGGGACCTGTCTTTGCTCGTGGCAACTGCCGGTCGTATGGCACCGACGTAATTCCCCAGATGCGGGGTCCCTGTTGTGGTGATTCCGGTTAGAAAGTCCGCGTTTTTCATGGTGTTTTTTCTTTAACTCCCGATTTTCTAAAAGGTTATGGGTTGTTTTTGACCGGGCCTGTGCCCCCGGTGACAACCGACAACGGCTGAAATCCCGGCGATTTTTTGTCCTTCCGGTCTGCGGGCGGTCCCGGAGAGATGCGCCGGCAAAAATGCCCCTGCTTTGCCGAAGGTAGTCTGGCCTCAGCAAGCATGCCAAATACCATAAAACAGGGTCTTTATTCAACCAGTTTGTGCGCTTTTATGTAATTCTTTGCAAGCTGAATTTCTTCGGCTTTTGTTTCAATTTTTCCGTCCAGCCGTCCAGCCAGTATGTAAAGGAAGATGTCCCGGAAGACGGGGCCGGGGCGAAGCCCCATATCGATCAGATCTTTCCCGCCGATGGAAACCGTTGTGTATCTGAGCCGGGTGAAAAAAAGCGAGATCGCTTTTTTTGTTTCCTCTTTTACGGCAGAGGCCATCATGAACAGGATCAGTTCCGTATTAAAGCCGGCGAGTTTCGAATAAAGCGTACTGTTTTTCAGCGGCAGTGCGTTTTCTATGGTGGCCAGTGTCTCCTGTGCTTTGAGTCTGTTATGCAGCACAATTTTTTTTTCCTTCAACGGCAGCTGCAGCCGATGGCATACTTCTTCAGACACCTTGTAAGTGCATTTTTTTATGATGGACATAAAATAGACAGACCAGCGGGGGTAATTGTCATCAATATAGAGCAGGTCATGCCACGACAGGGTTTTGTAGACCTCTTCCAGGAGACTGTATGTCTCCTGATCAAGGGACAGTTCCGGGTGTAACACTTTTTCAAGCCCGTAATCCTGCATGTTTCGTATGGCCGGTATGGGATTTTCCTCTTCAAATATCTGTTTGAGTTCGGAAAGGACCCGCAGTCCGCTTAAATTTTTAAAGCTGTCTATTTTGACGGCGTTTTTAATCAGGTTGGCGGTGACTTTGCCGATTTTGAATTCAAACCGGTTGGCAAACTTGATGGCCCTGAACACCCGTGTGGGATCCTCCACGAAACTCAGGCTGTGAATGGTGCGGATGGTTTTGTCTTTGAGATCCCGCGCCCCCCCGAAAAAATCGATGATCATCCCGTAGTTGTCCTGATTGAGGCAGACCGCAAGGGTGTTGATGGTGAAGTCCCGCCGGAACAGATCGAGTTTTATGGAACTCATTTCCACAGTGGGAAGGGCGGCGGGTGTTTTGTAGTATTCGAGCCTTGCAGAGGCGATGTCCACTTTGTAACCGGTGGGGAAAATGATGACGGCCGTACCGAATTTTTTGTATGCATTAATCCGGCACCCCGCTTTGGCCGCATGTTTTCGGGCAAACCAGATACCGTCGCCTTCCACTACGATATCAATATCACAGACGTTTCTGTTTAGAAGCAGGTCCCTTACAAACCCGCCGACCACATACACATTCAGTCCCAGCTCGTCACCGGTTTCTCCCATGGATGTCAGTATGTTCCGTGTTTCAACGTCAAGCCGCTGAGCCAATAAATTGTCGATATTTTTTCTTTTTTTGGGTTTTCCGGTCTGCTCTTCCTTCTCGGACTGTTCAATACTTTTGTTGTGCTCCACAAGAAAATTGAGGAGATCCGTCCTTGTGATGACACCGGCAATCGCGTTCTGATCCATAACCGGCAGGACCCGCTGTTTTTCTTCAATAATAATGGTTTCAATTTCGGAAAAAGGAGAGTCAAGGAAAACGGTGCGGATTTCGGAATCCATGTACTCTTCGACCGGCAGATCGGCCAGATTGTGATAGAGGGCTTTTTCAATCACCTGTCTTGTGATGCAGCCTTCAGGCTGTGCGGTTTCCCTGTTTGTGACGACAAGTGCATTGATGTTGTACCGGGTCATGATACGGCTGGCCTCTTTGCAGTTTTTGTCAGCCGGAATGGTGATGGCCGGTGAGTTCATCAGCTCTTTTGTCACTTTATGGGACTGGACCGCGTTGCTGATTACCTGCAGAAGCCGCTGCTCCGCCTGCACAAGGGTTTTGTCATGAACTTTGGCCGAGGCGGCATAATAGTGACCGCCGCCGCCGAAATGGGACAGGATCTTTCCGACATCGAATTCGGGCAGCCGGTTCCGGGCCACAATGGTGATTTTATTACCCATGAGTACCACAGCGAAGAATATGTCGATATTTTCCATCCGGATCACTTTCTGAACGATAGTGGCCAGGTCGGGTATGTAATCAGGTGAGGATATGGTGGATATGTGGACATCAAATCCGTTGACTTTATGGATGACCATTTCGTTGAGCAGTTCATTGAGCCATGTGACCTGTTCAGGCTTTATCTCTTTGATGACCAGGCTTGAAATCGTGTTCAGGTTGGCGCCGCAGGAGAGCAGAAATGCCGCCTCGTTAAAATCGTCTTCATGGGTGGAGGCGTACGTGAACAAACCGGTATCCTCGTAAATGCCGAGCGCCATTATGGTGGCTTCATCAGGCGTGAGCGCGATTTTTTTCTCTCTTATGATCTTGCTTAAAATGGTAACAGTGGCGCCTGTGTTTTCAATCCTTTCAAAGGCGCCCCGGATATCATCCTTGAAAGACGGATGATGATCGTAAATGTGAATATCAATATCCTTTTTTTTCAGAAGATCGGATACACCCGCCACCCGGTTTTCCTGCCGGGTGTCCACCAGAACGAGGCGGCGGGTTGAGGAAAAATCAATCAAGTGGGCGTCCGCCATATTGAAAAGATACCGCATCGAACTGATAAAAAAATCCCGGAGATTCTTTTCCTGGGTGCCGGGAAAAATGATAACCGAATCCGGGTAAAGCTTCTGTGCGGCCAGCATTGAAGCAACCGCATCAAAGTCGGCGTTGATATGACTTGTAATAACGGTGCGTGCGGTTACAATTTTTTTGTTTTTCAAAAATGGACTCCTATTGTAAAAAGAGAATAAAATTTATATACTATTATATATAGTATGAATTTACAAACAATTGCGGAGCCGTACAATTTTTTCCATCTGACAACATCTGCAATATAAAGGGGAACGATCAATATGCCACAGGTCTTTCAATGGAAGGGGAAAAATCCAAAGGGAAGAAAAATCAAGGGCGAGATGGAAGCTGAAAATGCCGATCAGGTCAGGGCCAATTTACAGCGGAGAAAGATTACACCCGTCAGTGTCAGGAAAAAACCAAAGGATCTTTTTGAAAATGTCTCTTTTCTTCAGCCCCGGGTGAAAGAACAGGACGTCATTATCTTTTCCAGACAGTTTTCAACCATGATCGACGCCGGCCTGCCGCTGCTTCAGTGTATCGAGATACTGCATGCCCAGCAGGAGAACAAAACGTTCAAGAGAATACTCAAACAGATAAAAGAGTCTGTGGAATCCGGGGAAACCTTTGCCGATTCCCTGAAAAAATTCCCCAAGGTGTTCAATGAACTCTTCGTCAACATGGTGGCGGCCGGTGAGGCCGGTGGTATACTGGACGTGATCCTGCAGCGGCTTTCCGCCTATATGGAAAAAATGGCCAAGCTGAAAAGCAAAGTGAAGGGTGCCATGACCTATCCCGCCATCACGGTTGTGGTGGCGGTCATTGTGGTGGCGGTCATTCTTGTTTTTGTTATACCGGTTTTCACGGAACTGTTCGAAGGGTTCGGGGAGGCCCTTCCGATTCCCACACAGGTTGTCGTGGCGATGAGTGATTTTGTGCTGCACAATGTATGGGTGCTTCTTGCCGTCATTATCATCGTGCCGATCGCTGTCAACAGAATCTACGCCACCAACAGGGGCCGGATCGTTATTGACGATCTTTTGTTAAAGCTTCCCGTATTCGGCATGCTGATCCGGAAGGTGGCGGTGGCCAAATTTACCCGGACAACGAGCACCATGTTATCCAGCGGCGTTTCGATTCTGGAGGCACTGGATATCGTGGCCAAAACCGCCGGGAACAAAACCGTTGAGTTTGCAATCCAGGATGTGAAAACCGGCATAGCCGAGGGCCGGTCTGTTGCCGATCCCCTGCTGGAGAGCGGGGTGTTCCCTGCCATGGTATGCTCCATGATTGCTGTTGGGGAATCCACCGGCGCCCTGGATGCGATGCTGGGGAAAATCGCCGACTTCTACGAGGATGAGGTGGATCAGGCGGTTGCCAATCTGACGGATATGATCGAACCGGTCATGCTGGTTTTTCTGGGAGTTGTCATCGGCGGACTGGTCGTGGCCATGTATCTCCCGATATTTAAAATGGCCGGCGCCATCTCATAGAAAAAGTGCAGAGATGAGAATAACGAGGCTATTGGTGATTGGTCGTTTTCAAACCGGGGGCTGTGCCCCCGGTTACAACCGTCACCGGTTGAAACACCCGCCTTGCGGAAGGTCGCTGATGCCAGGTCCGGTCTGTACCGGATTCCCGCGGACACGAGCGGGACGGGTTGAAGACAAGTGAGCGGCTTTTCTTTTTCCGACATGGAGGTCAACCACCGGGAGCTGAAATTAATTCTGCTCTTCAGATCTTTCTTTGCCGTCGTTCTCTCTTTTTCCACCTTTGTGTTCTGTATGGGAAAGAGCCTGGACAATTTCTCCCAGCCGTATATTTCTCTGCATGGTCTTTCATTCCTGATTCTTTTCTCTTCTCTCCTCTATTTTGCGGTTATGGAAAAAAGCCGGCGGCTCTTTATTGTGGTATGGTGCTGGGCGGTCCTGGAAACGGTTTTTGTGACGGCCATCGTCTTTATTACGGGAAGCTTCGAAAGTATTTTCACGTTTTTATACCTTGTGGTCATTATCTGTTCAAGCCTGTTTCTCCTTTACAGGGGCACGCTCCTCATTGCCGCCGTGGCATCCCTGCAGTACTGCCTTCTTGTCTGTATCGATTACTTTACTGTCTTCAATTCCCTTATGGAACAGGCCAACATTTCATCTGCATATGATCTGCAGTATATCGTGTTTAAAGTGGTCATGGTTGTTTCCGCCTGTTTTATAGTGGCGGTCCTGAGCGGCCTGCTTGCCTTGCGGGCCAAAAGTGCCAGGTATGACCTGAAAATCACAAAAGGTCATTTGAGACGGGTAGAGAGGATGACGGCCATGAGTGAAATGCTGGCGGGTATTACCCATGAAGTGAAAAATCCGCTGGCCTCTTTGTCCGGGGCCATCCAGCTTTTAAAAGAGAACACCGAACCCGGCGAACCGGATTACCGGTTGATCAAGATTGTATTGCGGGAAACGGAGAAGCTTGAAAGCCTGATCAATGATTTTCACATGTTTGCCAAGCCCAAAACGACCAATGCCGTAGACCTGCAGGTGGACACCACCATTCCGGAGATTGTCGAGCTTTTTTCAAAAGACCCGGACTATCACACCCGTATCCGCTTTTCCACCGATCTGGAAACCCGTGTCATTGTCCATATCGATCCGGTGCATTTCAATCAGATCATCTGGAACCTTTTAAAAAACGCCGCCCAGTCCATAAAGGCGAAGGGCGACATACTGATTCGACTGAAATATGACAAGAGAAACCGGGTCTACATAACGATAGAAGACAACGGGTGTGGTATAGACCGGGAAAACATCCAGACCGTTTTTGATCCCTTTTATACCACAAGACCGGAGGGTACCGGACTCGGTCTTGCCATCGTGCACAGACTGGTTGACAAATACCAGGGAATGATCGATGTGGAATCGACACCGGGCAGGGGATCTGTCTTTACCATTATTTTCGAGGGCTACCGGATAAGTGACAAGGCGTAATCCGATGCAATGTCCCCGCCGCTTGTCCATGGAAACAAATTCACCGGGATTCAACACCAACAATATCTTGAATTTGATAAGAAAATAAGCTATTATCCCTTCTTTGAAACTGGCTGTCTGCAACAGTGTGTAAAAAGCGGGATAAACTTGCGGCTTCAACAGAACAAACAGACCCAATGAAAGATATGTTACATGGAAGAGAGTACGGAAAGACTTTTAAAACAGAGAAAAGATAAAATTAACGAAATGAGGGACTCGGGTATTTCCCTGTATCCCAATGATTTCAAGATAAGCCATACGGTAGCTGAGCTCAAAGCGCTCGCCGATAACAAGCCGGATGTGTTAAACGATGAGAACGGCCGCTATGCTGCCGCCGGCCGCGTAATGGCGGTCAACAAGATGGGCAAATCCTCTTTTGTCAGATTCAGGGACGGGACGGGTCAACTTCAGGCTTATTTTAAAAAAAATATGGTGGGAGACGAGCGGTATGATTTTTTCAAAAAGCTCGATATCGGGGATTTTATCGGGATGGAAGGGCCGCTTTTCAAAACACGGACAGGGGAGGTGACCA
>CAYZHB010000031.1:0-5195 GCA_964478245.1 uncultured Desulfobacterales bacterium | reverse complement strand
GTTTTTGATTTTAAAGTGCTTTCCAAGGCCGTCAGACCCCTTCCTGAAAAATTTCACGGGATAAAAGACCCGGAGAAACGATATAGAAAACGGTATCTGGACCTTGTGATGAACCAGGAGACAAGGGATGTTTTCATCAAGAGGAGCCGGATCGTCAGTGCCATGCGCCGGTTTCTTGAAAAAGAGGGGTTCATGGAGGTGGAGACGCCTATGATGCAGCCCCTGCCGGGCGGAGCCGAAGCCACACCTTTTAGAACATGGCACAATGCCTTGTCAATGGAACTTTTTCTGCGGATCGCCCCGGAACTCTACCTGAAAAGGCTTCTGGTCGGTGGTTTTGACAGGGTTTTTGAAATTAACAGAAATTTCAGGAATGAAGGGGTGTCCACAAATCACAATCCCGAGTTTACCATGGTGGAGTTTTATCAGGCATACGCGGACTTCGAAGATATGATGGCGCTGACGGAAAAAATGTTTGTGGATATCTCAAAGACGGTTACCGGCTCGGAAAAAACTGAATACCAGGGAAAGACAATTGATTTTTCACCCGGCTGGCCCCGGGTGCCGCTGATGGACGCGCTTGTTGAAACGGGCGGCGTTGACCGCGATATACTGCAGGACAGGGAAGCCCTTTTGCAATTTGCCGAAAAAAAAGGGATCGACGTCACCAAGCGGGACAGACACGGGAAAATATTGACCAAACTCTTTGATAAACTCGTGGAGCCTCAGCTGATACAGCCGACCTTCATTACCGGTTATCCCACCGAGGTGTCCCCGCTTTCCAGAAAGAATGACGCCGACCCGGAATTTACCGACAGGTTCGAACTTTTCATAGCCGGCAAGGAGATAGCGAACGGGTTTTCGGAAATAAATGATCCGGCGGACCAGTACACCCGATTTCTTCAGCAGCTTGACCAGCGGGCGGCCGGAGACGAAGAGGCGCATCTGATGGATGCCGATTATATAGAGGCTCTGGAATACGGCATGCCGCCCGCCGGCGGTGAAGGCATCGGTATTGACCGGCTTGTCATGATCCTTACCGATACCGAGTCCATAAGGGAAGTGATTCTTTTCCCCCATATGAGAAAGAACTAACCATCCATGCCGTTTGAATTGTTTATAGCGATCCGGTATCTCAGGGCCAAAAGAAAGGAAGGGTTTATATCCCTTATCACTTTTCTGTCCGTTGCGGGGGTGGCGGTGGGCGTAATGGCGCTTGTTGTGGTTATCTCCGTGATGAGCGGGGCTGAAAAGGATTTCAGGAAGAAGATACTGGGACTGGAACCCCATATTCTGGTCATGAACTATTCAGGCAAGTTTGGAAATTACAGCCCGCTGCTGTCGGAGTTAAAGCAGATAAAGGGCGTTCAAAACATCTCCCCGCTTTTTTTCGGTCAGACCATGATAAGAACCGCGCACGCCTTTTCAGGGGCCATGCTGAGGGGGGTTGACACGCAAAGCGACATAAGCCTGATAAAAGGATTCAGCCCTGAAGAGCTTAAAAGAGCGCTTGGAAAAGACCGGTCCGGAACGAATCTGCCCGGCATCATTCTCGGCGGACAGCTTGCCGACAGTGTCGGGGCGGCAAAAGGTGACAACATCATACTGCTTTCGCCGGCCGGGATTCTGTCTCCAGCCGGTTACATGCCCTCCATGCAACGCTTTCATGTGGAAGGCACGTTTTCATCCGGCATGTATGAATATGACAGTGCCATAGCATACGTGCATATTGACGAAGCCCAGAAGCATGCCGGCATCGAAGATAAAATTTCCGCCATCGGCATCTGGGTGGACAATGTATTCAACGTCAAAGCCTTCAAAAAAGAGGTGCTCTCGCACATCGAGGCGCCTTTTTATGCCCGGGACTGGATGGAGATCAACAAAAGCCTCTTTTCGGCGCTGAAACTTGAAAAAACAGCCATGTTTATTATTTTGACGCTGATTGTTCTTGTGGCCGCTTTCAATATTGCCAGCGCCCTTATAATGATGGTAATGGAAAAGACCAAAGATGTGGCGGTGCTCAAAGCAATGGGCGCCACCGACCGGATGGTGGGAAAAATTTTTATTATCAAGGGATTGATAATCGGATTTGCGGGCACGGTGGCCGGGGCTGTCTCGGGGATTGCCATCTGTTTTCTGCTTCAGAAATACAAGTTTATCCATCTGCCGGAGGCATATCCGTTCACCACGCTGCCTGTGGACCTGAACAGTCTCGATGTCTGTATTATTGCCCTGGCGTCGATGGGCATATGCTTCGTGTCCACCCTGTACCCTTCCAGAAAAGCGTCAAAAATGAATCCTGTCGAGGCGTTGCGGTATGGATAGCCGTATGAAAAAAGAGCCGCTGATTGCCCTCAGGTCTGTTTTCAAAGGGTTCAATACAAAGAGTGAAAGAGTGGACATACTTGAGAATGCCGATTTTACAATCCGTATGGGTGAGACAATCGCCGTGGTAGGGGCATCCGGCATCGGCAAGTCCACCCTGCTGAATATCATCGGGACCCTGGACCACCCTGACAGGGGGGAGCTGATGTATCGAGGCCGGAATCTTTTGTCTTTTTCCGGCAATGAACTTGCCGGTTTCCGGAATAAAAAAATCGGGTTTGTATTTCAGTTTCACCATCTGATTTCGGGATTTACCACATTGGAGAATGTGATGATGCCCTGCATGATAAGCCGAAAAGGGAAAAGCGGCGTTGAAAAGCGGGCATCGGCCGTGTTGGAAAAAGTGGGACTTGAAAAACGGCTGGATTACAGGATAGAAGACCTGTCAGGGGGCGAGCAGCAACGGGCCGCCCTTGCCAGGGCCCTTGTAAACGAGCCCGAGATTCTTCTTGCGGATGAGCCCACCGGGAATCTTGACAGGAAAAACAGTGACGGCGTTCATCAGCTGATAGATGAACTGAACAGGGACCTGGGCGCCACCGTTGTGATCGTGACCCACAATACCGATCTGGCTGATTTGATGAGAAAGCGGGTAACGATTATGGACGGGAAAATCGTATCTTACTGACAACCCAACATCGATAGAGAAATGACAATGAAAAATATTAGCGTGCTTTCAAAAGTTGTGATTCTGCTGTTATTGTTCAGTGCAGTTTTAGGCGGGAATGCGGCGGCAAAAAATATCAAAGTGGCCCTGTTCCCTTTTGAAATTCATGCCCGGCAGAATATTGATTATCTCAAAAGGGAAGTGCCGCGGATGGTGAAGGAAAATATTGAAAAAGAAGGGGCCCAGGCGGTGGTTATTGATAAAGAGGTGGCAGAAGAGAAGATGAGTCCCTCACGGCTGAAAGCGCTCGGGATAAAGTACAGTGCGGACTACCTTGTTTTCGGAAGTATTTTTTCCGCCGCCGGTCGGATAAGCATTGATGTTAAAATGGTGGACACGTATGAGGACCTGAAAGCCCGGACGTTTTATTCGGAGGCCGGGGGGGTTGAAAACCTGCTTTCAGCCGTTAATGAACTGAGCAGAAATGTGATAAGTGATATTTTCCGGAAAAAGCTGATTGTAAAAATCGAGATACAGGGCAACAAACGCATCGAAGATGATGCCGTCTTAAGGATAATTGAAACCGAGCCAAGGGATATCCTGGATTCCCGGAAGCTGTCGGAAGATCTGAACCGAATATACAAGATGGGATATTTTGAAGATGTCGAGGTGATACAAAAAGAGACGGACAGCGGTGTCAAGGTTGTCTTTAAAGTGGCTGAAAAGCCGTCGGTAAGGAAGGTCGTGTTCCGCAAGAACCGCGTGTATGAGACAGAGGAGCTGCGGGAAGTCGTGGCCACAAGTACCGGTTCCATTCTCAATATTTTCAAGGTGAAAGAGGATGTGGCCCGGATCCGTCGGCTGTATAAAGAGAAAAACTATCACAACTGCAACGTCACTTACGAGATTGAAAAACTGCCGCATAATCAGGCGGACCTGATTTTCAATATCGAAGAGGGCGATAAGCTTTACGTGGAAAAAATTACCTTTGAAGGAAATGCCCACTTTGATGATGACACGCTCAAAGACCATATGAAAACAGCGGAAAAAGGGTTTTTCCACTGGTTCACCTCATCCGGCGAGCTGGACAAGAACGAGCTTGAAAGGGATGCGCTGCGGCTGGAATCCTATTATAAAAACCACGGGTTTGCCGATGCAAAGGTGGCCGATCCGGAAGTTCAATACCGCGAAAATCATATTTCGGTTCGTTTCAATATCAACGAAGGCATCCAGTACCGGGTGGGAAAAATCGATTTCAAGGGAGACATCATCACCTCGGCCGAGGAGATATTTAAAAACACCACGCTTTCTGAAAACGAACTTTACAGCCGGGAGGACCTGCGGACCGATGTTTTTGATATTGTGGATTATTATGCGGACAGGGGATTCGCCAATGCGGATGTTTCCCCGTCAATACAAAGGGATCCGGACAAAGGCGTTGTGGATATCACCGTTTTTATTGAAAAAGGCTCGCCGGTTTATTTTGAAAGAATCCTGATCAGCGGGAATACCAAGACAAGGGACAAGGTGATACGGCGGGAGCTCAGGATTTACGAAAAAGGGCTTTACAGTAAAACGGATATTCAGCGGAGCCTGCGGAATCTGAAAAGGCTTGATTATTTTGAAAATATCGATGTAAGGACGGCCAGGGGTACTGAGAAAAACCGGATGAATCTTGAGTTCAAGGTCGCTGAAAAACAGACCGGCGCCTTTACCTTCGGCGGCGGATACAGCAGTGAAGAGAATGCGTTTGTGCTCGCCTCCGTAGAGGAGCGGAATCTGTTCGGCAGGGGGCAGACCATCAAAGTGAAAGCCGAGGTCTCCAGTGACTCCAACAAGTACGGGATCAATTTTATCGAGCCCTGGCTGTTTGATATTCCCCTGTCGGCAGGTGTGGAGCTGTACAACTGGGATTATGAATATGACTATTACGACAAAGAGTCCAGGGGCGGCGCGGTCAACTTCAGCTATGAATTCTTCGACAAGCTGCGGCCCGGTATTGTCTACGGGTTCGAAGATTTTACCATCAGCGATGTGGACGAGGACTACACCACCGTAGAGGAGGGGACCTATGTGACAAGCAGTCTGACCCCGTATCTGGTATGGGACACGCGGGACCGCACCTTTGTGCCCACGGAAGGCTCGTATCACAAAGCATCGGTGCAGTACGCCGGCAGGGTTCTCGGCGGGGAGATCGATTTCA
>CAYZHB010000030.1:0-28861 GCA_964478245.1 uncultured Desulfobacterales bacterium | reverse complement strand
GCTGGAAACGCAAAAAAATATTGCAATTGTCATCTGTCCGGGATTCCCGAAATATCAGGACGGCACAGCCATTGTAAACGCCCTCAAGGTCATTGAAGACTTCCGGAACACGAAATTTATCGTTTCTACCACAATGACAGCCGGCGAGTTAAAAAGCGACTGGAACCTGTCTGACATCGACGGCATTTTGATAAAGCCCTTTACAAAGGAAAAACTTTTGAAAGCCATCCGTCAGGTGGAAGCCAACCGTATTAAAAATGAAAGGGATGTACCGCTGGCGGTCGTTGTGGATGACAGCAGGGCCTCGGTCAATGTACTTTCAAAAAAACTTGAAAAGCTCAAGTTCAATGTAGCCTCAGCTTCAAACGGCCGCGAAGGCCTGCAGTTGATAAAAGAACGCCTGCCGGATATCGTGATTACCGATGTGGAAATGCCGGAAATGAACGGCTTCGAACTCTGCGGGCATCTGTCAGACGACTGGGAGACAAACCGTATACCGGTCATTGTGACAAGTTCCGCCATTGATTACGAACAGTTTAAAAAAGGGTTCGGTGCCGGTGCCACCCATTTTATCAAAAAACCCATATCGTTTGCCCAGCTCTACTCGGCGGTCAACTCTCTCACCGCAGTCAAAGACCTGGGGCCTGTTACAAACGTGCTGGTGTTGTCCCCGAACCGGACAACGCTCTCCATTATTATCAAAGAACTCAGTTTAATCAACATGAACCTGAATATCTGTTCGGCTTTTGATGAATTAATGGCCTACATGGGCGTGACCCGGCCGGACATCATTGTGGCCGATCTTTCGGACCTGCCCGGAGACAAGCTTGAAAAGACCAGGGCCGTCAAAGACCATATGCGGGAAAGCTCCTGCATACTAATCGTCCTTGCCGACAACGATGATCTGAATACCATTATGAACTGCCTTCGCTTCGGCGCCAATGATTTTCTAACAAAGCCGTTTTTAAAGGACGAGCTGCGGCTGCGGATCGAAAATCACATCCGGATGAAAAATCTTCAGGACGAACTGATGCAGAAAACAAAAATGCTGGAAATCCTGGCGTATAAGGACAGCCTGACCAACCTCATGAACAGAAGATTTTTCGACATCAATCTGGGAAGAGAACTCAAAATAGCGGCCAGAAACAACAAATGCGTCAGCCTTATCATCATCGATCTTGACAATTTTAAAGAGGTAAATGACAGCTTCGGGCATGAAACCGGCGATATGGTGTTAATGGATGTGGCCGATATTATTTACGGCAAAACGCAGAAAGAGGGTATTTCATGCCGGTATGGCGGCGAGGAGTTTTCAGTTATTTTTCCCGGTGCCGATCTGAACAAAGCATACAAAATTGCCGAAGAGATACGAAGCGTGTGCGAAAAACAATTGATGACCTGCAAAAAAATTGCGCAGACGCTGAGTATCGGTGTGGCCGCCTTCCCGGAAACATCTTCTGAAGGCAGGCTGATGTCCGATGCAGACAAGTGTCTTTACAGAGCCAAAGAACTGGGCAAGAACCGGGTGGTCTCAATGAGAAAAAGGTGTCCCGCCTGAATTTCCGGTATCCGGTCAGGCGAAACACCCTTTTTTACTGAACGACCCTTTTCTCTCACCCCCGGGTCAGGAGGGAACACATCACAACCTTAGTGAGCCAGCATCCCTGCAATCGCACCGGCCTGAGGATGTGCGTAAATCAGAATCAGTGCCACAACCAGCGCATAAATACAGAGTGACTCAATCATCGCAAGACCGATGAGAAGGGTTACGGTGATTTTTCCAGAGGCCTCGGGATTTCTTGCAACACCTTGCGTCGCACCGTTAAGGCCGAAACCCTGACCGATACCGCAACCGAAAGCCGCCACACCAATGGCGATACCTGCCGCCCAAACACTCGCAATAAAAAAATCCATTTTCAACTCCTTTTAAAGTTACAATTAAAAAATACTATAACCAACGGGCTTCTTCCATTTCCCGTATACAAACTGAATCAGTGCGCCTCCTCTATTGCCTCGGCAAAGTACATAATGGAAAGCAGGAAAAAAATAAAGGCCTGTACAAGGGACACGAAAATGCCGAGTCCCATTATGGGAAGCGGTGCCAGAAAGAGACCGGCCAGCATTAAAAGGATACCGACCACAAGTTCATGCCCCATCATGTTGCCGAACAGACGGAAAGAAAGAGACAGAATCCTTGCCAGATGGCCGATAATCTCAATGGGAAGCATCAGCGGTATCATCCACCATACCGGACCGCAGAAATGCTTGATGTACTTGATGCCGTGATACCTGACACCGAGAATCCAGGAGAAGGGAACGACCAGAAGGGCACAGCCCAAAGTTGTATTCAGACTGGCGGTCGGGGGATACAATCCCGGTACCAGGCCCATAAGGTTGCCCAGGAGAATAAAAAGAAAAAGAGTGGCCGCAAAGGGAAAGAGCCATCTTCCCGCTTCACCCGTGATCTCCACCATGAACTCTTCAATGCCCGAAATAAGCACCTCAAACACATTCTGCACGGGTTTCGGGACCAGCTGCACATTTTTCCCCGCAATCCAGCCCACAATTATCAGGACGATCATCGCAAACCACATATAAATGACATGCGGATTGCTGTGTGCCCAATGTCCCAATCCTATCAATTCGAATAGCTTTACAAAAATAAGATATGGATGTTGCACCTTACACTGCCTCCTTGATAAAAAGTCTTGTTAGCTCAAGTATAGTTGCCATAAACAGACTTGCAACTACAACCGAAAGTCCTGTTAAAAGTCCCAACGGATTCACAATATCCTTTGAAATAAGCAGAAAAATAATGACACCGCTTATTATAAACCTGATATAATATTTCACCAGAACGCTTGCCAGAAGCATCCGTCCGTCCTGGACGACTTTTACGGGATTTTTGAACGCGTTTTTAAGTGTCCGTTTCAGAAGATGAAAATTGACGGTCACAAGAAGTCCGCCCAGCATAATACCGAGGGCGAACCGGAAGGGGGTGTTTATAAAACCGAACAGGGTGGCGACAATAAAAAGGCACCAGTTTGAGGCTGTTACAAAATCGACTATCCTTTTCTGTATCTCCATTTACAGCAATCACCTTACATTTTTCTGCTTTTTTTTGCCGCTCTTATGAGATTCCTGAACCCGGCTACAATACCCATTCCAAGGCCTATAAATGTCAGTACCGGGGACGTACCAAACTTCTTGTCAAGCCAGACCCCTGCAAAGAGGCCCAGAAATATGGCGAGCGCCACAGAAAGACCGAGGCTGCTGTAATATGCCAGATCTTTTATGCTCTGGTATTTGTCTTTCCTCATGGACCGCCGCCTCGCACACCGCAAAGATCAAATTGTCTTGAAAGCTGATACCACATGATTTTCATTAAGTCAATGCCAAATCTTTATATTATTTCCAGAAACCCGCAGGTGTCTTCAGCGGCAACAGAACCGACAATACGGGCGTTCACACCGTTGTCCTTCATCTCTTTCAGGCAGTTATCCGCATCCTGTTTGTCCACACTGACAACAAGCCCGCCGGATGTCTGCGGATCGAAAATGATATCCTGCAGCGCCCGGTCCACTTTTTCTTCCACGCTGACCATGCTTTCACAGAATTTTCTGTTTCTGTGGGCACCGGCCGGCACCATCCCCATCATGGCAAAATCATACGCCCCCTCAATCAGCGGTACCTGATCGGAAAAAAGCACAAACCGCTTTTTCCCGCCCCGTGCCATTTCAGCCAAATGCCCGGCCAGTCCGAACCCGGTAATGTCGGTGCAGGCGTTGACCTTGTATCCTGCCATAACGGCCGCCGATTTCTTGTTGAGCATGGCCATAATCCCGACTGCCTGCGAAACGATCCTGTCCTCTGCCAGACCCGCTTTGATCGCTGTCGCCACAATGCCCGTCCCCAGGGGTTTGGTCAAAATCAGGACATCTCCGCTGCAGGCACCGCAGTTGGTCACCACCTTGTCAGGATGCACCACACCTGTAACGGAAAGGCCGTATTTGAATTCCGCATCATCGATGCTGTGTCCACCTAAAAGCGTGGCCCCGGCTTCATGGACTTTGTCCATCCCGCCGATCAGCACCTTCTCCAGGACGTCCTCCCCCAGCTCATCGCCGGGAAAACAGACAATGTTCATCACGGTCACCGGTCTAGCGCCCATGGCGTAAATGTCACTTAAGGAATTGGCGGCGGCTATCTGCCCGAATTCATACGGAGAATTGGTTACCGGTGTTAAAAAATCCAGCGTCTGTACCAGTGCCGTGTCGGAACTGATTCGGAAAACACCGGCGTCATCCGGCGTATCAATGCCGATTATCAGGTCTTTGTGGCCCCTGACCTCGAGTTTTCCCACAATTCGATCCAGAACCCCCGGATCCAGTTTGGCGGCTCAGCCCGAGGCCTTTACTTTCTGTGTCAGCATAATTTGTTCCGTCATAGATGTCTTTGACCTTCCGCTTTTGTCCGGGTTTCTAAAATACCGATAACAGTGGCAAACCTTCCCGTTTGTTTCTCCTTTCTATATGAAAAAAAATCTTTTGAAAAGCACTTTGTACATATGTTCATATTCTCGATGTTTCCGGATTTCACCCCTTTTTCTCTCAGCTGATCACAGGTCAGCTCCCAGAAATCAAAACAGAAAGTGCCGTTACGTCTGTAGCCCCACAGCGCCTCGGGGATCTCTGTTCTGTAATTTATGAATTCAGCGCAGCAGGGACCGAGTGAGGGCCCTATACCGGCCGCAACAGCCGCCGGATCCGTGCCGAACGCTTCCGCCATTTTATCCAGGCATCTTCCCACAATATTTTTTATGCTGCCGCGCCAGCCGGAATGGACATTTGCCGCTACATTCTGCACCGGATCATACAGCAGTACGGACTGGCAATCCGCCACCTGGACAAAAAGAAGCTTCCCCGGTCCCTTTGTCACGGCACCGTCTGCCCTGTAAACCGGAACAGGGCCGGGGGAATTTTCAACCACCGCGATATCGCTGCCGTGAACCTGATGCAGAAACACCGGCACAAAAGAAGCCCCGACCGTTTTCAAAATCCGGGACCGGTTCGCGCTGACACACTCGGGATCATCTCCTGTGGAAAACCCGGTGTTGAGGGAATCAAAAGGTTTTTGACTGACACCCCCGTGTCTTGTAAATACAGCGTGGACAACATTCGGAAAGGCTTTGAAAATACCGAATTCGTGTTTTGGGATACCGTGAGCGTCAGGGGGCCTCATAAAACAGCCTGCCGATTCTCTTGATGATATCCGTACTTGAGACACGCAGCTCAAAAGGAATTCTTTCAACCCTGCCGCCCGTTTTTTTCACAAAATCCGCTCCGGCAATGTCATCCGCCTTCCAGTCCGCCCCCTTTACAAGCACATCCGGCATCACCGTTTCAATCAGACGGCCGGGATCGGGATCATCAAAAACAACGATGTAATCGACGCACTCAAGCGCCCCCAGCACTGTTGCCCGCTGATCTTGTTCCACAACAGGTCTTTTCTCTCCTTTTATCATTTTTACGGACCTGTCGGAGTTAAGCCCCACAACGAGCATATCCCCCATTGACCCGGCCCTGGTCAGATAGGTGATATGACCGGCATGCAGGATATCAAAACATCCGTTCGTAAATACCACGGTTCTCCCTTCTTCTCTGGCCGCCCGGGCAATGCGCCCGACCGCTTCAAACGTCAGCTGTTTTACGCTGTTCATCTGTCAGAAGTTCCTCCTCCCGAATCCGGGCTACTGTCATGAGGTGATGCCGGGATGTATATATCAAAAACAGTACCGCGGTTCATTTCACTTCTGCAGACGATGTATCCCCCGTGATTCTTTACCACACCATACACCGATGCAAGCCCCAGACCGGTCCCTTTACCGATTTCCTTTGTGGTGTAAAACGGATCGAAAATATGGGCCACTGTCTCACTGTCCATGCCCACCCCGTTGTCCGAGATGGTAATCCGCACATAATTGCCGGGCCTTATCTCACCCTGGCGGCCGTTCTCTTCACTCTCCACAGTTTTGTTGGCGGTCTCGATGACGATTTTTCCCCCGTCCGGCATGGCATCTGCCGAGTTGCTGCCGAGATTCAGAAAAATCTGCTCGATCTGAATCGGGTCGGCGTTCACCGGCCACAGTTCATCCGCCAGTCTCAGATCGATGTCGATCATCCTGGGGATGGTACGCGCCAGTATGCTTTCTGCCTGTTCAACTTCCCTGTTGACATTGAGCCGTTTTTTCTGCGCATCGACCTTGCGGCTGAACAACAGAAGCTTTTTAACAAGTGCCGCCCCTCTCTCCGAGGCTTTCTGAATCTTCTCCAGGCTTTTTTTGTCGGCATCCGTGACAGTGCCGCTTATCAGCATCAGTTCCGTGTAGCCGTTGATGGCCTGAAGGATATTGTTGAAATCATGGGCGATCCCCCCTGCGAGCGTCCCTACCGACTCCATTTTTCTTGCCTGCTGAAGCTGAACCTCGAGTTTTTTCGCCTCCGTCACGTCGTTCAGGTTCACCACCAGTCCCACCCGATTGCTTGAAAGGCCTTTTATCGTGGCCGCGCTCACGATCACATCCACCACCCTTCCGTCTTTTGTCAGCCGCCTCGTTTCAAATTTAACCGGACTGTCCGTACGGTATACCAGCGCTATCATTTGACCGGTAATCGCCATCTGATCCGCCGGCACAAACGGGATACGCGCTCCCCTGACCTCCTCAAAACGCCATCCGAACACCTTTTCAAACTCCGGATTGATATAGCGGGGAAGACCGTGCTTATCGTAAATAACAAGCGGATCAGGTGTGGCTTTGACAATCGCCCGCAACTCCTCTTCACTCTCTTTGAGTTTTCTCTCGCTTTCGCCCCGCTCTTTGTTCATCTGATTGGCAAATACGGCCACTTCAGCAAACTCCCTGAAAGCAAGATTGGATTCGTCGATAAACACATTCCCCTCTGCCGAATGGGTAAAAAATTCTTTAAAACTGTCAAACTCCCCTCTCACCCGCTTTGAAAACAACACGATAAAAAACACCGCTATCCCGGCGAAAAGGAGAAGGAGAAAGGCTGCGGAAAAAAGTGTTTTAAAAAAATTCCTTTTGAATTCCGCACTTTTATCCGCAATCTGCCCCTCGATATCATCCAGGTATCTGCCGGTCCCCACGATCCACTGCCACCGGGGATAGGACCGGACATACGACAGCTTGGAGACCCTTCTTCCCAGGCTGGGCTTCATCCACTCATAGGTCAGAAATCCCTCTCCGGCCTCTTCGCACATAGACAGGTGCTGCCGGATAACATCAACCCGCCGGGTATCGGCGATTTGATCAAGTGGTTTTCCCACCAGGTCGGAAATGGGATGGCCCAGGAGCATGCCGTCGGAATTCAGCACATAGAGATAGTCATCCGCCTCATAACCGGCTTTTTCGATATACTTCAAAGTGGAATTCTTAACATCCAGTTCGGTTTCATCCAGATAAAACCCCGATCCGAGAATCCAGTGAAACGGCTGGAAATATTTGACAAACGCGGTTTTGGTATAGGTCCCGCCTTTGGCAAACGGCTTGGTCCATTTATATGTCAGGAACCCCTGACCATTGCTGTCGACAAGATCAATCATTCTTCTGACCGGTTCGGAGCCGTCCGCATCTTTGAAGTCGATCTTCTGACGGCCTTCAAATTCCGGATTGTCCACCTCCAGCCGGAAAACGCCCTGCATATCCACGACAAAGAAATACCCTTTCCCCCAGTTAAACCGGATGGACCGCAGTATCTCTTTAATGGCTTTTTTTATCTCACCGGGCGGCATTCTGCCGGTATTGCGGTCATACACGGCCCGGGCCGATGCATGCGCCTGGTATACCCGCGATTTTATCTCTTCTCTGGAATGGGCAGCGGCACTCGATTTGGCAAACTCGATATATTCGATAACCCGGTCGACTTTGTCTTTAATGAGCTGTTTTCTCTCGTCGACATAGCTTTTCCTGAAGCTGGCGACATCCCTTTTGTGCTCCTTGTAGGACAGATAAAAAAAGACACCGAACATGGAAACAGCCAGATACACCAGCAGTGAGAGCAATGTAAATATGATTGTGCCGTAGAGAGAATTGAAAAGTTTCATGTCGCAGGCTTAATCTTTACTGTTCACACCAAATCTGGATTGCGTGTCCCGGATAATCCGTTCCATGTCGGTCGCCATTTTCCGTGTTTTTCCGGAATCGGATTGATATTTCTCGGTATATTCGAGCACTTTATGCACTTCCTTCAAGATGGTCGACAACGGCTGCCGCCCGAGTATCCGACCGGCCTTGTCAAAAACGTGACTCAGGTAGGCATTGAATCCCGAGGCCAGAAACTGTTCGGCATTTCCCTCTGCTGAAAGCTCTGTAAGGGCATCCGCTATTACTTTTCTGTTCATGCTGGATTGATTTCCGGGATGATAATGGCTCAGCATCTCTTTATGGTCCTTTTCCAACAGGGTCTTGCATTCATTGAAAAATGAAACCGCCCGGTCCCCCAGTTCCCCTTCCAGAACCTGCTTGACGGTTACCAGTACATCATTGTACACAGTTACCAAATATGCGTAAGGACGCTCTTCCTCTTCCCGGCCGGCTGTCTTCCCCTCTTCTTTCTGTTCAATAAGGCCGTAGGAAATGAAAGAGTACAGTATCTTGTACACGGCAAATTCATCGTAACCGGTCTCGTCTATTATCTGACGGACATTGCGGCCGCCGTCAATGTAGGAGATAATTTCCCATTCATCAGATGTCAGTTTGATTTCGTTCTGCTTTTCCACATTTTTCGAGATTTTAAAAACCGTTTTGTCTCCCGGTATGACCTTTTTCAGAACGGAGAGTTCATCCATGCGTCTTGAGGCATCCAGAATCAGTTTCATGGGTTTCAGGTAAACCACGATCATGTCTTTTAAGTTAAGCTTTGCATCTTTGTATTCAAACCGGCCTTTTTGCCAGAAAAGCAGGGTGTATATAATTTCTTCCACCTGTTTTTTTACATATTTTTTAACGGTATTTTCCGAGGCATGCCCTTTGTCGGCGATCACTCTTCCCACGAACTTGTTCTGGTTTCCGGCAACGGCCACGCAATCTTCAAGCATTGCCCGGGAAATGAGTCCGTCTCTTTTCATAAGATGGCCCAGCCGTACTTTTTTGATGGTGGAGGAGGCATATACCACGCTGCCCTCCAGAAAGAACACCCGGTTTTCACTCTCACTGCCGATGACTCTCAGCAGGCCCGTTTTCTGGTCATTGCACAATAACTGCAGAATGTCCGTTAAAAAAAGACCTTCAAAATCCCCCTGAAAATTCATACCCGTCTCCGACCGCCGGTTGGTTCTTTCTGATCCCGTCTTTTTCTGTTAACGGCATGTCCTTTGTCAATATCGCCATACCATCACCCGGTATGCCTTTACACGTCATTTCAGGACACGCCCGGCTCTTAAAAAGTCAACGACCACCCGCAAAGCGGGTGGCTTGTTTTTCCGGCCATAGGCCGGAAAAACAAAAACACGTTAGTGTTTCAATCGTTGACGGTTGTAACCGGGGCATAGCCCCCGGTTTGAAAACAACTAATCGATATCTCCTGTATTATAGTTTCGATCCGAGCGCTTTGCAATGAAACGGGAAAAAAACTTGCGGCGGTTTCATGTGCGGCCGCTGCGGAAACAGTATAATTCCAGATTCCGACACCCGTTTCATGAGCAGGACCGGCATATGATGAAAGGGAGGGCTTACTGTGCTGACTGAATGGTCCATAACACAGAAGCGGCGAGTTCGGTCTGCCTGCCTTGTTGATAATTTCTTGAAAAAACCGGTCCACTCTGTTATTAACGTAATCTGTCTGTCTGCCGTTTAAATGTACGACTGAGCCGGAAGGAGGCGTTACATGATAAGAGTGGGAATTGTCGGTGCCACAGGATATACCGGTGCAGAGCTTGTCAAGCTGATAGCCGGTCATCCGGAGACGGAACTTGCCGCCGTCACTTCCGAAAATTATGCCGGTCTGCCGTTCCCGGATATTTTTCCGGCGTTTCGGGGCATTGTGGATATGAAATGCCGTCAATACGACCGTGACCGGCTTGCATCCGATACGGATCTCATCTTTCTGGCGCTGCCGCATCAAATTTCCATGCGCTATGCCCCTGAACTGATTGAAAAAAACGTAAAAGTCATCGACCTTTCCGCCGATTTCCGGTTCAGCAGTGCAGAACGGTATGAATCTGTCTATCAGCCGCACACTGCCAGGGAACTGCTGCAAACAAGTGTATACGGGCTGAGTGAAGTATATCGGGACAGTATCCGGCAATCGCGGCTTGTGGGAAATCCCGGCTGCTACCCCACCAGTTTTCTGCTGCCGGTCATACCCCTTGCAGAAGCCGGGGCGATCACAGGCGCCATGATCATATCGGATTCCAAGTCGGGTGTCAGCGGCGCCGGCAGGTCATTGTCCCTCACCACCCATTTCTGTGAAGCCAATGAATCTTTCAAGCCGTACAAAATCGGAAACCACCGGCATACGCCGGAGATGGAAGAGGTGCTCCGGTTTCATGCATCCCGGGATATCAGAATAACCTTTACGCCCCATCTTCTCCCGCTCACCCGCGGCATGCTCACCACTGTATACGCCCCTGCAGAGAAATCCGTAACGGAAAACGACCTCAGGGATATACTCAAAGATTACTATGCGGACACCTTTTTTCCAAGAATTCTGCCCGCGGGTGCTTTTCCGGACACAAAACATGTATGCGGCACAAACTTCTGTGACATCGGTCTTCACTTGGAAGCAAAGACCGGCAACATAATTATTGTATCCGCGATTGACAATCTCCTGAAAGGCGCGGCTGGACAGGCCGTACAAAACATGAATATCATGTTTGATCTGAACGAGAAAACCGGACTGCTGTAATATGCTCTTGACATATCCCTCATATCTTATTATGAAAGAATGTAATGAGAAAACAAATTAAAATATGGTTTTATTCAGGGGCATCGGAAGTCAGGGAACTTTCTTTCCCCAAGCCGCTTGCATATCTTTTTTCAATTGTTATATTGGCATTGTTCAGCGGGTTGATTTATGCAGGATATGACTATTACACCCTGAAAACAAGTTCCTTCAACAATGCGCTTCTAAGAACACAACTGGCGCAGAAAGACGGCGAAATTAATGCCCAGCGAAAGCAGATACAGAATTTTGCAAGTGAAATCAACCAGTTAAAAGATAATGTCAAGAAACTCTGCATATTTGAAGACCGGGTCAGACTGATTGCGGATATACAGCAGACCAGCGACTCCAGCGGCCTTATCGGTATCGGCGGGATTCCGGACAACGATCTTGATTATGACATTGAAGTGGAAGAGAAGCACAACAGTCTCATACGGCAGATGCACCGGCAGACAAAGCAGATCGCCCTGGCGGCCGAGAAACAGAACCAGGATTTTGAACTGTTAATCAAGGAGCTGTACAAAAAGAAAAACCTGCTTGCGGCCACACCGTCCGTAAAACCTGTCGACGGGTGGGTGACGTCCCATTTCGGCTATCGGAAGTCACCGTTTACAGGGCAGAAAGAGTTTCACTCCGGACTTGATATCTCCAACAAAAAAGGAGAAGAAGTCATTGCAACGGCAAACGGCACGGTTTCATATGCCGGAACCAAAATGCTGATCGGCAAGCTGGTGGTTATCGATCACGGACACGGGATCGTAACCAAGTACGGACATCTGCACGAGATTAACGTCAAGCGCGGTCAAAAAATAAAACGAGGTGATGTCATCGGACTGCTCGGCAACAGCGGCAGAACCACGGGACCACACGTTCACTATGAAGTCAAGATAAACGGCCTCGCAGTTAATCCGGTAAAATATATTCTGAATTAACAAGGTTGCGTCGCACATTTAACCTCCCCTGCTTGAACTCATAAAAATTCATATTTTTTTTCAAACAGTTATTTTATTTTACCAAAAAATGGTTATATGTTTAAATCAGATAAGAATCGCAATATTTAACATCTTTTAAACGGGCGGGAACCATATATGTTTTTTAACGTATTTACCAAGATATTCGGTACCAACAACGACCGAATCATCAAAAAGCTGCAGCCGGAAGTTGAGCGTATCAACGCGCTGGAAGATGAGACCAGAAAACTCACGGATCGGCAGTTTCCGGAGAAAACAGATGAACTCAAGGAACGCGTGAGGCAGGGAGCGGATCTTGACGATCTTCTGCCGGAAGCGTTTGCGCTTGTGCGGGAGGCCTCTGTAAGAACACTGGAAATGCGGCATTTCGACGTTCAGCTGATCGGCGGAATGGCGCTTCACAATGGCAACATCGCAGAAATGAAAACCGGTGAAGGTAAAACACTGGTGGCGCCGCTGGCTGCCTATCTGAATGCGCTCTCCGGCAAAGGGGTTCACATTATAACGGTAAACGATTATCTTGCCAGGCGTGACGCGGAATGGATGGGCAAGGTTTACACGTTTCTGGGCCTGACCTTCGGGGTGATCCTTCATGACATGGATGATCAGGAGAGAAAAGCGGCGTACAATGCCGATATTGTCTACGGGACCAACAATGAGTTCGGTTTCGATTATCTGAGAGACAACATGAAGTTTGACAAAGCGTCCCTGGTTCAGCGGGAACTCAACTTTGCGATTGTTGACGAAGTGGACTCCATCCTGATCGATGAGGCCAGAACGCCCCTGATCATATCCGGTCCCACCAATGAGTCCACCGGCCTGTACTACCAGGTGAACAGTATCATCCCCGCCTTTAAAAAGGATGTCCACTACACGATCGATGAAGAGGCAAAAAGTGTCATGCTGACGGAAGACGGCATTGCAAAGGGGGAAGAGTTCCTGGGAGTGGAAAACCTGTACGATCCCAAAAACATCGAATTGCTGCACCATCTCAACCAGGGCCTGAAAGCCCATACCCTGTTCAAACGCGATACCGACTATATTGTGAAAAACAACGAGGTGGTGATCGTGGACGAATTCACCGGCCGGCTGATGACGGGAAGACGATACAGTGAAGGGCTTCACCAGGCACTCGAGGCCAAAGAGAATGTAAAAATCGAAAACGAGAACCAGACACTTGCGTCCATTACATTTCAGAACTATTTCAGGATGTATGAAAAACTTTCCGGTATGACCGGTACGGCGGAAACGGAAGCGGAAGAGTTCAAGAAAATATACGACCTGGACGTGATCGTTATTCCGACGCACAAACCCATGATCAGAGACGATATGCCGGATGTTATCTACAAGACGCAGACAGAAAAATACAACGCCGTTATCAACGAGATAATCAAGCTGCACAAAACCGGCCAACCCGTGCTGGTGGGCACCATTTCCATTGATACCTCTGAAGATCTCAGCAAAAAACTCAAGAAAAAGGGCATCAAACATTCCGTACTCAATGCCAAACATCACGCGGCTGAAGCTGAAATAATCGCCAACGCCGGACAGAAAAATGCGGTAACCATCTCCACCAACATGGCCGGCCGGGGAACCGATATTGTCCTCGGTGAAGGTGTTGTCGAATGCGGCGGCCTGAGGATCATCGGCACCTCCCGCCATGAATCGAGACGTATCGACAACCAGTTGAGGGGTCGTTCCGGCAGGCAGGGGGATCCCGGTTCTTCCAAGTTCTTTCTCTCTCTGGAAGATGACCTTTTAAGAATATTCGGCGGCGAAAGAATGCACTCGCTCATGGACAGAATCGGTATTTCCGAGGGAGAACCCATTGAGCACCGCCTTATCAGCAGGGCCATTGAAAATGCCCAGTCCAAGGTCGAAGGACACAATTTTGAGATACGGAAACAGCTCCTTGACTTTGACAATGTCATGAACCAGCAGCGGGATGTGATTTACAAACAGCGAAGAGAAGCACTGGAGGGGAAAAATCTCAAATCCTCGATCATGAATATGATTGAAGAGAAAGTATCCCTGCTGATCGATGAAGTCCGGGAGGAAAAACCCCCTGTAAAACAGTGGGATCTCAAAACCCTTTCAGAGCGGGTCAAACACCAGTTTGATTTCACTATCAATTTTGAGGCCTTATCGGAAAGTGACCTTGCCGGCGACAAGCTGCGGGAAATCATCCTTGCCAGGGCGAAAGAGCTATACAACCGGAAAGAGGACCAAATAGGCGAAAAAGAGTTCAGAGAACTTGAAAAATTCGTCGTTCTCCAGACGGTCGACAAACTGTGGAAGGATCACCTCCTGGCAATGGATCATTTAAAAGAGGGTATCGGATTGAGGGGATATGGACAGCAGGACCCCCTGATTATCTACAAAAGAGAGGGGTTCCAGATGTTTGAATCCCTTGTGCAGCGCATCAAGGAAGAATCCCTTGAGCTTTTGTTTAAAATCCGTATAGAGGAACCGGCGTCCCTTGAGACCATGCAGAAACAGGAACAGGAAAACCTCAGGTTCTCCCGTTCAGATGAATCCGGCGGCAGGGAACCGGTTAAACGGAAAGAACCCAAGGTGGGAAGAAATTCGCCCTGTCCCTGCGGCAGCGGGAAGAAATACAAGAAATGTTGTGGACAGTAGGACATGACACCGGCGAACACAGAAACAAAAGAGGACCTTCAATCCACGACCAAGACAAAAGACGGGCATCCGCCCTTGTATAAAGTAATCCTCCACAATGACGATTATACAACTATGGAGTTTGTTGTGGAAATTCTTATGAATGTTTTTGGAAAAACACTTGAAAAAGCGACACAAATAATGCTTAATGTACATAGAAAGGGGAGCGGTGTCTGCGGATTATATACTCGTGAAATTGCGGAAACAAAAGTCGAAACTGTTCATAATCTGGCCAGACAGAAAGGATACCCTTTGAAAAGCACCATGGAGAAGGAGTAGTATATATGATAAGCAAAGAACTGAGCACAACCCTTGGCTTTGCAGTTAGGGAGGCAAAAAAGAGACGGCATGAATACGTTTGTGTTGAACATGTTCTTTATGCAATCCTTAACCATAACTCGGGTTATGAAATTATAGAAAAATGCGGCGCTGATCCCGAAAAGATAAAAAACAATCTTGAAAAATTCTTTGCCGACAAAATGACGACCATCGACAATGAAGACGGGTACGTTCTCCAGCAGACCATCGGTTTCCAGAGAATGATTCAGCGGGCGATCAATCAGGCCCGTTCCGCTGAAAAAAACGAAGTGAATCTCGGGGATATCATCGCCTCCATTTTCCAGGAAAAAGACTCGCATGCCGCTTTCTATCTGGAAGCGGAAGGGGTTGAGCGAATCGATGTATTGAATTATATTTCGCACGAACAGCATCTTTCCCAGGCCACTCCCTCAGAAGAGAATGCGGGGAAAGCCTTTAAACAAAAACCCAAAGAGCATCAGCATCCCCAGAAGCAGAAAAAGGATGCCCTTGAACTTTTTACAACCGACCTGCTTGAAAAAGCGTATGAAAATAAAATTGACCCCCTGATCGGAAGGGAAAAAGAGACAGACCGGCTTATGCAGGTGCTCTGCAGGCGGCGCAAAAACAATCCCATTCTCGTGGGGGATCCCGGCGTGGGAAAAACCGCGATGGCGGAAGGCCTTGCGTTGAAAATTTTCAATGACGAAATCCCGGAACTGCTGGCGAAGTGCGAATTGTATACCCTCGACATGGGCGCCCTTCTCGCCGGGACGAAATACCGGGGAGATTTTGAGCAGCGCCTGAAAGACGTGATGAATGGACTGAAAGCCAAAGAGGATTCAATCCTGATCATCGATGAAATTCACACGGTTGTCGGTGCCGGTGCGACCACCAGCGGCTCCATGGATGCCTCCAATATCCTCAAACCCGCGCTGGCAGCCGGTGAAATAAAATGTATCGGCACGACCACCTATGAAGAGTATAAAAACTATTTTGAAAAAGACCGGGCATTTTCCAGGCGGTTCGAGAAAATTGAAATAGGCGAGCCCGCTGTTGACGAGGCTATCCAGATTCTGCAGGGACTGAAAACCTACTATGAAAAACACCATGATATCGAATACACGGATGATGCGCTTGAAGCCACATGCAGACTCTCGCACAAATACATAAACGACCGGTTTCTGCCTGACAAGGCCATCGATGTAATGGATGAAACAGGGGCGTATCTCAGGCTGCACAAGCAGACCGAAAAGAAAAAGATAACACCGAAGGATATCGAGCAGATTGTGGCAAAGATTGCCAAAGTGCCGGCCACGAGCGTATCCGCCTCTGACAGGAAGAACCTCAAAAATCTCGAAAAGCGGCTTTTCAAGGTGATTTTCGGTCAGGACAACGCCATTGAGACCCTCACCACTTCCATCAAGCGGTCCAGGGCCGGCCTTTCATCCCCGGACCGGCCGATCGGATCGTTCCTGTTTGCCGGTCCGACCGGTGTCGGCAAAACGGAAGTGGCCAAACAGCTGGCCGCCAATATGGGGATCGAATTTTTGCGGTTCGACATGAGCGAGTACATGGAAAAGCATGCCGTATCAAGACTTATAGGGGCCCCTCCGGGATACGTCGGGTTCGACCAGGGAGGCATCCTCACCGAGAGTATTCGAAAACACCCGCACTGCGTACTGCTGCTCGATGAAATTGAAAAGGCCCATGTGGATCTTTACAATATTCTGCTTCAGGTGATGGACTATGCCACCCTGACGGACAATACCGGCAAAACGGCGGACTTCCGGAACGTGATCATCCTGATGACCTCCAATGCCGGCGCCCGAGAAATGAGTGCCAACAAGATCGGGTTCGGCGAACAGATCGAAAAAACGGAAAATCAAGGGCTTAAAGCGGTTGAAAGGACATTCAGTCCGGAGTTCAGAAACCGGCTCGATGCCATTGTCCAGTTTCAGCATCTTTCGCACGAAATAATGGAAATGATTGTGGACAAGGACCTTAAAGAGATAAAAACCATGCTGGCCGAGAAGAATGTCACCCTGAAGTACTCCAAAAAGGCCCGGGCATTCCTCGCGGAAAAGGGATACGATCCCAAGTTCGGCGCCAGACCCCTGCAGCGGGTCATCCAGAAAGAGATCAAGGATGTGCTGTCAGATGAACTCCTTTTCGGCAGGCTGTCAAAAGGCGGCACCGTATCAATCGGATACCGGAACAACAAGCTGACATTCAGATACAACACCTGATGACGATTTTCAGGTTGTCAGAAGAGATCATTGACTTCCCCCCGCCATGGCTTGCACGACCCGACGGACTGCTGTGCGTTGGAGGGGATCTCTTGTTTGAACGGCTTATCCTGGCGTACAGAAAGGGCATCTTTCCCTGGTACGGTCGAAATGAACCCATTTTATGGTGGTGCCCGGACCCGAGGCTGGTTCTTTTTCCAGAGCAGATCCATGTGTCCCGCAGTCTTAAAAAAAAGATTCGGCAAGGCCATTTTACCGCTACCATGGACAAGGCTTTCGAGGATGTTATCTATGCCTGCGCCGATTCCCGGACCGGCCGTGGCGAAGAGACCTGGCTTGTGGATGATATGATCCATGCCTATATTGAACTCCATGAAAGGGGCTATGCCCACTCAGTCGAATCATGGAAAGACGGTGCCCTTGCAGGAGGGCTATACGGTGTCTCACTGGGCGGCGCTTTTTTCGGGGAATCCATGTTCACGTATATAAGCGACGCGTCCAAATTCGCGCTTGTGACACTTTCCGATTATCTGGCCGGACGGAACTTCGATTTTATTGACTGCCAGTTGACCACACAGCACATGGTCCGGATGGGCGCAAGCGAAGTATCGAGAAAAACGTTTTTAAAACTTTTGAATACCGCCCTTGAAAAAAAAGATATGGTCGGCGAATGGCACATTTAAAACAGGAGATGCGGCATATATGTTTTTAAAACTTTTTTTGGCGTTTACCCTTATTCCGGTAATCGAACTGTACCTGCTCATCAAGGTGGGGTCCCTGATCGGCGCTTTCAACACGATCCTCCTGGTTCTCTTTACGGGCTTCTTCGGGGCCTGGCTGGCCCGTCTGGAAGGCATGAACACCATGCTGAAAGTGAGAACCAGCATGCACCAGGGGCTTATGCCCGCGGAAGAACTGACGGATGCCCTGATAATTTTCTGTGCAGGTGTCGTGCTCATAACCCCCGGCCTGCTGACCGATGCGGCAGGGCTCCTGCTTCTGTGGCCGGTCACGCGAAAACCGATTAAAAAATATCTGAGAAAAAAGTTCGATCAGATTATCCAGAACGGGCATATTGACATAACACGCTACCATTAGAAGGAGCTGACGAATGTTTTTCCGTCTTATCGAAAACCGAAGAAGTAAAAGAAAATTCAGGACAGACCCGGTGGAAAAAGACAAGGTTGATAAACTTGTGGAAGCGGCACTGAGAGCGCCTTCATCCAGGGGCCTGAACCCGTGGCGGTTCATTGTGGTCGATGACCCCCCGCTTCTCTCCAAGCTTTCCGAGTCCAAGCCCCACGGGGCCGCCTTTTTGAAAAATGCCCCGCTCGGCATCGTGGTCTGCGGAGACAAAGAAAAGAGCGATGTCTGGGTCGAGGACACGTCCATTGCCGCCATTTTCATACACCTTGCGGCTGAGGCCCTTGAACTGGGCTCCTGCTGGATACAGATAAGAAAAAGAACACGGCACAGCACTGAAACGGCCGGGGAATATGTAAAGAAACTGCTCACCATTCCTGAACACCTTGAAGTGGCGTCCATCATTGCCATCGGCTATCCGGACGAAACCAAACCGGCGCACAGTAACGATTCCCTGGAACAGCACAAGGTGTCCTACAATACGTACGGCTGACCCCTGAGAGATGGATATAAAAAACAGAATAATCCGGCTTGTAAAAAAAGAGGGAGAGCTGCCCACGCTGCCCGCCGTCGTCAACAAGGTACTGTCGGCCGCATCCGACAAAAAGACCACAACCGAAGACCTTGCCGGGATCGTCTCATATGATGCCGGCCTGGCCAACAAGCTTTTAAAACTTGCCAATTCTTCGTACTACGGCCAGAGAAGCAAAGTGGAAACCATCAAACGGGCGATAACGGTTATCGGATACGATGAGATTATCGGTATTGCCCTGGGCATGCAGCTTCTGTCTTCTTTTTCAGAGAAAAGCGGATTCAGCCTTGACCTGAAAGCGCTGTGGATGCACTCCATCGGATGCGCCACTGCGGCAAAGGAAATTGCAAAAAGAACCACCCCGGGAATCGCCAACAAGGTATTTATTCCCGCCCTTCTCCATGATATGGGAAAATTCATATTTTCAATCTATTTCAACGAAGAATACTTAAAGGTCAGACAGACCGCCAGGGAAGAGAAAAAGACGCTTTATATATCCGAGCTGAACCTTCTTCAGATAGACCATGCCACCCTTGCCGCGCTTATCATGAAAAAATGGGATTTTCCCGATTCCATTATCACGCCGTGCAAATTTCATCACAATCCCGAATCGTGCCCGCCGCTGCTCAAACATCAGGCGATGATCATCAACCTTGGCGATTATCTTTGCCAGAAAGCCGGTATCGGACACAGCGGGAATCCTGCTCCCGTAACCGTCAAGAACGCCTATCTCAAAGTGGGCACCAATGAACAGGCCCTTCGGCTCATCATCGAAAGCCTGATCAAAAAAGAGGCGCAGATAAAGGAATTTTTCAGCATCACGTCCGAATAGCGACTTCTATATAGTGTCTGAACGAAAACCTTGTGCCTGGGACTGGACGAAAACGTGCCCAGGTGCAAGGCGCAAAAAAGTTTGAAACCGGAGTGTACTCAGGTACATGAGGATTTCAAACTTTTGCAGCAACGCAGCAGATGGGTGCGTTTTCGTTCAAGCACTATATATCTTTAAACAACCGATGGCCCCCTGACCTTTCGGCCGCCTTTTCCATGTCGGCAAGGGTGTCGCTTAACGCTTCCACTTCCAGGGTGCCGGCAGCGGCTACGTGCTCATCCCCCCTTTTTTCAAGGGCGAAAATCACATCGCCGAGATGCAGCGTTTCAATATCCTTTGCCGGCTGAAAACCATCACTGCCGTCCTCCCTTTTAACTGTCGAGAGAAGAGCGCATTCCGTCAGTTCGATCAACAGTTGTCTGGTTACCTCGAGGGGAATTCTCAGTTCAGCCGAAATTTCTCCATAAGACAAGGGCGGTTTTCCCTGCTTGAACCGCCTGACACAAAGAAGTACCGTCCTGAGCGCCAGTAGTTTTTTCATCCTGAAACTCAGGGTCGTGTATTCCGTATCAAAATCATCAGCCGTCTTCAGGTTTTCAAGGGCATATGAAATCTCGACGCCGGCCAGAAGCACGATCCAGCTGATCTGAATCCAGATGATGAACAGCGGCAGCGCGGCAAAACTGCCGTATATGGCATTGTAATGGGAAACACCCACCTGAAATTTAAAATAGAGCATCTGGCCTGCCTGGTATACGGTGCCGGCGACGATGCCGCCCACAACGGCCGATTTCACATTCACCTTTGTATTGGGGATGAAAATATAAAAAAATATAAAAAGAACCCAGACGGAAATGAACGGGATAACCCCGAAAGAAAATGAGACAATCTTTTCGATGACCGCGGGCATGTATAGTTTGTCAAGAAAGTGATGCAGTTTTGTGGCGACAAATATGGTAATGCTGCCTGAAAAAACAATGAGAAAAGGGGCGGTAAAAAAAAGCGCGGTGTAGTCTGAAAATTTTCTGCCGATAGAGCGGTTGCGGTTTACGCGCCACACTTTATTAAAGGCATCCTCTATGTGGCCGAACATTTTAATGACCGTGTAAAAAAGCAGTGCGATACCGAGCAGCGCTATCACACTGCCTTTGGTCTCGTCCAGCAGGTTTTCTGAAAATTCGATGATCCTGAGAACAACCGCGTCCTGTCCCGGAAAAATTTTAAAAAGCTGTTTCTCCAGAACGGACTTCAGACCGAATCCTTTGGCGATTCCGAAAATCATGGCCATTACCGGCACAATGGACAAAAGGGTAAAGAAAGTCAGGGAGGAGGCCCGGAGGGCGCACTGATCCCGCTTGAACTGTCTGGATGAAAAGATAACACACCGAAGCCACCTGCCGGCCCATTCCCAGGTTGCCTGTCTGCCTTTTTTAAGCTGTTTCATTCTGTTTCTCAAACCACTCCTTCAGTTTCAAGAGGCCCTGGTCAATGGAGACCCGGGGACGATATCCAAGGTCGCTTTTGGCCCTGGAGATATCAAACCAGTGGGAGGTTGCCAGCTCCCTGGCCACAAACCGGGTCAGGGGTGGTTCTTTTCTGATCCTGAAAAGCGTGTAAATCCCCTCGAAAAAACTGCCGGCAAGAAATGCGGTCCGCGCCGACACATGGCCTTTTATCGGCGGCAGCCCGGCAGCGGCAAGAAAGGCATTGGCCATATACCACTTTGAGACCGGTTCGTCCTGGCTTATGAAATAGACACGGCCGGACAGCGCGGGATTTTCTTTCAGCTTTTCAGCCGCCAGTACATGCGCATCCGCAGCGTTGTCGATATATACGGTATCCACAAGATCATCCGTTCGTCCGATCTTTTTTAACCGATGTCCCCTTTGAATAATTCCCGGCACCAGGTGGTTGTCTTCAGGCCCCCAGATCAGGTGGGGCCTCAGGATAACGGTTTTAAGCCGGTCATCCGAAGCGCCGAGGACGGTTTTCTCCGCTGCGGCCTTGGTTTCGGGATAATGGGCATCATATCCGGCCGGATACGGCAGGGTTTCATCCGCCCCTTCCACGTCCCGGCCGTTGAAAACCACACTCGGGGAACTGGTGTGGACAAGCCGGTTTACACGGCACTGCCGGCAGGCCCTGACCACGTTTTCAGTCCCCCTGACATTGGCACTGTAAAACGCATGCCGGTCCCCCCATACGCCGGCCTTTGCCGCCACATGAAAAACCACATCCCGTCCGGCCGCCGCCTCCCGGACACTGTCAAAATCCGCAATATCCCCTTCAATCTGTGAAACACCGAGCGAATCAAGCGCCGCATACCGGCTTCTGGAAAACGAGGCCACCGCGTATCCTTTCGAAAGCAGCCGTCTTACGACCGCCTTGCCGAGGAACCCGCCGCCTCCTGTAACCAGGGCTTTTTCTTTTACATTCATACGCATTCTTATAGCAGATTTTTTAAAGGGCGGCCACTTTTAATCGCAAATTCACCGGATACGGTATTGCAAGGAATTTCCCCGCCAACCTGCCCGTGGATTACCTCAAAAAACACCGGTTACGGTATCACGGCTAATTTGTTCTACGGGTCACCTTTGGACAGGCAGGTGACGGGGTGCTTTCTATGCCGGGTTTGACCGGCATCTTTTTTTAAAATCATGGATGATTTTATGATGTCGGTCACCTCGGAGCAGCCCAGGACGGGCTGCGAGACTGAGGCAGAGGAAGCACCCCGCCACCTGCCCATGGCATAGAACAAATTAGCCGTGTTACGGTATTGACGTACCCGCCACATCCGGGATACATATGGCAAATGAAAAAAGAGAAAGTGCTCTGCTTTAAAAGAAAAGACCTTCCCGCTTCCTGGACGGCAAAAAGATGCCATGTCCCTATGGACGAAACAGACTTTTTCCATACGGTCTCAAACACGGAGATTTTTTTCAAAGACAGAGACGCCGTGGAAAACGATCCCGCTTACAAGCAGATCATCCCCTATATCGTGCTCCAGAGTGACGACTTTGCCTACACCGCGGTTTACCGGAGAAAAGGCAGTGAAAAGCGGCTTCACGATCTCTGGTCAATCGGTATCGGCGGCCATGTCAACCCGGAGGACAGAACAGGAGAAAACCCCGGCCTGGCAGAGATCCTGTATGCCGCCATGACAAGGGAACTTGATGAAGAACTGGCCCGACGGCCTGAAAATGACACCCCCCGTTTTCTCGGTACGGTTAACGATGAAGAGACGTCAGTGGGATCGGTCCACATGGGCGCCGTGTTCAGAATTCTTACCGCCGCCATGGACAGGTACATCCCGGGTGATGAACTCGCTTCATTTCACTTCTCTGCCACCCGGAAAGCGGAAAAGCTCTCTCTGGAAGGCTGGTCCGCCCTGGCTTTCCGCCTTATTTCAGAAGCCCGGGCAGCCAGGTGATGATCTCGGGAAACAGCATCAGCAGAAAAATCGTCAGAAGATAGGCCGGTATGAAAAGTGTCACCCCCTTGAACACGTTTTTCATGGGCACACCGCTTGCGATGCCGGACACCACGTAGGTGGTGGCGCCGACAGGGGGTGTCACCGCGCCCAGGGTGGTAATCACGGTCACCGTTACCGCAAACCAGACAGGGTCATACCCCATATTCATGGCAAGGGGAAAGAAGATGGGGATGGTGATCAGCAGAAGCGCCAATGCGTCCATGATGGCGCCCCCTGCAATATAGATAAGGCTGATGCACACCATGATGGTAAAATTGGATACGGGCAGTTCCGCTACGAATGCGGCGAGATCGAAGGGTATCCGGGTGACGGAGAGAAATCTGCCGAAAATCATCGCGCCGACCACCAGCATGATCACCATGCATGACACCCGCAGGGTATCCTTTACCGCGTTCTTGAAATTGTGCCATGAGAGTGTTCGTCTGAACACTGTAATGGCCAGTGCAAAGAAACTGCCGGCCGCCCCGGCCTCTGCCGGGGTGAAAACCCCGAAATAGAGACCGGCCATGATCAGGAAAAACAGTATCAGCATTTCCGACCCGCCGCCCAGTGATTTCACTTTGTCGGTCATGGAAAACCTTTCACCGGCCGGGCCGAACTGCGGCCTGAGCCGGCAGGCGAGGTAAACCGTCAAAAGCAGCAGGAACATCAGCAGAAAACCGGCCCCTACTCCGCCGTAAAACAGCTTTGCAATAGACTGTTCCGTGGCCAGCCCGATAATGATCAGCACCACGCTCGGCGGTATCACAACGCCCAGGGTCGAGCCGCAGGCGATGGCCCCTGTTGACAGGATCGAGGAGTACCCGTACTTTTTCATTTCAGGAATCGCCACCGTGCTCATGGTGGCGGCCGTGGCCGTGTTGGAACCGCAGATGGCGGCAAATGCGCTGCAGGCCAGAACCGTTGCCATGGCAAGTCCGCCGCGCACACTGCCGGACCAGACATAAGCGGCTTTGTAGAGCCGCTTGTTCACCCCGGAATAAAATGCCACCTGGCCCATGAATATAAAGAGCGGTATCACGGTGAGACCGTACTTGGAACATACCGACCAGAAGACAGAGCCCGCCATGTTCATGCCCGCATTCAGACTGATGATATAAGAAAAACCGGTAAATCCCACCACGGCCATGGCAAAGCCCACCGGCATGCCGAAAAAGAACAGAATGAAAAGAAGCGCCAAAACCCCTATAATACCAACAACAATCGGACTCACTTGTTTTCTCCGAATATGGAAACGAATTCATACGCCAGAAGAACGGCCAGAACCAACACTCCGAAGGCAACCGCAAAAATAAAGGGATAATACGACATCCGCAGGGTTTCGGACAGTTCCCCGGCCGCCCTTAAAATCAGGGCCTTTTTCACCAGCTGAAAAGAGAGAAACCCGAAAAACAGCATGCAAACAAACTTGTTGACATGGCTCAGGATTTTCCGCACCTTTAAAGGGAACCGGTCAAAAATGATGCTGACATAGAGATGTTCTTTCATGTCATGGGCATAGGCAAGGGAAAAGGCGAATATCACCGCGCCCAGAAGCCCCATGATTTCATAGGTCCCCCTTACCGGCAGCCCGAACTCCCTGAAAAGAATATTGGCGCAGGTAAGAAAAATCATCACGACAAGCAGTAAGCCTCCAAGCAGCACCTGGAGGCTGTTTATTTTGTCCAGTATTTTTTTCATAAACCGTTCGGTCCGGTCTAGTAGGATTCGATGAATTCAGTGATGGTGTCGACGATCTCTTTACCGTTGAAACCGGCACTGTCGGCTTTATCAATCCACTGCGCCACGATGGGATCCAGTTCCGAATTCCATTCTGCAAGCGTGTCCTCCCCGAGATCGATGAATTCCACATTGTGTTCCGTTTCCGACCATACCACCGCGTTTTCCACATGGGCGTCCATGTAGTTGCCGGTCCACTCGGACTGGTCTCTGACAAGGCCGTCAATTATGCGCCGGGTCTCTTTATCCAGGGCGTTCCAACTGTCCATGTTCATGACCACTGCGAACGGATATACCACGGTCTGGGTCATGGTGACGTATTTGCAGTCTTCGGCGAACTTCAGGTCCTTCATTACCTCGAGAGAGGAGAACAGCCCCTGGACGACCCCTTTCTGTAGCGCTTCCGGTGTTGCCGACATGGGCATGCCGATCTGATTGGCCCCCCACATCTTGAGAATCTGACCGGCACCGCCCGAAGCTCTCAGATCGAGTCCCTTGAGATCGTCAAGTGTCCGCACCGCCTTTTTGCTCATGATGTTGGCAGGCGCCGTGGTAAACATGGCAAGGACCTTCACCTTTTCAAACGCCTTGGGTTTGTACTTGTTGTAAAGATCGAGCAGGGCGAGGCTGCCGGTTCTCGAATCCGGGATGCCAAGCGGAAGGCTGACCGCATTGGTCACAACAAACCGGCCGGGCTGGTATGCCATGCAGAGACATCCGATATCGGCCTGGCCCGCTATGACGCCGTCCATCATTTCTTTCGCCCCGAGAAGGGTGCCGCCCGGAAAAGTGTTGATCTTCAGCTTGCCGTCGGTGGCCTTTTCCACTTGAGTCTTCCACCTTTCCATCTGAACACAGGGGAAAGTGGGTGCCGGCGGGAAATTCGCATAATTGAGACGGTATTCCGCCGCTCGTGTTTCCGTGGCCGGCAGGGTCGCCGCAAAAACAACCCCGGCAAGCAACACAACAATAAAAAGTTTGAATCGTTTCATTTAATGCCCCTTTCTTATTAATTTTTGTTTTTGTTCCTGTTGTCAAAAACCCGCTGACTTTTTCGCTGGGTCCTGGGCAGGGTGTCCGGATCTTTTATCTGGACTTTTCCCCTCACAAGAAGCTTTCGCCGTATCTTACCGGAAATCATGGCGGCGATTTTCTCATCATCTTCCCGGGACCCGTTGGGATCTCTTTCCACCTTGATCGTCATCATATCCCGTCCGTCCGTCTCGTGATCGAGATGAATCTGGTATTCGCTCGCCACCCCGTCAAAACCGTCCAGTATCAGATCGATCTGGCTGGGATAAATATTCACAGCCCTGTATATGAACATGTCATCACTCCGGCCCCTGATACGCCCGTGCCGGGGAAAAATCAGCCCGCACCGGCACCGGCCCGGAATGAGACGGGTGATGTCATGGGATCTGTACCGGACAAGGGGGCTGGCTTCCTTTTTAAGGGTCGTTATGACCAGTTCCCCTTCCGCTCCTTCCGGAACGGGCAGCAGCGTAACCGGATCGATGATTTCATAGATAAACAGATCGTTCCAGAAATGAATCCCGTCGTGATAGTGGCAGTCAAGTCCGGTGCCGGGACCGTAGGCCTCGGTCATGCCGTATATGTCATAGATGTCTGCCACGCCGGTGAGTTCTTTAATGCGCATTCGCATGGCGTCACTGTGCCGTTCCGCCCCCAGGATAATCTTTCGCAGATGAATTTTGTCGGTGAGATTCCGGCGGTGAATCTCTTCGGCCATCAGCAGGGCCATGGAGGCGGTTGAACAGAATACGGTGCTCTGCATGTCCACCAGCATCTCAATGTGCATGTCCGTGTTCACCGGGCCGAGAGGAACCGCCATGGCCCCGAACTTTTCGCACCCCAGCTGAAACCCCGCACCGGCCGTCCACAAACCGTAGCCCACCGCGATATGAACCCGGTCTTTTCGGGTCAGCCCGGCCAGTTCGTAGCACCTGGCAAACATGTCCGCCCACGTATCAATATCGTTCTGCGTATAGCACAGGATCTTTCTTTTTCCTGTTGTGCCGGATGAGCCGTGAATACGAACGATTTCCTCCTCTTTGACCGACTTGAGCGCCAGCGGATAATCCGTTTTGAGATCTTCCTTGTCCAGCAGGGGCAATTGATGAAGATCGGAGACCGCCCTGATCTCATTGACATCCACGCCGGCCGCATCAAACTTTCTGCGATAGAGACCGGAATTGTCGTATGCATGCTGCAGGGTCCGCTTAAGTCTTTGCGTCTGAATCGTTTCAATATCGGTTTCCGTTATATCGGCCGGAATAAACCCCATTCACTTTTCCTTTCCTGCAATCTCAAATCCTCTTTCCAATGCATGAAGCGCTTTTGCCACCGTCTGCGGGTTTTTGCCGCCAAGCCGGACCGTCATCTGTTCACACACGTTTTCAAATGAACAGACATCTGCTTTGGCCAGCAGCGCACCGATCAGAAAGAGATTGACCGATCCGGTGTTTTCCTCCCTTGAAAGCCGGTCCGCGTCCACCGTTACCAAATGCCGGTCATGAGGCGATACCGGCGCTTCTTCACTGTTCACCACGGCCAGGCCGCCGGTTTTCAGAAATGTCTCGTGCTGGACATAACTTTCCGGCTTCAGGGCCACCAGTATATCGGCCCGGCCCGGCCTTACAAGGGGGCTCATGAAATCGCCCGTCTTCAGGTGGGAGATAACCGAACCGCCCCTTTGGGCCATCCCGTGGGTTTCAGAGGTAAGGACATGATTTCCTTCGGCCATGCATGCCCGGGCCAGAAGCCCCGTGATAAAAAGGACCCCCTGACCGCCGACCCCGCCGATTACAATCTGCCGGTTTCTCATATGCCGTCTTCTCCCGTATCCGTATCCGGGCTGAACACAATGGCCGTCTTGGGACACACGGTTACACATACACCGCACCCGGTACACAACCCATAATCAATATGCACGCTCTCCTCATCCGCATCCATGACAAGGGCGGGACATTCAAAGTGAGAGACGCAAAAGCCGCACCCGTCACAGGTTTCTGTAATCGCCACCTTTTTATAATCGCGCCGTATCGTCTCCTTCGACAGCGACAACAGACAGGGCGACTCGGCCAGAATAACGGCCGGTCCTTTGTCCTTCAGGGCATTCAGCCCCTCTTTCAAAAGTGCGATAAACGGTTTTGTGTCCAGGGGATCGCCGGCTTTGACAAATGAAACGCCGCACCCCTTTACCACATCCCGGATGGCGACCTTTTCCACCGCCGCACCGGACACATCCTTTCCCGTGGCCGGTGTGGGCTGGTTCCCTGTCATGGCGGTGGTCCTGTTGTCCAGCACCACAAGAAGAAAGCGGGCATCCTGAACAACCGCATCGATCAGCGCCGGAATGCCTGAATGGAAAAAGGTGGAATCCCCGATGGTGGCCACCACAGGCTGATCCAGGCCGTCCTGCTCAAAGGCGTGATAGAATCCGGCCGCCATGGTCACCGCCGCCCCCATGTCCAGACAGGTGTCCACGGCCCCCAGGTTGAGCCCCAGGGTGTAGCAGCCGATGTCCGAGGTGAAGATGGCCTTGGGGTGGGTCCTGCGGATGACGAAGAAGGCCGACCGGTGGGGGCAGCCCGGACACAAGGTCGTCCCCCCCCTCCAGGGGAGGCAGCCCGGTCTCTTGGAGAACCCGTTGGATCACTCCGTGGATCACCCGGGGGACCAGTTCGCCCTCCAGGGGCACGTGCCCCGAGAGCCGGCCCAGGACCCGGCTACGGTCCCCCAGGAGGTATTCGATCAGGGTGTCCGTCTCCTCCAGGACCAGGACCCGCCGGCAGGCCTCCATGAACCGGGAGGTCAGGGCCTGGGGCAGGGGAAACGGGGTCCCGAGCTTGAGGACAGGCACGTCGCTTCGTCCCTCTTCGGACAGGAGGTCCTGGATAACTTTTTCATGGAAGGAGTCAATAAAGCACACATCGGGTTGTATGTGGAGGCGACGGATGGCAGA
>CAYZHB010000029.1:0-29090 GCA_964478245.1 uncultured Desulfobacterales bacterium | reverse complement strand
CCGGAACGCCAAGCCACCCGCTTTGCGGGTGGTAGTTGACTAAGGAAGAGAGAAAAAAGTATTGACATTGTGAGCTGTTTGGAAATAAAGTATATACAGAATCGTCAGGCAGAAGCCTGAAACCTGAACGCGTATTAACAGAAAAAGGCCTTTGAATAGGATGCAATACTATTCAGAGGCGGCATAAAAACAGAACCACGAAGGTTTTATCTTTTCAGGGATAATGCTTTCGTGGTTTTTTTGTAAGGAGAACAAAATGAAGAGATATCCGGGAAAGACAGCTGTAATTGTTTTTATGATTTTGTTTTCAACCGCTGCATTCGGGTATGCCCATTTCGGCATGGTCATCCCTTCCGACAACATGGTGATGCAGGGAGATGACAGACAGATCGATGTGACGCTTTCGTTTTCCCATCCGTTTGAAGGGCAGGGGATGCCCCTTGTAAAGCCCGAGAATTTTTTTGTTGTGAACGGGTCGGAACGGCAGCCGCTTCTCTCGAAGCTTGAAGAGGTGAAGGTGATGGGACACAAGGCATGGCAGGCGGAATTCCCTGTCAACCGGCCCGGCGGATACCTTTTCTGCATGGTTCCCAAACCCTATTGGGAACCTGTTGAAGATTGTTACATTGTCCATTACACAAAGACGTTTGTTGCGGCTTTTGGATGGGGTGACGGATGGGACGCGGAAGTCGGCCTTAAAACCGAAATCGTGCCGCTCTCCAGGCCTTTTGGCCTTTACGGCGGCAATCTGTTCCAGGGGATTGTCAAGCTTGACGGCAAAGCGGTGCCGTATGCAGAAGTCGAAGTGGAATACTACAACAGGGACGGCAGGACCGATGCCCCGACTGACTATATGGTGACCCAGACAATAAAAGCCGACAAAAACGGCGTTTTCAGTTATGCCGTTCCCAGAGCCGGCTGGTGGGGATTTGCCGCACTGAGCACTTCGGATGAAACCCTTGCCCGCGAAGGGGAGCAGAAAAATGTGGAACTGGGGGCCGTCATCTGGGTCAAGTTTGAAGCGTGGCAGGAATAGGAGGATACCCCATGCATATCTCTGAAGGTGTCCTTTCCGGGCCGGTTCTGGCAGCCGGCGGCGCGGTGGCCTTTGCCGGCACGGCAATCGGACTTAAAAAAATTGATTATGACCGGATCGTCAATGTGGCAATGCTCTCGGCGGCATTTTTCGTGGCATCGCTGGTCCACGTGAATATCGGGCCGTCCAGCGCGCATCTGATTTTGAACGGGATCGTGGGCCTTATTCTGGGATGGGCGGCGTTCCCTGCCATATTTGTGGCGCTGCTTCTGCAGGCGGTTTTTTTCCAGTACGGCGGCATAACGGCACTGGGCGTGAATACGGTGATCATGGCGCTGCCGGCCATCATCGTCTATTATGTTTTTTCACCTTTTGCGCTTAAAGCCGGGAAAAAAGCATTTGCCGCCGCTTTCCTGGGCGGTGCCTGTTCGGTATTCATCGCGGCGCTCCTGCTTGCGGCCGCATTGTGGTTGACTGAGAAAAATTTTTTTGAGGTCGCCGTGCTGATTGTAACCGCACATCTGCCGGTCATGGTTATTGAAGGAATTGTCACGGGGTTCTGCATCAGTTTTTTTAAAAAGGTGTATCCCGAGATTCTGCCGGGGCAGGTGGCATGAAGGAAAAATTGACAATGCTTTCTGTGGTGGCGCTGCTGGCTTTTTTTGCCGCCGCCGGTGCCGCCCTTGCCCACAAAGTGTATGTTTTTGCCTGGGCTGAAAACGGCAGAATTTTTACCCAAAGCAGCTTTTCGGAAAAGCGGATGGTGGCGGCCGGCCGGATCACGGTGAGTGATGAAAACGGGCAGGTGCTTTTGAAAGGCGAGACGTCTGAACAGGGTATGTTCTCCTTTGAAATTCCGGATGACCTTGAAACAGGGCTTGTCATAAAACTTGATGCCGGCATGGGACATGCGGCCGAGTGGCAAATGTCCCGGTCCGATATAAGAGAGGCCAAAACGGGACAGGATACCCGGGGCCGGACGGAAGGGGAGCTGGATAAACGTATCCGGCAACCGGGGGTTTTAAGTACGGTCGCCGGTGTTGCCGTGATATTTGTTCTGTTTTTCGCCATTTCCTTTATCTACAGAAAAAGGAGACGCGTCCGGGAATGAATCAAGAGAATCTGGCCTACCGGTCATCCTTCATCCACGGCCTCAATCCCGCCGTACGGATCGTGTGTGCGGTGCTTTTCTCGATTCCGGCCGCTCTGGCCGCCGATATGAAGATCCTTGCCGCCTACTTTGTCCTTTCGGTCCTGTCTGTTTTCTCCGCGCGTATCAGAGTATCGGAAGCGCTGGCACGGTTAAAGCCGCTGTTTATATTCCTTGTCATGATATGGGTCGTGTTGCCGGTAACGTTTGAAGGCGATGCCGTGTTTTCCTTTTCAGGACTGGATGTGACCCGGCAGGGCATACATTACTGTTTACTGATTACTGTCAAATCCACGGCGATCGTGCTTTTCTTTATTGCGTTTGTCGTCACCATGACAGTCCCGGCCATGGGCCATGCGCTCCAGAAACTCAGACTGTCGGACAAGCTTGTCTTTCTGATTCTGATGACCTACCGGTATATTTCCGTGATCCAGGAAGAGTACAGGCGGCTTTTCAGGGCGGCCAGGGTACGGGGGTTTGTGCCGGGAACGAACATTCATTCCTACAGAACCTATGCCTTTTTTACAGGGATGCTTTTTGTAAGGGCTTCCATGAGAGCCAGGAGAGTCCACCAGGCCATGATCTGCAGGGGATTCAGCGGGAAGTTTCATACCGTTGACAAGATGTCGTTTGACAAGGTAAGTATGATTTTCCTTGCCGGTGTGATAATTGTGGTGATGACACTGGTGTTTTTACAGATTGCATGGGTACGAATTTGAATAAAGAGCCGATACCGATAAAGCTTGACAATATCTGTTTTGCCTATCCCGGTTCCGGAACAAACATTCTGGACAATCTCTCTTTTGCGCTTTCAAAAGGGGACAGGGTGGGAATGATTGCCCCCAACGGGAGCGGGAAGACGACACTGCTCTATATCATTATGGGGCTGCTGACCCCGTCGGCCGGCGCTGTCACTATTTTCGGGGAAAGAATGACAACGGAAAAGGAGTTTGCCAAAGGCCGCCGGCACATCGGTCTTCTTTTTCAGGACTCAGACGATCAGCTCTTCCATCCGTATGTGGTGGATGATGTGGCTTTTGGTCCCCTCAACCTCGGTTTTTCCAGAGAGGCGGCCCTGGAAACGGCCAGAGATACCCTCGAGATACTCGGTATCGGGGATCTGGAAAGATCCATAACCACCAGGCTGTCAGGCGGACAGAAGCGCCTGGTCGCCCTGGCAGCCATTTTGTCGATGAAACCCGAGGTGCTCCTGCTGGATGAACCCACGGCCGGTCTGGATACGGATGTGAAAGCCCGGATTGAAAATATTCTCAAAAGGCTCAATATCACGCTTTTCGCCATCAGTCACGATTTCAACTTTTTAAACGCCGTCACGGACCGGATTTTTTCCATGCAGAACGGCAAGGTGATTGCCGACGAAAAAATTCAGGTGCATCAGCATGAGCATGTCCATCCCTTGGGGAATTATCCGCACACCCATACCTGAGGGCCTTCCCGATCGCCTGCCTTTCACAGGCCGGTGCTTTTTTCCCCTTTTTATCAAGTTGTTTTGTCCGTATGGAGTTTTCGCTGTCAGCATTCCGCTAACGGCTGAGGGCTAATAGCTAAAAGACTGACAGCTCATAGTGTCATCGTTTGTCCAGACCGGTCAGACCATAAATATTCGGTATAATTGTTTTGAAAATTTTCACACAGGGGCAAAGAAACGCTGGAAAAATTTTATAGTTGTGTTAAAATACGGCTCAATCCTTTTCAATTAGTTGTTTTCAAAGGGGATACGAAGGTATATTATTCCAAGCCGCTCGATTTTCGGGCGACGGGTGGTTTTTTGGGTATTGTAACGGTATGGGTAAGGGTATGGATAACGTGTTTCATTCAGAGGAAACAGAGATGACAGAAAGAAGAGAGGACAACAGGTTGACCGGGGATGCCGTGGCCGATGAGGTGCTGATTGCCATACGCCAGATCATTCAGGCAATTGATCTGCATTCAAGAGGGCTTGTAAGGCAGTTCGGGCTGACGGTTCCCCAGCTTGTGATTCTTCAGACCGTGGCCAGGGAGGAGAAACTGACGGTGGGAGCGATAGCAAAGAAAGTCAGTCTGAGCCAGGCCACGGTTACCGGTATCCTTGAAAGATTATACAAACGGGGACTTGTGCTGCGCCAGAGAAGTGAAGTCGATAGAAGACGGGTCGTGGTCGAGTCCACGGAAAAGAGCCGGGAGCTTCTGGAAAAGGCGCCGCCGCTTCTGCAGCAGGTCTTTGTGGAAGAGTTCGGCAAACTCGAGGAGTGGGAAAGAATGATGATTTTGAGTTCCCTTAAGAGAATCGTAAACCTGATGAACGTGGAAATACCGGCGGTATCCCCTTATCTTGCCACCGGCGATTTATCGGACCTGCCATCTGAAGGCAAAAACAGTACCAAATAAAATCCCGTTTTGGTTTTCAACCCGGGGAGCAAAACCCCGGGTTGAAAACAGCCGGTACGGTTTAATAACGGTAATGGTCGGATTTGAAGGGGCCTTCAACCGGTACACCGAGATATCCCGCCTGTTCTTCGGTCAGCCTGGTGAGCGTCACGGAAAGATTCCTGAGATGGAGCCTTGCCACCTCTTCATCCAGCTCTTTGGGCAGGGTGTACACGTCACGATCAAGATCCTCCGTGGCCAGTTTGATCTGGGCCATGACCTGATTCGAAAAGCTGTTGCTCATCACAAAACTGGGATGGCCGGTGGCACACCCGAGATTGACAAGCCTTCCTTCCGCAAGGACAATTATCGATTTGCCCGATGCGAGGGTCCACTTGTCCACCTGGGGTTTGATGTTTGTTTTCACCGCCCTGGGGTTGTTTTCAAGGTAGCTCATGTCAATTTCATTGTCGAAATGACCGATGTTGCAAACGATGGATTCATCCTTCATCTGCTCAAAGTGCTCGCCTGTAATCACATGGTAGTTGCCGGTAGCCGTGACAAAGATATCGCCGAGAGGTGCGGCCTGTTCCATGGTCACAACTTCAAAACCGTTCATTGCCGCCTGCAGGGCGCAGATGGGATCGATTTCGGTAATCAGCACTTTTGCGCCGTAACTGCGCATCGACTCTCCACATCCTTTGCCGACATCGCCGTATCCCGCCACAACAACGGTTTTCCCGGCAATCATCACGTCTGTTCCCCGCTTTATGCCGTCGGCCAGGGACTCCTTGCATCCGTAAAGGTTGTCAAATTTTGACTTGGTCACCGAATCGTTCACATTGATGGCGGAAAAGAGGAGCTGCTTGTTTTGCGCCAGCTGGTACAGCCTGTTGACACCGGTGGTGGTCTCTTCGGAAACCCCTCGTATGTTTTCCGCAATCCGGGTCCATTTGCCGGGATTTTTCTGGATACTGACTTTGAGCCGTTTTAACAGAGAGGCTTCATCTCCGCTACCGGCTTTTCTGTCAAGAAGCGACGGGTCTTTTTCGCATTTCACCCCTTCGTGCACCATCAGGGTGGCGTCACCGCCGTCATCCACGATCATGTCGGGCCCGGACCCGTCAGGCCATGTCAGCGCCTGTTCCGTGCACCACCAGTATTCGTCAAGGGTCTCTCCTTTCCAGGCAAACACGCTGGCAGATCCGTTCTTGGCAATTGCCGCGGCCGCATGATCCTGTGTGGAAAATATATTGCAGCTGGCCCATCGGATATCGGCCCCGAGCTGGTAGAGTGTCTCTATCAGCATGGCCGTCTGGATGGTCATATGGAGACTGCCGGTGATTTTAAAGCCTTTCAGCGGTTTGTCTTTTCCGTATTTTTCCCTTATGGCCATAAGGCCGGGCATCTCTTTCTCTGAAAGCTGCATGTCCTTGAACCCTTCGTCGGCCAGATCGATATCTCTGACTTTGTGCTTGAGGTCAAGGTCCAGATCAAGGTTGGGGATGTCGCTGCTGGTATATGACATTGTTTTTACACTCCTTTTGTTGTCTGTGTTTTAAGTTTGTTTAATCAATATATCAATATATGTTGATATTGATAGCAACCCTATCGGCTTTTTGTGTAAATGTCAAGTAAAAAATTTTGGATATCCGCTTTTTTGGGAAAGAGGGCCGCCCGCTTTGCGGACGGCTGTGAATTTTTCGCTGCTGCCGGTCGTGCTACAGGCCGGCTTTGTCCTTAAGGAGGTCGGCCTTGTCCGTTTTTTCCCAGGTGAAATCCGGATCATTTCTGCCGAAATGACCGTAAGCGGCTGTTTTCCTGAAAATCGGGCGCTTCAGATCCAGCGTCTCAATAATGGCGGCGGGCCGAAGATCGAATGTGTCCCTGATGATTTCAACGGCCCGGGTCTCCGGTATTTTGCCGGTTCCCATGAAATCGACCAGAAGGGAGACCGGTTCTGCCACGCCGATGGCATAGGCCACCTGGATTTCGCATTTTTTGGCAAGTCCGGCCGCCACGATATTCTTGGCAACATACCGGGCCATGTATGACGCGCTCCTGTCGACCTTGGAAGGGTCTTTACCGGAAAAACATCCGCCGCCGTGGCTTCCCTGGCCGCCGTAAGTGTCCACAATGATCTTTCTGCCCGTCACTCCGCAGTCCCCCATGGGGCCGCCGGTGACAAACCGGCCGGTGGGGTTGACGAAAAACCGGGTATCCCCGTCCATCATTTCCGCCGGGATGACTTTTTTGATGACTTCCTTGATAACGGTGTCCTTCAGTTCATCATAGGTGACCGAAGGGGTGTGCTGTGTGGAGACCACCACCGTATCCACCCGCTGGGGCGTGCCGTTGTGGTATTCGATGGTCACCTGGGATTTGCCGTCCGGTCTCAAAAAGTCAAGGGATCCGTTTTTTCTGACTCTGGCGAGGCGTTTCGTCAGTTTGTGGGCATAAATAACCGGCATCGGCATCAGCTCGGGGGTTTCGTCCGACGCAAATCCAAACATGAGGCCCTGGTCTCCGGCCCCCTGTTCCTTGTAGAGGCCGGAGCCTTCATCCACCCCCTGGGCGATATCTTCGGACTGGTGGTCGATGGAAGTGATCACAGCGCATGTCTGCCAGTCAAACCCCATACTCGATGAGTTGTACCCGATATCCCGTATCGTTTCTCTGGCGACTTCAGGGATATCCACATAGCAGTCGGTCGTGATTTCGCCGGCCACCATGACAAGTCCGGTGGTGACCATTGTCTCGCAGGCCACCCGGCTGTTTTTATCCTCTTTTATAATGGCGTCGAGCACACTGTCTGATATGGCGTCCGCCACCTTGTCAGGATGCCCTTCCGTTACAGATTCCGATGTGAACAGAAAAGATTGTTTCTCGTTCATTTCAAGCTCCTTTTAACTGGTTTAAAAATGTCATGCAGTCCATTTATATGCTATTATACGTCCGGTATAAAAGTTAAAATAGTTATTATTACCCTGATATAAAACATTTGTCAACTAAAAAAATATTGAACACTAAATAAAAATCTAGCAGTCTATTAAAATAAAAAAATATTGACATTAATTGATATTGCTGTATTGTAAGATTTGTTTGACGGTTAAGAATATTTTTTTGTGCAGCAGCGGATTTCAATCTTTGATTTTTTAACAAAAATAATATTGTATAGAAATTATTTTTTTTAATAAGCGAGGTCTTTATGATAGAAAACAGCAAGAAGATGATGATTACCGGAATCGGATCGGCCCTTGTGGATCTTCTGGTAAAAGAAAATGACGATTTTCTTATGGAACTGGGGAAAGAAAAAGGAGGCATGACCCTTGTGGAGACCGGTTCCGAAATAGACAGGATAGTCGATAAAACATCCGGCAAGGTGTCGGTGGTGCCCGGCGGGGCCGCCTGCAATACCATCATCGGCATAGGAAGACTCGGGGGAGCGGCAAAGTTTATCGGTATGCGGGGGGATGATGCGTACGGGGAGCTGTATGAAAAAAAACTCAGGGAAAGCGGGGTGATCCCCCGGTTTTTTCTGTCGCCCGAGCCCACGGGAAAGGTGCTTTCGATTATCACACCGGATGCACAGCGTTCCATGTACACGTTTCTGGGGGCGTCCACAGGGCTCGACCCCGCTTCTGTTACGCCCGACATGTTCAGGGATACGGCTATCGCCGTCATTGAAGGGTATCTCCTTTTTAACCGGGAGTTGATGACCGCTTCCCTCGAGGCGGCGAAACAGGCCGGCGCGCTTGTTGCCCTTGATTTGGCGAGTTTTGAGGTGATTCATTCATCAAAGGATATTTTAGAGAATATCATCAAAACCCATGTGGATATACTGATTGTGAACGAGGATGAAGCACACGCCTATGCCGGGTTTACAGACGAGGAGGAGATTCTCGTGGCGGCGATTGCCGACGGGGTCGCCTACGCGGCCTTGAAGGTCGGCAGAAAAGGCAGTTTTGTATGCCACAAAGGCGAGGTCACCTTTATTGAGCCCGTCAAAGGCAGGGAGGCGGTGGACACCACCGGAGCGGGAGACCTGTGGGCTGCCGGATTTCTGTACGGCCTGGCGAACGGGTATTCAATTGAAAAGAGCGGAGAAATAGCCTCCATGTGCGGCTACGAAGTGGTGCAGGTGGTGGGCGCCCAGATCCCGGAAGAGGGGTGGGAGCGGATCAGAAAAGTGGCATGCGCCGACGTTTCAGTCAACTGATGCAACCCCGCCCAAAGATGCAATCTGCCAGACAGCGGTGCCGGTGACGCCCCGGTGCTGTTTTGTCAGATGCCCGTCTGCGGCCATGGTGTTCAGATGACGTCTGATTGTCTGTTCAAGCGTTTCAGGCGGGCTGTCCGACACGGTTTTGAAAAAGGAGAGCTGGTTTTCAAGCTCCGCTTCAACCGTGATTGTCTCCGTCCACTCGACCCGGTCGAATGTAATCTCGGGGAAATATCCCATTGCAAAAAGCAGGTTGATTTTATAAAAAAAGCTTCTGGGTTTGTCTTCAAGAGGGCGGTCCATTATTACCGCCCAAAGGGCGTCCAGTATGGTGTGTTTCCTGCTGGCGGCCCAGCTTTTGATGGCACATCCTTTTCTCGAGGCCGCCATCATTTTAAAAAGGGATTCCGGTGAAGAGACGGCCGGCGACATAAAGGCAATTACCAGATCAAACCCCCTTTCCCAACCGGCCGCAGAGATGTCGACCGTGTCCCAGTCACAGAGGACAAAAGAGATCCGCTTCTGCAGAGTACCGGACGTATCCTGAATGCAGCGCTCTATCATTTTTTCGGAAAAATCGATGGCGGTAACGTCACACCCTTCCGCTGCGAGCGCTCTTGCCAGGGTACCGGTGCCGCATCCGATCTCAAGAACCCGCGAGGCCTTTGACAGCAGATCGTTGTTTTTAAACAGGGCAATGGTTTTTTCGGTTTTTCTTGAATGGCGTTCGCCCTTGTTCCTGTCATACCCGGCCGCCGCCCTGTCCCAGTATTCAGGGGTTGAAAATCCCGTGTGAACCCTGCCTGTGTCACTGTGGCAATTTTCCCGCCATTTTTCCATCCAGAATCGTTTGGAGAAAACATCACTTGTTTTTTTATGTGCCATATCGGTTCATTGTGCCTTAAAAACAGGTCATGTCAAGGGCGTTTATGCATGACCACGGTACATTTATCCTGTTTTACCTGCCTGTCAAGAGTTGCCCCGAAAAATAAATTTATCTTGATGCATTGACGTATTCTTTTCCTGCGGGGGTGGTACGGCTTGGAAGAGATGCGAATGCATACACTCCAAGCCACCCGCTTCGCGGGTGGTCGGTGATTTCAAACTGCTTGAGAATCTGCCCCATGCCCGGGAGGCCTTTCCGGCTGTCCCGGAAAACCCCGCAGCAGGACGCCTCTCTGTAACGAGGTCGGGATTTTTCTGCCAGGGGCTAAAACTTGTCCGCCTCGGACATGATGACCTCTTTTACGGCATCCAGCCTGCCCAGGTGGCCGGTGTGCCGAATGTCAAGGGCGGGGTGCCGCTGTTTCGCCTTCTGTATCTCTTCGGGAATGTCATTCTGTACATGGCTTCCCGCTGCGATGAAAAGGGGAAAAACAACGATTTTTTCCGCCCCTTTTCCCGCCAGTGTATCGATCATCTCACCGAAAAGCGGACGGGCAAACTGGATAAAGGCGTAGGCGACCGAATCAAACCGGTTGTCCGTCATTTTTTCGATGGCGTGTGCAAGCGCTTCTATTTCGCGGTTCGATTCTTCCCGCCGGCTTCCATGGGCGACAATCAGCAGGCTCTTCATATGCGCTCCTGAATCTTTGACCAATAAGAATGACACGGTGAGGGCCGGTCAGCGTGCATTCTCCTACTGGCTCACGACCGTAAAGTTCACGAGAACGGTTCCGTTATCTCTGGTGATATTGACCGCCACGTTTTTGCTGCCTTTCTGGGCCATGAACATCATATTCTGTTCCTGCCGGGTGGTCATTGCTATGGCATAACCCGCCGCTTCGGCCTGTTGTTTGTAAAAATCGTAAACCGCCTCCACCGCTGCACCGTCACATTTAATCGTGGCAATGAGGCCCTTGTCCATATTGGTTACCTGGAAGGCTGAACACCCTTCGTACATGGGGAACTCTGTTTCAATCTCCTTCGGGAATTCGACACCGGCATACGCAATTGAAGACAGACACATAAAGGCCGCTGCAAGCAGAAACACTCTTTTGACCATGGGTTTCCTCCTTTTCTGGGATTGATATTAAAGCTCCAATAGCAACTTCCCCCCGTCTTGTCAACCTCCGTGATCCTGAATGCCGGGAAATGGAGCCGAGCGGCGGAACCCGGCATAGAAAGCACCCCGTCACCTGCCTGTCCAAAGGTGACCCGTAGAACAAATTAGCCGTGGCAGATTAAAAATATATCTTGATATTTCACGTGTATTGTGGCATCAATAACAGTTTACGGATACGGTTATCAACAAAAGGAGAGCCCTCGGAGGTAAACGGTATTATGGAGGAGATGTACAGTCCTGGAAACATTGAGCCCAAATGGCAGGCCTTTTGGGAAGAGAACAGCATATTCACAGTTCATGAGGCGTCGGAAAAGGAAAAATATTATCTGCTGGAGATGTTTCCATACCCCTCGGGAAAGATTCACATGGGGCATGTCCGGAACTATACCATCGGAGACGTGGTCGTCCGGTACAAAAAAATGAGGGGATACAACGTCATCCATCCCATGGGGTGGGACGCTTTCGGCATGCCGGCGGAAAATGCCGCCATCGACAACAAGACACATCCGGCCGCATGGACGTATGACAATATCCGGGCAATGAAAAAAGAGCTCAAACGGATGGGCTTCTCCTATGACTGGCACCGGGAAATCGCCACCTGCCGGCCGGAGTATTATAAATGGGAGCAGTGGCTGTTTCTGAAAATGCTCGAAAAAGGCATGGCGTACCGGAAGGAGTCATACGTCAACTGGTGCCAGAAATGCCAGACAGTCCTTGCAAATGAACAGGTGGAATCGGGAAAGTGCTGGCGCTGCGGCATGGTGGTCCAGCAGAAAAAGTTCTGGCAGTGGTTTTTCAAAACAACCGATTATGCGGAAGATCTGCTGCAGTACTGTGACAGGCTGCCGGGCTGGCCGGAAAAAGTGGTGGTGATGCAGAAAAACTGGATAGGCCGGAGCGAGGGGTCCGAGATAAAATTCCGGATAGAGGGAATGGACGAGGATATCACCGTTTTTACCACCCGGCCCGATACCCTGTTCGGCGCCACCTTCATGTGCCTGGCCCCGGAACATCCCCTTGTGGAGACCCTTACCCGGAACACCCCTATGGCCGCCGAGGTGGGCGCGTTTGTGAACCGGGTGATCAACCAGGAAAGATCGCCGGAATCCCTGGAGAAATACGAGAAAGAGGGCATATTCACCGGTGCTTACTGTATCAATCCGGCCAATGGGGAACGGATGCCTATATACACGGCCAATTTCGCATTGATGGAATACGGGACCGGCGCGGTCATGTCCGTTCCCGCACATGACCAGCGGGATTTTGAATTTGCGCGGAAATACGGTCTCGAGATCCGGGTGGTGATCACGCCGGAAGACGAAACGCTTGATTCGGCCACCATGGCGGAAGCCTACACCGCACAGGGTGTGCTGATAAACTCCGGGGAGTTTGCTGGCCTTGCGAACACCGAGGCAATTTCGGAAATTACGGCCTGGCTTGAAAAGAGAGATCAAGGGAGAAAAACGGTCAGTTACCGGCTTCGTGACTGGGGCATATCCAGACAGCGGTACTGGGGAACGCCCATTCCGGTGATACACTGTCCCGACTGCGGGATTGTGCCGGTTCCCGAGTCGGACCTGCCGGTGGAACTGCCCGAAGATGCGGATATCCTGGAGAGCGGGGGATCACCGCTGCCCTTTCTCGAATCCTTTGTGAACGTGGACTGCCCGCAATGCGGCCGCACCGATGCAAAAAGGGAGACCGACACCATGGATACGTTTGTGGAGTCTTCCTGGTACTATCTGAGATACTGCAGCCCGCGGTATGAAAAGGGGATGTTCGATGAATCGGCCGTGACGTACTGGATGCCGGTTGACCAGTATATCGGCGGTGTGGAACATGCGGTTCTGCACCTTTTGTATTCCCGATATTTTATGCGGGTGTTGCATACCCTGGGCCTTATCGATTTCAAAGAACCGTTTACACGGCTTCTGACCCAGGGCATGGTCTGCAAGGAGACACTTTCCTGTGAAAACCACGGCTATATTTATCCAGAAGAGGCGGTAAAGGACGGAGGATGGCATTTCACCTGTGCCAAATGCGGGGGAACGGTCGAGATGGGACGCGTTATCAAGATGTCCAAATCAAAGAAAAACGTGCTGAATCCCAGTGATCTTCTCGAAAAATACGGTGCGGATGTCACCAGGCTGTTCTGCCTTTTTGCCGCCCCGCCGGAAAGGGATCTGGAGTGGAACGACGACGGGGTGGAAGGGTGCAACCGGTTCCTGAACCGGGTCTGGCGCCTTGTCAACGAGAACCGGCAACTGTTGAAAGAGACACCGCTTTATACGGGGGCGGCATCCGATCTTTCTGAAGCGGCAAAAGAGCTTTATGTCAAGGCGAATCAGACCATTAAGAAGGTGACCGACGATATAGAGCAGAGTTTTCATTTCAACACCGCCATCAGCGCTGTTATGGAGATGGTGAACGCCCTTTCCGCAGTGGAAGTGAATAAAAACGGCGGGGACATGAAAAAGGTGTTCGCTTTCTGCATAGAGCGGGTGTTGATGCTTCTGTCGCCCATGGCCCCCCATTTTACCGAGGAGCTCTGGGTCAGATGCGGAAGAGGGCCGAGTATCGTTGAAAAGCCCTGGCCGTCGTACAGAGAGGATTCCCTGACAGCCGACGAGGAGCTGATCGTGGTGCAGGTGAACGGAAAGCTGCGGTCAAAGTTTACGGTGCCGGTAAATACGGACGAAGAGACCATTAAGGAGACGGCCCTTTCCGATGAAAAAATTCTAAACCATCTTTCAGGAAAAGCCGTTAAGAAGACAATCGTTGTGAAAAAGAAGCAGACACTCGTCAACATAGTGGTGTGACATGAAAAAAAGCCTGGTCTGCGCCGCACTGATCGTTTTGTTTTTGATGGCCGCCTGCGGCTATCGGTTTTCGGTCGGGGGAAGGCTTCCCGGCGATCCGGGGGCCGTGACCGTGTTAATGTTCAGGAACAACACGGTTGAAAGCGGGGCCGAAGCGTTATTTACCGATGCACTGACAGATGAGATCCTGGAAAATGCCGATGCAAGGGTGGTGGACAGGAACAATGCCGATGCCTGTATACAGGGAACGATAAAATCGGTGTCGGTTTCCGTGCTGTCACGGTCTGCCGACGATTCGGTAAGGGAAAGACGGGTTGCCGCGGTGATTGACATTGAAATGAAAAATACCGAAGGGGATCTGCTCTGGTCGGCATATGAGATGGAAGCGTGGGCGGACTACAAAGTGACTGCCAGCAATACCGGTGATGCAGTGTTACAAAGCGATGCAGTGAACCGGATTGCCCGGCGGCTGGCGGAAAAAGCGGTAAGTCGCATGCTGGACAATTTTTGACTATAACGCCTTTATCTGGCACAAACGTGGTGAAGCGGCCTCCGGGGATTCAAATGGGGGTGCCGTTGGGACTGAAAGAGGAAAGATCCGAAGTCAACAGCCGGACCGTGGCAAATCAGTGTCCCAACAGGTTTCAATTGTTGAGACCGGGGGTATTCTTCGCCCCCGGTTTGAAAACAACCGATCACGGATTCACATATCGGGTGATGTTGGAAATTTTACGTGAGGCCGTGTTTTTATGAAGCACCTTTTTCTGTGCCGCTTTATCGATAAGGGACTGGGCATGGGCCAAAATCTCCTGGAGGTTCTCGTCACCGGCATCTTTTGCCGCGTATACCTTTTTCTCGAAGGTTTTAACGGCCGATTTCAGGGATTTGTTTCTCTGCCGTCTTTTTTCATTCTGTCTCGCTCTTTTGAGAGCAGATTTGTGGTTCGCCATATGTCTTGTTGCTCCTTTGATGAAAATAAACCGTAACGCTTATTATGTTATGTCTCGTCGCCTCTGGACTGTTATTTCATAAACATCTATTATAACCTGGGTTGCTTTTTTGTGTCAAGAGAAATTTAAGATGAAAGAAATGAGAATAAAATGCTGTTTATACTTGCACGCGGGTTTGCCGTTTTGATATACTGCTATTTTAATTAGAGAGAGTTTTTGAGGGGAATCCATTAACTGTGAAGCAAATGACGGTTTAAGGTTTTAGGTGCGCACGATGGATCTGACAATGAGCCGGGCATCATTTTCTGAAAAGATCCTTTTCTGGGGAGGCGTTTTGTTTTTCGCCGTTGTGTTTTTTCTGATCATCTTCAGCAAAAACGGGGTGCTTGATCTTCACCATCTCAACCGGGAAAAGCAGTCTCTCCTTCACAGTGTGGATGAAATAGAACGCAGCAATCAGGTGCTCATAAAAGAAATAAATCTGTTGAAACACGATCTGGATTATATTGCGCATTTTGCGAAACATGAACTGGGTATGGCGGCAGAGAATGACCTTGTCTTCAGGATTGTAAAGAAAACCGGAAGGGAGTAGACATATAGTGAAGAAATCTTATCATTCAAGAGAACTTGCGGGGCTCTACGAAAAACAGGGATATTATGAAGATGCGCTGGGGCATCTGCAGGCGCTCTACAGGGAAAATGAGGAACCGCATATCGCAGAGGCCATCGCCCGGATAAAACAGAAGATAGCGTCATCAGGCAGTGAGGTGAAGCGTGCCGAAGTGGCCGGGCTTATTGAGAGATGGCTCAGGCTGATCATTCTTCAGCAGCGTCTCAAGAACTACAAGGGGCTGAAAAACAGAGTGGTGTGATGGTATCAGCCGGTGATGTGACGGGTGCTTTTAAAATTGTTGTTGTGGCCTGCCTTGCGGCACTTGCCTATAACTTTTTTTCGCCTTCGGGAATTGCCCTTGTCGGCGAGTGGGACAGATCAGAGGGCGTGGTTTCCGCCAATGCCAAAAACGGGGTGGTGGCCGCTCAAAGGGAAATCACCGATATAGAGAAGCTGAAAAAAATCGTTCAGAACGGCGGTAAAAGAGGCGAGGAATCGCTGGTGGTGGATGTGAGGCCGGAAGCGCAGTATCGTGAGGGGCATATACCGGGCGCCTGTACAATCCCCCTGTCTCGGCTGGATGCCCGTATAGAGGAATTTTTCAACGCAGTCTCTCCGGACAGAAAAATTATCCTCTACTGCCAGAGCAGGGAATGCAGTTCCAGTCACCATTTTGCGGAAACGCTGGCCGGTTTCGGCTATGAAAATGTCAAGGTGTTTTCAGGGGGATTCAGGGAATGGCAGGAGAAGGGGTCCCCTGTGGAAGTGGGAGATTGTTCGCATGGGCCTATTTGAAAAACGGACCATACTGTTTTTCCTGAGGGTTTCACTGGCGGCGGTTTTTATTGCGTCAAGCGGCCACAAGATTATGGATCCCGCCGCCTTTGCACGGATTCTGTATGGTTACGGCATGTTTCCGGCGGTTTCGATCAATATTCTGGCAATCATTGTGCCCTTTGTAGAGCTTTTTGCCGGAATTGCCCTGATTGCGGGCCCTTACCAGAGATCTGCCCTGTTGCTCATCAATCTGATGCTGTTGTTTTTTATTGTGATCATCGGCATCAACCTTTTGCGGGGATATGAATTTGACTGCGGCTGTTTCAGTTTCGGGGAACCGGGTCATGCGTCTTCTGCAGGAAAACTCGTGGTCAGAGATGCCGTCATGCTGGTCTGCGGTCTTTTCATCCATGTTCAGTACAGCGGACGAAAAAGGCGTGAGTCAACGACCGCCCGCTAATCGGCTAACGTGAAGTGTATGCATTCGCATCTCCGGCGGGCCCGGCGCACACAGGCCGGAAGGGAAAAAACGCCGGGGTTTATAATTGTTGACGGGTGTAACCGGGGAGTGGGGTGGGGAGTCTCTGTCCTCTTTGGAAACAACTGGTGAGAATTTTTTGCCTGAGACAGGCTCATCGTTCCCTTACAATTCGAAATCCCAGGCTGTTCCTTTTGGCCATGGGCTTGTAAAAATTTCGCTGAGCGGATCTGAGATATACCGGCTTCTGGTACCACCCGCCCCCTCTGATGATTCGATGATCCCCCTTTTCTGAAACGGGATCGATAACACCGTCCCGGTATGTGTCGGTGACCGGTCCGATTTTCCCCGTCCAGATGTCCCGCTGTTTGCATGCATCCAGAACCCACTCCTGGACATTGCCGTGCATGTCGTACAGCCCCCATCTGTTGGGAATTTTTGTTTTGACAGGGTGCGGATGGAAATTCCGCGGGGGAGTCTGGAGACCTGAATTATAACAGTACCATGCCATTTTGTCCAGAACCGGATCCGGGACGTCACAGACGTTGCGGGTCATCTTTCCGTTGGCGAAAGCGGTTGAACTGCCTGCCCTGCAGGCGTATTCCCATTCCGCTTCCGTGGGAAGCCTGTACTTGTCGGTGCCCTCCCACTCGTTGAGTACCCGGATAAACTCTCTGCACTGGTGCCAGGAGACGGTATCCACTGGATATCGGTCACTGACCGTCTCAAATGAGGAAGGGTTAAATCCCACCAGTTTTTGCCACTGGCCCTGGGTTACTTCGGTCTCCTGCATGAAAAAATCTTTTGTGATGGTCACTTTGTGCCGCTTTTCATTCCACTGGTGGCCGGTTTCGGATTCAGGGCTTCCCATGTAAAAGGTCCCGGCATTGATCAGCACGAACCGCATGTCCAGCCCGTTGGTGTAGACAAGCCGTTCGGCGGACAGGTTCTGCTGAAAGGCGAGAAGACCTGCTGAAAGAAACAGTACCATGATGAGAAGCCGATTTTTTTTCATGCCGGATGATCCAGTTTGTATCAGATTTTTTGTCTGAATTATACAAGTACCATATAAAAAGCGTTTTGTTCAAGACTTTATCACGGCTAATTTGTTCTATGCCATCGGCAGGTGGCGGGGCACTTCCTCTTGTAACGGTCAAATCCGGCACAGAAAGCACCCCGCCACTTGCATGTGGAATATAACAAATCCACCATGGACGTTATCCCGTGTTCATTAGGCGGGGGCATAGCCGTCGATCTCTGCGGAGCCCTGAGGGGAGGGCCACGGGAATAAGAGGTCACGGTTTCACCGCCGTCTGCCGGGTGACCGGTAACAGTCTGTTCTGATGCGCTACCGGTTGTCGGCTGCCATGGACTTGATAATTTTGTATAAAATGATATGAAGTAGATAATCACTCAATACAGGGGGAGTTGCCATGGCAGATAAAACAAAATCAAAAACGAAATCAAATAAAAAGAGGCGGGATGCGGCGGCGGAGTCTAACGAGGGATCAAACCTGCCGCTTTTAAAGAAAAACGAGCTTTTTTTAATTGTCTGCGGCGCGTGTGCCATCACGGTCATCATCTTTTTTATTTTTTTCAGGCCCACAGGCGCCCAAAGGGGGGGTAAAGACGGAACGGACGTCAGTCAGTCAAATGTCAACAGCCTGAAAAAGCAGATCAGCCAGATGGAAGGGGAGGATGCCGCCGGGAGCGGACAGATGGCGGCAGAGTCTTTTGAAGACAGCACCGCTGCGGGAAGTGCATCCGCTAAGGATGACAGCGTTGCCGAATCATACGCCAAAAGAGTTGAACGGGTGGAAGAAGCGCTTTCGGTGAAATTCGAGGCCCTGGTAAAACGGATAGACAGGCTCGAGAGAAGTATTGACGCGCTATCCGAAAAGGTTGCCGCCGTGGCGGCACAACGTGACAGCCGTCCGGTCAAAAAGCAGGCCGTCAAAATCAACAAGAAAAAGCCCATCCTGCACACGGTGAAAAAAGGGGAGACCCTCTACAGTATCAGCAGGGACTACGACACCACCGTCACAAAACTGCGGGAACTGAACAACCTTGAAGCGGGGGCGGACATCTATCCGGGTGACAATCTGGTGGTGCGGTAACAGATCCGCAGTCATTTTTACGATCGAACCTGCGTTATAAACGTCTCCACCTTTGCCATGTCCTTTATGCCGGGACTGCTTTCAACACCGGAGCTTACATCGACACCGAACGGATCGGCGTCCCGTAGCGCCTGTTTGATGTTTGCCGTATTCAGTCCCCCTGCAATGATCACCGGCAGTTCAGCGGCAATGCGGGATACCGTGCTGAAGTTCCAGGTCTCGGCATTGCCGCCTGGAAGCGGCCCTTTCCCGCATTCAGCGAGCAAACAGGCGGCCTCCCTGTACCGGCCGGCCTCTTCGAAACAGGGAGGCCTTGCCGCGAATACCCCTTTTATCACGATCAGGCCGCGGGACCGCAGTTGTGATACAAGTGCCGGGCTTTCCCGCCCGTGCAGCTGGACTGCTTTCAGGTGCAGCTGCTTTACTTTTTCCATGATAAACCGGTACGTTTCATTGACAAATACACCGGTGATAAGGGTGTCGGACGGCAGTGCCCTGCTGATGGCAGCGGCTTTCTCCGCTGTGACGTATCTCGGGCTTTTTTTGTAGAAAACAAGGCCGATGGCATCGGCGCCGAGTGCCACGCACTCTCGGGCCGCTGACGGATCGGTGAGCCCGCATATTTTGATGAAGGTGTCTGTTTTTCTCAATCGGACCGCCCGGTCTTCCTGAGCGCCCGGATAAATTTTTCCGCATCCGGGGCGATTACAATGTGTTCCCCGACAAGAAAATTGTAGATGCCGCAGTCGATGCCCTTTTGCACATCCGCTGTCGAGGTGATCCCGCTTGCTTCGACTGGTGTGAGAGAGCTGTCAAGGAGCGGCGCGATCCGGGCCGAGACATCAAGATCGGTTTCAAGCGTGGCAAGGTTCCGGTTGTTGATGCCGATGACGTCTGCACCGCAGGCATGGGCTTTTTCAAGCTCATATTCCGTATGGATTTCAACGAGCGGTGTCATGTTCAGCTGCCGGGAAAGGGCGATGTAGTCGGCCAGCCGGCTTTTCTCCAGAATCGCCGTTATCAGGAGGACAGCGGCCGCTCCTTTTGCCCTGGCTTCATAAATCTGATAGGCGCTGATGGTGAAATCCTTTCTCAGGACAGGCAAGTGGGTGGATTCTGCGGCTGTTTCCAGGTCCGCCAGACTTCCCTTGAAAAAGCGGGACTCGGTTAATACGGAAATGGCGCACGCCCCCGCTTTTGTATATTTTTTCACGTATGCCGCACAATCGAGGGCCGGGCAGATATCCCCTCTGGAAGGCGAAGCCCTCTTTATCTCGGCGATTATCCCCACATCTCCGGGAGAACGCTTCTCTATGGCCTGTTTAAACTGCCCGGCCTCCCGGACCGATTCGGCTTCCTGCCGTACCCGGTTCAGCGGCACGTGGGAGACCGCATGTGACACTTCTTTTTGCTTCAGATCAACGATGGTTTTTAAGAATCCGTCAATTTTCATTTCATCTGTTGTCCTGTGTAAACTCGACAAGCAGTTCGAGTTTTTTCAACGCATTCCCCGAATCAATCGCCGCTTCGGCCTGCTGAATGCCTTTATTGAGACTTTCGGCCATACCGGCGGCGACAATGGCCGCGGCCGCATTTATGAGCACAATATCCCTTCTGGGGTCCCGGCTGCCTTCCAGTACCGCTCTGGTGATCCGGGCATTTGTTTCCGGGTCTCCTCCCTTGATTTCGGCAGGGGCGGCATAGTTTGGAAAATATTTCAGAGGATCCAGATCCCACGAGGTGATCAGACCGTCGTTCAGTTCGGTTATCCGGGTGGGGGCGGTGGTGGTGATTTCGTCCAGACCGTCATGCCCGTGTACGACAAAAGCCCTTCTGGCACCGAGAAGTTTCAGGGTCCTGGCGAAAAGTTCGGTCAGTTCCGGGGCGTATACCCCGATCAGCTGGTGCCGCGCCGCCGCCGGGTTGGTCAGGGGGCCCAGCATGTTGAATATGCTCCGGATACCGGCATCTTTCCGGGCTTTTGCCGCATGCTTCATGGAGCCGTGAAACCGCGGGGCGAACAGGAAACCGATACCGATTTCATTCACCGCCTCTTCAGCGATTTCGGGATCGGTGTCGATTTCCACGCCGAGCTGTTCCAGCACATCCGCACTTCCGCACCGGCTTGATATACTCCTGTTGCCGTGTTTGGCCACTGTAATCCCGCAACCCGCCACGACGAACGCCGTGGTGGTCGATATATTGAAGGTGCCGGCGGCATCTCCGCCCGTTCCGCAGGTATCCACCACTGTGCCGGCATTTGTCTGGATCCTTTCGGCTTTTCTCCGCATGGCCCCGGCGGCACCGGCCAGCTCTTCAAAGGTCTCGCCTTTTGTGGCAAGGGCCGCCATAAACGCCCCTGTCTGGGCCTCGGTTATCCGGCCCGAAAAAATCTCCCCCAGCATGGCGGCCATGCGTTCCTGGTCCAGGTTCTCCCGCCGGATGATTTTGTTCAGGTTGGCTGTAAACCCCATTTTATTCTCCTTTTATAAAGTTTCTGATCAGGCGTTTTCCCACCGTTGTCATAAAGGATTCCGGATGGAACTGGACGCCCTGCGTGGGGTGCTCGGTGTGCCTGAGCCCCATAATCTCTCCGTCTTCTGTCTGTGCCGTGACCGTCAGACAGCCGGGCAGGGTGTCCCTGCAGACCGCGAGGGAGTGATAGCGCATACCGGAAAACGGTTTTTTCAGCCCTTTAAAGATGAACTGTTCATTTGATGTGATTACGGAGGTTTTCCCGTGCATGATTTTTTTGGCGTGTATTACGGTGCCGCCGAAACTCGTGGCAATCACCTGATGGCCCAGGCAGACGCCGAGAATGGGAATACGCCCTGAAAACGTTCTGACCACTTTTTCGGAAATGCCGGCGTCTTCTGGCCTGCCGGGACCGGGAGAGATCACGATCCGATCCGGGGCGAGCTGTTGAAGACGTTCGATGCTGGTCTGATCGTTCCGGAAAACCGCTACCCGGGAACCGGTCTGCAGTATGTAGTGGACAAGGTTGAAGGTGAAGGAATCATAGTTGTCAATGACCGCTGTTAACATTGTTTTTCTCCTTTTGCCCTGCGGCAAGCTGTAAAGCGGCATCAACACTCTTTGCCTTGTTTATGCACTCCTCGAGTTCCCTGGCTGGGTCTGAATCGGCCACTATGCCGGCACCGGCCTGGACCGTGACTTTTCCCTTTTCAATAACGGCCGTGCGGATGGTGATGGCCATGTCCATGTTGCCTGAAAAAGAGATATAGCCGGCAGCCCCGCCGTACACTTTCCGGGGGGCGTGTTCCAGTTCGGCGATTATTTCCATGGCCCTTATTTTCGGGGCGCCGGAAAGGGTCCCGGCAGGAAATACCGCTTTTAACAAATCGAAAACGGTCATTCCCCTCTGCATGTCACAGGTGATGTTGGAAACCAGATGCATCACGTGGGAGTACCGTTCGATGAACATGGTATCCGTCACCTGTACCGTACCGGCCTTGGCCACCCGCCCCAGGTCGTTCCTGGCCAGGTCCACCAGCATGAGGTGCTCGGCCCGTTCCTTTTCATCGGTGAGCAGTTCATCCGCCAGTTCCCTGTCTTCCTGTTCGGTTTTCCCCCGCGGCCGGGTACCGGCAATGGGACGGAGCGTGGCGGTGAAATTCTCCAGCCTGACCATTGTTTCCGGAGAGGAGCCGGCGATGGCAAAATCCGAAAAGTTCATGAAAAACATGTAGGGCGATGGATTGACGTGTCGCTGTCCCCTGTAGATCATAACCGGATCGGCCCGGCTTGTGCATGTAAACGGCTGGGAGTATACGGCCTGGATGATATCTCCGTCTATAATGTGCTGTTTTATCTTGTTCACGCCGTTTTTATACGTTTCCGGATCCGTTTCCGATCTGAGTGGCGATGCTTTCGGAGACGGGCCGTCTTTTTGATAAACGGGCTGCCCGATGGTGTCGATCATCCGGTCAAGACCGGACAGCGCGTTTTCAAATTCCACCGCCGCTTCCCTTTTTCCGTCAAGATAGCAGATGTTCAGACAGGTGAGGGTGTGTTTCATGTTGTCAAAGACAATCATCTGCTCCGGGATGATGAAGTGGGCATAGGGCGTATCATCAGGAAGTTTTACGGGAATTTTTTCAAAAAAACCCACCATTTCATAGGTGATGTAGCCGGTCAGACCGCTCCAGAACCTCGGCAGTTCTTCAAACTGGGCCGGGTTGTAGGGGGCCATTATACGGCTGATCACTTTCAGGGGTTCGCCGTGGTGGATTGTTTTCTGCGTCTCTGCGGCGGAGATGATTTCGACTTCCCGTTCGAATATTTTGATTTCCCGGTGGGCCGATATCCCCAGAAAGCTGTATCTTGCCCATCGTTCTCCCCCTTCGACACTTTCCAGAAGGAAGACCGGCCGGTCTTTGTCGTAAAATTTCTGAAGTACCGATACCGGTGTTTCCGTATCCGCAAGCACCTCGGCACAGACCGGAATGATGTTGTAACTGCCGGCAAGCTCACGGAATGTTTCTTTTGCCGGGAATTTTTTCAGGATCATGGGCATTTTCCTTTAACAGGGTTAAAATTTTATTGTTTGGTTGTTTTCAAACCGGGGGGCTGTGCCCCCCGGTACCAACCGTCAACGATTGAAACACTCGCGTGTTTCGTCATTCCGGCCTCTGCGCCGGGCTCGAAGAGATGCGAATGCATACACGCCAAGCCACCCGCTTTGCGGGTGCTAGTTGACTTTCTTCATATACGGTAAAAGCCTGCACGTTTTATCGGTTGTTTTAACGCCACCCGCCCGGTGGTGGCCGGTGACCTGCTTACGTTCAAAAACGAAAGACCGCGGAAATCTTGTTTTGCCGGGGTCTTTATTGAAAAACTGTTATCAAGTGAAATTGCGGGACAGCGGCAGACCGGAAAACCGCCAGCTCCATCGCCAGTACCGGAAGTCAGTTGTCGCTGCACATGCGTTTCGGGTTTTCATCAACCTGTTATCCTTTCGTTTTTATGAGAACTTAAATGAACCGGTTGCATTTGTCAATAAAAATGTTTCTTTTAATAGAAACAAAATGATTTTTTTGACAGAAGGCCATATAATCATTGACTTTAAAAACAGATCCTGTTATAAGCCGTTGCAATTTTATATATCCGCTGAACAGACAGCAGGCGTATAAAGTGCTTAATGATACAATTCAGGGAACTCGCAAGGTTCCCTCATTTTTTCCAGACAAAGGAGGTTCCCATCATGATTTGTACAACAGTAAAGGAAGGTGAAGAGTGTGTGTTCATGACCGCCGAGGGGTGCAAATACAACGGCGGAAGCTGTAAACCCGTTATCGAAGCATGCAGCGGCTGCAGCAAAGTGAAAGAGTATGCAGTGGGCCAGTACTGTGCAGCATCGCCTGAGCCGGCAATCAGGTGGAAAAGCGGCAAATGCAATCTTGCCACCCATGTGAAAGAGGCTGCCGGTTCAAACAACAAGAAAATAAATCCCATCAAGGCATCCAAAAAAGCGGCCGCTAAAAGAAAATAACCATTGGTTTAACCGGAACGCCAAGCCACCCGCTTCGCGGGTGGTCGTTGACTTGCTTTTTTTCCCCGCGGTTTCTCAGTTGATCGGTTTTTCAACCGGGGGCGGGCAGCCCCCGGTTGCAGCCGCAGCCATTGAAACACTGAAACAAAATAAAGCTTGACCAATCCCTTTGCCATACTGTAAATATTTATCATATTTTTTCAAACCGCTTTAAACCAAGAGAAATATGAGAAAATGAACGAGCTTAACAGTATAGCCCGGGAACTGAACGAAACGCTTCGGTATTCCAATCCCCGTATCTTTGACATGTTGTCCGGGATGGGAAAGGCGCTTTTTTTCCCGAAAGGGATACTGAGCCAGAGCGCTGAAGCCAAAGAAAAAGCCTACCGAACCAATGCCACCATCGGTATTGCAAAGGAGAAAGGGAGCGTGATGGGGCTGTCCGCCGTGACATCCCTTGTCACCGGCCTTAACCCGGATGAATACCTCCCGTACGCCCCTTCCTTCGGGGTTAAAAAACTGCGGGAAAAGTGGCGGCAGGAGATCTTCCGAAAGAATCCCTCTCTCAAGGGGGAAGCGGTTTCTCTTCCGATTGTGACATCCGGCATTACCCATGCCATCAGTGTTTTTGCCGACATGTGGATTGATCCCGGAGACACGGTCCTTATGCCGGACATGATGTGGGGCAACTACAATATGACACTGGCCGTCCGGAGGGGGGCAAGCATCAAACAGTACAAAACGTTTGATGACAGTCTTTCCGCTTATAATGTGCCGGCATTTGAAGAGGCAGTGAGAAGAGAAACCGAATCCGCCGGTAAAGTGATCGTTGTTTTGAATTTCCCCCACAATCCCAGCGGGTACGCCCTTTCATCAGACGAAGCGCGCCGGGTTGCCGGCATACTCACGTCGGCTGCCGAAAGCGGGACGAATGTCGTTGCCGCATTCGACGATGCCTATTTCGGCCTGTTTTATGAAGCGGACACAATGAAAGAATCGCTCTTTTCTCTCCTGGCCGGTTCGCATGAGAGAATGGTGGCAGTGAAACTTGACGGGGCCACAAAGGAAGATTACGTATGGGGGTTCAGAACCGGTTTTGTCACCTATGGCATATCCGTCGGCAAAGACAACGGCAAGGTCTGCGATGCCCTTGAGAAGAAAACAGCCGGCTGCATCCGGGGCAACATTTCCAATGCGTCCAACCTGAGCCAGGCCCTGCTTTTAAAATCCCTGAGTCATGAAACCTATCAAAAGGAGAAAGCGGCAAAATACACGCTTCTCAAGCAACGGGCGCAGACCATAAAAGAGGTGCTCAGGGATTCCGCCTACCGGGAGGCCTGGGATGTATATCCGTTCAATTCCGGGTATTTCATGTGCCTGCGCCTCAGGGACGTGAACGCCGAAGAGCTGAGATGCCATCTGCTTGACGCCTATGGAACCGGGCTTATTTCATTGGGAGAAACAAATTTGCGCATCGCATTCTCCTGTATTGAACAAGAGGAGATCAAACCGCTTTTTGATACGATCCTGAAAGGTGTCAATGATCTTAGAGCCCAAAAGAGGAAATGATTAACATCAAGAACAGGGTAAATGCCCTTGATATAAAAGTAACCGGCAGATGGATTTTAAACTTTGTTTTAATCGGCGTTATTGCGGCTTTCGGATCGGTTGTTTTTCATCTTCTCTGTGAACTGGGAATGCATTATTTCCTGGATACCATGGCCGGATACAGGCCCGGGCTGCCTGCCGGTGAGCATCATCTTCTCGAATCCACCAATACCCCTTTCAACAGATGGGTCCTTCTTTTTTTACCGGCACTGGGCGGTATTGTCAGCGGCTGGCTGGTATATACGTTCGCACCGGAAGCGGAAGGGCACGGAACCGACGCCGCCATCGAAGCCTATCACACCAAGGGTGGCTTCATAAGAGGCCGGATACCGTTTATCAAGACAATTGCGTCGGCCATTACCCTGACCACGGGCGGATCAGGCGGGAGAGAAGGGCCGATCGCACAGATTGGAGCGGGTTTCGGTTCTTTCCTTGCGACCAGACTGAAGCTTTCCGACCGGGAGCGCCGGATTATGATGGCGGCCGGTGTGGGGGCCGGTGTCGGCAGTATTTTCAGAGCGCCGCTGGCAGGGGCCCTTTTTGCGGCGGAGGTTCTGTACAGGGATCCCGAGTTTGAATCCGAAGTCATTCTCCCGGCCGGCATTTCTTCTGTTGTGGCCTACTGTATTTTCAGCCTGATATTCGGGTGGGGGTCGCTTTTTGAATCACCGTCGCATTTTGGTTTTGAAAATCCGTTCGAGCTGGGACCGTATATTGTGCTGGCCTTTGTCCTGGTTGCCACCAGCTCTTTTTACGTAAAATGTTTTTACAAGGTGACGGATATTTTCAGGTCGTTCGATATCCCCAATCACATCAAACCGGCTATCGGCGGTTTGCTCACCGGGGTGGTCGGATTTTTCCTCCCCTACACCCTTGCCTTCGGTTACGGCTATGCCCAGAAGGCCATTTTCAACGAACTTTCCATCTCCGTTCTCCTGTTCCTGGCCGTGGGTAAAATCATTACCACCTCTTTTACGATAGGCTCAGGCGGCAGCGGCGGTGTTTTCGGCCCTTCCGTCGTCATCGGCGGGGCAATGGGCGGTGTCGTGGGCAAGATTTTTCACAATATCCTGCCCGGGGTTGTCGTGAATCCCGGCACTTTTGTTATTGTGGGCATGGCCGGTTTTTTTACGGCAGCCTCCAATACGCCGATTTCCACCATCATTTTCGTGAGCGAGATGACCAACTCCTATCATCTGCTGCTTCCCAGCCTGCTTGTCTGTTCCCTTTGTCATCTGCTGTCCGGCAAATCGACCATATACGAAAAACAGGTCAAGAACCGGGCCGTTTCCCCGGCGCATGCAGGGGAATTCATGATGGATATCCTCCAGAGTATCAAGGTGAAGGATTTGATGGATCTCGTCAAGAAAGTGAAGTGTGTGAACGAGGAAATGCCTTTCAGTGAGTTCAAGACGTTTTTTTCAAAGACAAAGCAGCACTATTTCCCTGTTTTAAACAAAGACAAACGGTTTCTCGGCATATTTTCCTCGACCGACATCCGGGAGGTTATCTTTACCACTCACCTGGAAGACTTGGTGGTCATGAGAGATATCATGGTATCCGATATCATCACGACCACCCCCGGGGAAGACCTCAATACCGTGCTGACGAAGCTGACCCAGAAGAACATTGATGCGCTTCCCGTGGTCCAGGCGGATGACAGGGGCGTCCTGCTCGGTCTGCTGTACAGACGCGATGTGATCAAGTACTACAACGAATACGTGCAGAAAATGGTTGTCCGAGAAGGCCCCAGGGCATCCGTTCATCCGTTCACACCCGGAGAACGGGAAACATAAACCGACATAACTTTGTTCCCTTTGGGTCTTGACAGAGGGACAATACCGGGATATGAAGTAACGTATATTCAGGTGCCGAATTGTCGGCTGAAAGGGAATCCGGTTGAAAGTCCGGAACGGGCCCGCCGCTGTGTTGGGGACGAAAGCTGCAGCACGCCACTGCCGGTTGATAAACCGGCGGGAAGGCGCAGTGATTAGGAGGAACCCAGAGTCAGAAGACCTGCCTGAATACAAACACTCATCGCCTGCGCGGATACAGGGGTGAATGGAGAGCCTCGGCGAAGCAAAGGGATAACCCGGGTCGATTGTGACAATCGATCCGGGTTTTGCTTTTTGTATTGGACCCCATCAAAAAGGAGGATTTAAAATGACGTATCATCTGATGAAACTTTTCAAACTGTCTGATAACCAAAAGGCGGACACAGCTGACTACCCGGTTTACCTGTTAGAAGACGGCAACTTGTACCGAACCGTTTTTCATCCCCGGGGGTGGTCCCAATATCCGGACTACACTTTCCGGGAGAACGGGAAATTTTACCGCACCGGTTATCATGAACTGGGCGGTGCAGAGGAACCGGATTATGAATTCGGGCCTGATATGAAAATATACCGGACAGAGAACCATCCGGCCGGCGGAAAAAAGATCCCGGAGTATGAAATCCGGGAGTAAACCGGAAAGCTTCCGAATTATAGGTGGTTTACCCATGCCCTTGTCAGGTCCGGCGGCGGTTTCGGCTGTATTGAACGCTTATGTCCGGCCGGGCGGCCCGCCGTAATCCACCCTCATCAGGAACAGGCCGTGCGCCGGGGCGGTCGGGCCGGCGTTTTTTCTCTGTTTTGCCGCCAGGATCGTTTTAAATTCCTTCAGGTCTATTTTGGAAAGGCCGGCAAGCACCAGGGTCCCGACCAGGTTTCGCACCATGAACCGTAAAAAGCCGTCTGCACGGAACTGGAAGACGATGGTGTCCGCTGCATTTTCTTTTATACGGACCGTGGCGGAAAACATCTGCCGCACCGTGGTGGAGCGGGGACTTCCCGTCCCCTCGAACGACTTGAAATCGTGTTTCCCCACAATCAGGTCACAGCACTTCTGCATACGGGTGATATCGAGCGTATTTCTGACATGCCATACATAGTTCCGGCCGATGGCGCAGGGGGGGTCCCTGTTTAAGATGTAATAGTGGTATTCTTTGCTCACGGCGTCATACCGGGCGTGAAAGTTTTCATCCGCCCGTGTCAGTTCCCTGATAATCACCGGCCCTTTCATAAGACTGTTGGCCCCTTTTTTTACGGCATCGCAGGCAAGGCGGGTATCGGCATGGAAATTGGCTGCCTGGCCCATGGCGTGAACACCGGCGTCGGTTCTGCCCGATCCGATCACCTTGACGGCCTGGTTCAGGACTTTCGAAAGCGCGCGCTCTAGTTCCGCCTGGACCGTTTTTCTGTCGTTCTGCACCTGCCAGCCGTGATAGGGTGATCCGTCGTATTCAATGATAATTTTGTAATTCATGGGATCCCGGGTGCTGATTAGTTGTTTTCAAACCGGGGGCTATGCCCCGGTTACAACCGTCAACGATTGA
>CAYZHB010000028.1:24214-29287 GCA_964478245.1 uncultured Desulfobacterales bacterium | reverse complement strand
TTATGTGATACCATAATGTGGCTGACTTGTCCAGAAAAATTTGTTCAAATACCATAATTTTTTGAGATGTTACTTTTTATCCATCGCTGGCCGCCTTCCGGCCCTAAGCCTGTTTTTTGAATATTTCATCCACCTGGCCCGCGCCGTCTTTCAATGCCTGGTCCCGAAGGTGGGCATATCTCATCGTCATCACCGGGCTTTTGTGGGTCAACAGCCGTTGCAGTACATACATGTCAACCTTGCCACTACTCGCCAGCATGGAGGCGTAAACGTGCCGTAGCCCGTGCAGGGGTCTGAAGTCTTTGGGCAGTCCGGCCGCTTTGCATATCCGCCGCACAGGCTTTGCGATGTCTGTCCGCTGCTTTCCCCCGCGTCCTGGAAAAACAAACGGGCTTGGGGTCCTGGGGTGATTTCGCAGCAGGTCCCGGGCGGCATTGTTCAGAGGGATTTTCTCGTCTGATCCGCCTTTGGGGTCCCTGATATGAATAAATCCGCGCTCAAAATCCACATCTTGCCATTGCAGCCGGAATAGCTCGCCCCGGCGCATACCGGTGAAAAGCGCTGTCAACATCATTGGCCCGGCCTGGGGGTGGGGGTCCCCATCTATTGCCGCCAGCAGATCCGCCAGTTTGTCCGGGCTCAAATCCTCGGTCTTGATATTGTTCACCCGTGGCAATTCGATTCTAAACCTCAGGGGTTCGCACAACCTTTTATTCACGCCGAAATTTACAATTCGCCGCAGCAGTTCCAGGGTGTTCCGAACGGTGGCGGGCTTTTTTCTCTTCAGCATATTAATCCGTAGCCGGTCCACGTCCAGGGACAGCAGGTCAGCCGGTTCTTTTTTTCCGAAGGGTTCGGACAAATAAAGGTCAAATCGGTTCTGGTCCGTGACGATCCCTTTAAATGTCGTTTTGTTCTTTTTGTATGCTTCCCACAGCCGCGCTATGGTCCACTTGTTTTTCTCGGCCCGCTCTTTCGCTTTGTCGGCCTCTCGTCTCTCCTGTGGCGTCTGCTCTCGGCCCTCGATTAATGCCGCCCGGTAAAGGGCAGCCTTTGCCGGAGTCACGGCATCCGCGTATTGACGCCCGGCTTTTGCCTCTATCAGCTTGCCGTTTTTCCTGTAAGCCACATAATAGACTTTTTCCTCACCAGGTCCACCAACCCGTTTTGAGATCCGGTAAAAAACGCCGGTTTTGTTTGTCTTAATTCTCTTGCCCATGTGATCCCCCTTGAAAATTTTTCCAACCCTATTTCCAACCTCCAAACCAGATAATTGAGTATTTTGAAGTATGACTATAAATTTTATATAATGGGAAAAAGGCTTGTGTCAAGGGGTTTTAGTATCTTCTGGTATTTCCGGGTAAAATGCCTGTTTCGGGCTCATAACCCGAAGGTCCTTGGTTCGAATCCTTGCCCCGCTACCAGGAATAACAAGGGTTTCAGCGTTCGGCGCTGGCCCTTTTTTAGGTTTTACAGGCCGGCCGGCACTTTGTAGACATTAAATACCGCCTGGCTTTTCTGGGCTTCCGCAATCAGGACAGTGGCCGACTTTATTTTGAGCAGTTCCGAGTCGTCCCGGTTCAACTGGAGTTTGTCCGAGGCAACCGCACTTATCCGGCCGCTGTTTAACATGATGATACCCTGTTTGTCTTCGTTGAGAAAATCGACCAGTACGTACCCGTTGAATCTGTCCTGCTGCAGCTTTGCAAAGAGCTTGCCGATTTTTGCAAAATCAGAGTAAAGGTCCTTCCGGACCAGTTTGCAGTTTTCAGAGTACAGGTTGCTGAAGACGTCCACGGTTCCGCTTAAAAGCCGCGATACCGTGAGTTTGATCTCTTTGTTGTCCCGTGCAAACGCAATGATGTCATTCACCGGTTTGCCGAAACTCCTGCCGGAGGCCACATCTTTCTGGGCGCCGGCAACCACGTCCCCTTCATCGATCAGAATAAGGTAATTTTCCAACTCCGACATCACCTTCACATATCCGGTGAATCCCCAGCTTTTCAGGTACAAAAGCAGCAGATCAATATCGACGAAAAAGGCGCTTAAGTCCGCCCATAAAGGGGTTCCTCTGGAAAACAGCATGGCAGTCCGCTCCTGTATTTCAGTTTTTCCTGTAGTCAACCCGCGCTCTCAACTCTTTACCCGCTTTAAAATGGGGGAGTTTCTTGGGGGGAACCCGGACGGTTTCACCGGTTTTGGGATTCCGTCCCGTATGACCGTCATAGTCCCTCACGCAGAAAGAACAAAGCCCCCGTATTTCAACCCGATCCCCATTGATAAGGGCATCGGCAATTTCGGAAAAAAAGAGCGCCACAACGGCTTTGGCCTCTTTTTTGGTTAATGTCGTCTCGTTTGTCACCTTTTGGATCAGGTCAGCTTTTTTCAAAAACAGGGTCCTTTCCGGTAGGGTAATAATTTCTCAGTAACACCGCTCTCCTTTTCAAGTGAACAAGCATCCGCCATCACGGCTAATTTGTCCTACGGGTCACCTTTGGACAGGCAGGTGGCGGGGTGTTTTCTATGCCGGGTTTGACCGGCATCTTTTTTAAAATCATGGATGATTTTATGATGTCGGTCACCTCGGAGCAGCCCTGGACGGGCTGCGAGACTGAGGCAGAGGAAGTTCCCCGCCACCTGCCCATGGCATAGAACAAATTAGCCGTGCATCCGCCATGGTCAAAGTGTCCATCAACCTTTCAATTGGTGGCGGTTTCACAACAGCCAAACCGCCGGTTTTTTGAGGCGGAGCGATGAAAAGATTGCGTTGCTCCGCCTCACGGAGGAAAATGGAGGTGCCCGCGGCGCCGCCGGATCCGTGGACTTTTCCTGCCTTTTCTGCCTATCGGTTTTCCGGGAATGGATCAAGGCTCATTTAATTACCAGAAAAGGCCTATGGAAAATAGGCCCTTAGAGAAAGAAGGGGCGGGGGCAGGGCTGTCTGCTATTTGAGTGAGGACAGGTGGCTGTAAAGGCGGACCCCTTTGCCGACAATGCCCAGTTTTTTACGGATCTTCATCCGGTGATTCTTCACTGTCTTGATGGCGATGTAAAGGCAGTCGGCAATCTCTTTGGAGCTTCTGCCCTGTTTTATATAACGGGCCACTTTCAGTTCCGAGGGGGTCAGGTCGGTATGCTCAAGCGACAGGTCCAACAGGAAATCCGAGGTGATCTCCTTCAGGCCTTCTTCAATCATCTCCACGAGACGGGCCTGGCGCGGGGAGAGGCCCCCGGTTTTGAGTTTTTCGATTTCCGGGCGGATCCCCTCTTCGATATTTTTTTTGATCCGCTCCTCTTGGCGTAAGGTGACGCGGTCTCTTCTTTCAATAAGAACGCTCAGGGCGGCGTTCACTTTTTCCAGTTCCCGGAAGGCGTTCTGCTTTTCTGTGACATCGATGAAAATGCCGTTCACATTTGTCATTTGCTCCTGTCTGTTTTTCACGGCGGTGGAAATCGCGTGAATCCAGACATGGTCGCCTTTTTCAGGGTTATAGACCCGGGCCACCTGTTCAAATTTCCCGGTTTGAAATGCCGTTTCGTGGGCGGCCATCACTCCGGCGACATCATCCGGATGGATGTTGTCATAGTAGGATTTCGCGGTAAATTTTTCCGGCGGGACACCGAGTATCTCCTTTACAGAGGGACTGACAGCGGTCATATGCAGATGGTAGGGTGTCTGTTCGTCAACCGCCATGCGGTAGATCACGAAACCGGACGTACTGTCCATGAGCGACTGCAGGTGGGCCTGGTTCTTGAGCAGTTTCTCGTGAAGGCGGTACTTGTCGGTCACGTCCACCAGGATGCCGTTCACGGACTCAAGCCGGTTGTTTTTGTCCAGCACGCCGGTTGCCAGGACACGCACCCACTGCCATGATACCGTATTCGGGTTGTATGTCCGGAACTCCTCGTCAAATCTGAGGGTGTTGAATGTGTCCAGATTGGCCCGGATCACCCGGTCCCTGTCGTTCGGGTGAATGTTGTCAAACCAGGTTTCAAATGCCATCGGCGAAGACGTGCCCATGATGTCCTTGACAGACGGGCTTGCAAAGGCTACCCGGAGTTTATGCGGATTCGACGCGTCCGGCATCAGGCGATAGACGCAGAAATTGGCGGCATCCGCCACGAGCGACCGCAGCTGTTCTTCGCTGGCCCGCAGCCGCTCCTTCTCACCGGTAGCGTTGTCCGCCATAAGATATCCTCTGAATTTTTTTCTTTACATGCCGGGCTGCTGAGTGACCAATCATTGCAACGCGTTGAAATTACATAATTCCGGGTATTTGGGGGCCATCCTACAGGATGAAAATACAAAATGCAAACAGTTTTTATCGGCATGCATGATATTGTGTTTCGCCCCGCCGTAGGCCGGAAGAACAAAGACACGTCAGTGTTTCAACCGTTGACGGTTGTAACCGGGGGCATAGCCCCCGGTTTTGAAAACAACCAATAAATTCACCGGGTGGGCATCCGTCCCCTGGTTGCATTTTCGTGCAAACTCCTGTATTTGGTTTACAGACATTTTGTTCCCGGCTTTTTGTATTTTATGCGCGAAAAGGAACGTGTGAACCGTGTTACCCCTTAGAACAGGCTCTCCGGAAAAACCGCAGCCGGAGGAGGACATTGCCGCCGTACGCCGCCGGCTGTTGCGGGGAATGCTGGTGGTGTCGGCCGTACTGGGATTGCCCGCCCTTGTGATCGCCAGTCTCGAAGCGATCAGGCTGGGCCAGATCGCCGGCGTGGTCCTGTACGGGCTGCTGTACCTGACCGTCGCGGCCGCGGCACTGGTGTTCAACCGGCTGCCGTTCATTGCCTGCGTCTGCATACTGCTCGGGTCGCTATACCTGGTCTCATCTTATAACCTTGTCTGTTTTTCTTTTGCCGGGGCCGGGATCGAGCTTTTCCTGGCGATTTCAGTCCTGGGGACAGTGCTGCTGGGAATCCGGGGCGGTGCTGCCGCCGCCGCCGTATCCCTGGTGACGATGATCGGGATTGGTGTATTCTTTGTCGCCGGTCTGCTGCCCCTCACTTCGGAAATGCCCGTCACGGCGGACAGTTTCGCTTCATGGGCCACGGCGG
>CAYZHB010000028.1:5172-24199 GCA_964478245.1 uncultured Desulfobacterales bacterium | reverse complement strand
CCTGCTGTCGGTAACGCTGGTGGTGAGTGCCGGCACGCTTCAGTCCCGCCTGATAAATTCGTTACACACCATCAGGCGGCAGGCCGGGGAACTCAAAGCGGCCAACGAGGAGCTTTCAAGGGAGGTGTCTCAGCGGGCGGCGGCTGAGGCCAAACGCGTGCAGAGCGAAAAACAGTTTCGGGATCTTTTTGAAATGGCACCGGATGCCATTTATGTTTACGATCTTGACGGACAGATACTGGACGGCAACTATGCCCTGGAATCGCTTCTGGGCATTGCCCGCGAATCGCTTATCGGTCGGACATTCGACAGCCTGGATCTGTTTTCTTCTGATGAAATGCCGAAAGTGACGGCACTTTTTGAGAGAAACCGGCGCCGGGAAGTCACCGGCCCGGAAGAGATTGCATTTTACAGTCAAACCGGTGAACAGGTTGTGGCGGAGATTCGGACTGCGCCTTTTGCACTGGCGGGCAGGGAGGTGGTGCTGGGCATTGCCCGGGACGTATCGGACCGCAAACGGCTCGAATCCCATGTGTATCATTCCCAGAAGATGGAGGCCATCGGTACGCTGGCCGGCGGGATCGCCCATGATTTCAACAATATCCTGTCGGGGATTTTCGGGTATGCCCAGCTTGCCCAGCTTCACACGGAGAACCCGGAAAAGACGAAAAAATATATCGATCACATTGTAAAGGCGGGACAACGGGCGTCCGATCTGATTCAGCAGATCCTGACGTTCAGCCGGAAGAGCGATTATGAAAATCAGTTTCTGCACCTCCATGCGATCGTAAAAGAAGTGCTCAATCTTCTCCGGTCCACCATACCGGCCACGATTGAAATCCGCGAGAAAATCAATACCCGCGCGGCGGTTCTGGCAAACCCGACGCAGATGCACCAGGTGATGATGAATCTCTGCACAAACGCTTACCATGCCATGGAAGACAAAGGCGGAACCCTGACGGTGAAACTGGACGAGGTGACCTCTCTTGACTCTGAGATTCTGCAGGGGATCAATGCCCCTGACGGCCGCTATATTGAACTCACCGTCAGTGATACCGGCTGTGGAATGGATGAAAAGACAAAGGAGAAGATATTCGAGCCCTATTTCACCACCAAGGTGCGCAACAAGGGGACGGGGCTGGGGCTGGCACTTGTGCATGCCATTGTGGCCGAACATCACGGGTATATGAAGGTGTTCAGCACACCCGGAGAAGGGACCGGGTTTCACGTGTATCTGCCGGTGGCCGAAGAAAGAGAGGGAGCCCGTGACAAAACGGGGAAGACGGCGCAGGTCCCGTCGGGGAACGAAACAATCCTGTTCGTGGATGATGAACCGGATATCCGGTTTGCCGCCGCCGGGTTTCTGACCAATTTCGGTTACGAGGTGGTTGAATCTGAAAACGGGCTGGCGGCGCTCGAAGAATTCAGGGCGGAACCCGCCCGCTTTGACCTTGTCGTAACCGATATGACCATGCGGCACATGACGGGCGATGAACTGGCTGCGGAACTTCTCAAGATCCGCAGGGATATCCCGGTGATTCTCTGTACAGGCTTCAGTGAAAAGCTCTCTGAAGCGCAGGCCATAGAAATGGGGATCAGAAAATATGTCCGGAAACCGGTCACAGGGATGAAGCTGGCCGGACTCATCCGGGAGGTGCTGGACGGCTGAGGGCAATGCCGCCCCTGCCGGTTAAAAAATACCCGGCACTTTGTCAGGTTGAAACTCCCGGCAGCCCACGAACAGCAGCCGTATGTCAGCGGGAGTGGGCGGGTTTTCTGATTCGGGTGAAAGAGGTGCCGCCGATGGCCTGCTGGGCCACCCCGATTACGATAAATGCGTCCGGGTCTACCTGGCTTGCGATATACTTGAGGTTCATCACCTGGGACCGGTAGACGGTGCAGTACACCATGGTATGCTGCCGGCCGGTGTACCCGCCGGTGACCTCCCAGTGCGTCACCCCCCGCCCCAGGGTTTTCATGATCATGTCGTTGAGTTCACGGGGTTTGTCCGTAACGATCATGGCGGTTCTCACCTGGCTGACCCCCTCGAGGACGTAATCCGCTGCAAGCCCGCTGAAAAAAAGGCTGATCATGGCCAGCAGGGCGAGCTCCCATCCGAACACCAGGCCGGCGGCAAAGATGATGGCCGTATCGGTGAACAGGAAGGACTGGCTCAAGGGGAACCCGGTTTTCTGCTGGATAATGCGTCCCGGTATGGTGGTGCCGGGAAAACTGCCGCCGGCCCGGAAAATGATGCCGTTGCCTATGCCGAAGCAGATGCCGGCATAAAGGGACGCCAGCAGGATATTGTCGGTAAGGGGGTAGTGATCCATCCAGCCGGGCAGATACCGGATAAAAAGATCGGTAAAGAACGAAAAAACAATCAGGCAGAGGGTGGTGGACGCGATAAACCGCCATCTTCCCAGGTGAAAGTAACCGAGAATCACCAGGGGAATATTCATGACAAAGAACAGCACCCCTTCAGACCACCCGGTAAAATGGTTGATGATAATGGCCAGTCCGCTCAGCCCGCCGGCCGTGATATCAAAAGGCACCTGGAAAAGGGTGTAGCCGAATGCCGTCAGGATGGAGCCGAACGTAATGACGGCCTGCTGAAGGCCGTATCGTTTGACGCTGTAGTAATTTTTTAAAAAACGCTTTTTCTGGAATTTCATACGACCGATTTTCCTTTTTTCCGGGTTAAGGTGACCAGTTCATACTGCCCCCTCATAAAGCAAAACCGGTCAAAAGTAAAACAAAAATGGCGGTTAAGAATGCAGTTGCCCCGGGCAGGGCCTGTTTTGTCTTGACAAACAGCAATGTATTCAATAATAAAGGGCGAATGGGACGGGGTAAAATCGCAGTACGCAGGTTCCCATATCTCCGGGCGTTGACTGGAACGGATTCACGGGGGGGCAGGGTCATCAAAGAAGGGATGTGCCGGTATGGCATGTGACAGAATCGCGCTGGTGTCTGCCCCGTGGCCTGTTTTCAGCCGCCCGTCGATCCAGCTGGGCACCCTGAAGGCGTATCTGGCGGACGTGTTTCCCGATCTGACCGTGGCGGCCCACCATTTTTACCTGTCGGTGGCCGACGGGATCGGATACAGGCAGTATCAGGCGCTTTCCAAAAAGACCTGGCTTGCCGAGACCGTTTACGCGGCCCTTCTCTATCCGGAACGGCTTGCCGATATCGAAAAGCTCTACCGAAAAAAGCAGGGCCGGGGATCGCCCCTGGCCGACGTGGACCTGGAAACCATTGCCGGCCGGGTCAGGGACATCTCAGACCGGTTCGTCCGGGATGTCAACTGGAAAGAATTCCGGCTGGTCGGCTTTTCCGTATGCCTGTGCCAGCTCACTGCCTCGCTTTATCTGATCCGGCGGATTAAAGCGGTCTCTCCGGATACGGCCATTGTCACCGGGGGATCGACCCTTTCGCTTGAGACGGGGCAAGGGTTGATGCAGGTGTTTCCCGGGATCGATGCGGTCGTTGTCGGCGAAGGTGAAAAGCCACTGGCCGGCCTGATCCGGTATTTCAGGGAAGGCGGGGACAACCGGGAAATCCCTGCCGCACCCGGGGTGGTCACCCGGCAGACACCGGAGCGAACAGGGACGGCTTCCTTCTGCCAGCTCGGGACAATGGATGACCTGCCGATGCCGGATTACTCGGATTATTTTGAACTGCTGGCCTCGCTGGGGGCCCCCGCCACTTTCTTCCCGACACTGCCGGTTGAAATATCCCGGGGATGCTGGTGGCAGAGTGCCCGTCCCCGGGGCGCCGGATCGTTTTCCGGCTGTGCTTTCTGCAATCTCAACCGCCAGTGGGAAGGGTACCGGTCAAAGCGTCCCGACCGCGTCGTTTCCGAAATCGACACCCTGACTATCAAGCACCAGTCCCTCTCTGTGGCGGTGATGGACAACACCCCCCCGGTGAAGACCACACCAGCGGCATTTGCCTCTATGACCCGGCTCAAAAGAGATTTCGAGATTTTCTGCGAAGTCAGGGCGTCAACAACCCGGCAGTCGCTGGCGGTAATGAAGGCCGCCGGTCTGAACAGCGTCCAGATCGGTATAGAAGCCCTCAGCACCGGCCTTCTGAAAAAGATCAACAAGGGGGCCACCGCGATCCGGAACCTGGAAATCATGAAAAACTGTGAAGAGCTCGGGATAGCCAACAGCTCCAACCTGATCCTCTGTTTTCCCGGCAGTGATGAAGACGACGTGGCCGAAACCCTGAGAAATATCGAATTTGCCGCTTTTTACCGGCCCCTGAAGCTGGTGACGTTCAGTCTGGGGCTCGGCAGTCCGGTTTCGGAGGATCCCCGCCGATTCGGTATCAAGGCGGTTTATAACCATCCCCATTATGCCGGACTGTTCCCCCGCCATGTTTGCCGGACCGTGCCGTTTGCCACCCGGGCCTACCGGGGCGACCTGACATACCAGCGAAAATTGTGGCGGCCTGTCAGAAAACGGGTCAGCCAGTGGGAGACATCCTATAAAGCGCTTCATTCAGCCCCTTCGAGCCTGCCGGTTTTAAGTTTCAGGGACGGGGGAGCGTTTTTGATCATACGCGAGAGGCGTCCGGGCGAAGATCCCGTGCTTCACCGCCTGACCGGTATTTCCCGGTCGGTTTACCTGTACTGCCGGCGTCACCGGTCCGAAAAAAAGATATTGACCCACTTTCCCGGGCTGACCGCGGAAAAACTGCGGCCGTTCTTGAAAATGATGACGGACAAGCGGCTGATGTTTGAAGAGGACGGGAAGTATTTGAGCCTGGCGGTTTGGGTGAGGTAACAGGCGATTTTCCGCGCTTCACGGGTGGTAGTTGACTGTGCCCGAACAGCGGTTTGATCTTCATGCCCGCCGGTGGTATAAATGAAGCAAGGCAATGGATAAAGGAGGTCTGTGATGAAAGTGGTATTTCACAACGATTTTTATCAGGTTTACACGTCCGATCCGGCGGCGGCGAAAGGCCGAATGGAATCGATTGTCCGGGAAATCGAATCCCATGTGACGGTCGTGGAGGCAGAGCCCGCGGTTCATGAATATGTGGCGGCGGTGCATACGGAACGGCACATCACGCATGTCATGGATGCGGGACTGTATCCGATTTCCATTTTGGCGGCCGGCGGTGCGGTGCAGGCGGCCGAGATCGGGATGACCGAACCCTGTTTCGCACTGGTCCGTCCGCCGGGACACCACGCGTCAGCCGGCACAAGCTGGGGATTCTGCTATTTCAACAATATGGCGGTAGCGGTTGAACATCTCAAGGCAGACGGAAAAATCGATACGGCCTACATTCTCGACATCGACCTTCATTACGGGGACGGCACGGTCAATATTCTCGGTGACAGCGATTATGTGACAATTCACAACGTGGATGCCATGGACCGGGCGGCCTATATCGCGGAAGTAAAAGCGGCCATGGACGGCTGCCGTTCGGATGTAATCGGCATCTCGGCCGGTTTTGACAACCACATGGCGGACTGGGGCGGCCGGCTGGCCACCGACGATTACTACACCATCGGAAAGGCGGTCAGGGCGGCCGCTGTGCGCAACAGCGGGGGATGTTTCGCCGTATTTGAAGGCGGGTACAACCACAACGTGCTGGGCCGGAATGCGCTGGCCCTGATCCGGGGCATGTCGTATGACACGCACGAGTGACCGGGGGATGGGACAGACGGCACTTTCTCCTTTTCGACTCGAGAGGATTAGCATTTTATTTATTTTTCTAAACATTTAATTTGGCAGGGAGGTATGGTGACTCAGGAAAACAGATATGCGGAAAAAATATGGCACGGATTTTATGAACAGGGGGTGCCAAAGACCCTCGAGTACGAGGAGATCCTCATGCCCCGGATCCTCGACAGAACCGCAAAGGAGTTCCCGGACAAGCCGGCGTTGATCTTTCAGGGATACACCCTGACGTATCAGGAACTCAATGAGATGGTGGCCCGGTTTTCAGCCGCTCTTAGAAATTTCGGGGTCCGGAAGGGGGACAGCGTGGCGATTCTGCTTCCCAACACCATCCCCTGTGTGGTGGCCTATTTCGCCATTCTCAGGGTGGGCGCTGTCGTGGTGATGAACAATCCGTTGTATACGGACAAGGAGCTGGACCACCAGTTCAATGATTCCGGCGCCAAATTCCTGGTGACGCTTGATCTGCTGGCGGACCGGATGGTGAATCTGAGAGATCAGACGTCCATAGAGACCATTGTCTACAGCTCTCTGGGAGATTTTCTTCCTTTTTTCAAAGGGCTGCTGTTTCCCCTGGTGGCAAAAAAACGAAACCTGACAGCCGACGTGAAACCGGCGGAAAACCTCTACCGGTTCAAGGACATACTGGAGCGGTACGAACCCGATTACGAGCAGGTGCCGCTGGAGTTGACCGATACGGCCATGTACCAGTATACAGGTGGGACCACCGGTGTTTCAAAGGGGGTGATGCTCACCCACAAAAACCTGAGTTTCCAGGTGCAGCAGATCAGGGCCTGGTTTCCGCAGTTTGCGCGAGGCGAAGAGGTGATGCTCGGGGCGCTGCCGTTTTTTCATGTGTTCGGCATGTCGGTTTCCATGAATTTTGCCGTATTCATGGGATGGGCGAACGTGCTGGTCCCCAAACCGCAGCCGGAGCCGCTTCTGGAGGCGATCACCAAATTTAATGTCACCTTTGCGCCCCTTGTCCCGACCCTGTACATCGGTATGCTGAACCACCCGGATATCGAAAGCAGGGATTTGAGCACCATCAAGGGGTGTTTTTCGGGAAGCGCGCCCCTGCCCCTGGAGGTGATTCACAGCTTCCAGGAGAAAACCGGCGCGATTATTGTGGAGGGATACGGGCTCACGGAATCCACACCCGTGACCCATATCAATCCGTTCTACGGCCAGCGGAAACAGGGCAGCATCGGCCTTCCCATTCCCGATACCGAGTGCCGGATCGTGGATATCGATGACGGGAATACGGACATGCCGGCGGGCGAGACAGGTGAGCTTGTAATACGCGGTCCCCAGATCATGAAAGGGTACCTGAACCGGCCCGAAGAGACGGCGAAAACCCTTACGGGTGACGGGTGGCTCCATACCGGTGATATCGCGAAGATGGATGAAGAGGGGTACTTTTATATCGTGGACCGGATAAAGGACATGATCATATCCGGCGGTTACAACGTGTACCCGCGGGATATCGACGAGGTGCTGTACGAGCACCCGAAAATTGTGGAAGCCTGCTGTGTGGGGATCCCCCACGAAAAACGGGGGGAGGCCGTGAAAGCGTTTGTGGTGGTAAAACAGGGAGAGACCGTCACTGAAAAAGAGATCATCGATTACTGCGCCGAAAAACTGGCCAAATATAAACTGCCGGTGGCGGTGGCGTTCAGGGAGGAGCTGCCCAAATCGAACGTGGGCAAAATACTGCGCAAGGATCTGCGGACGCAGGAGCAGGCATAGCCGGCGGTTACCGCCGCCTTTTCTGTCTCGGTTCGTAAAACGGCTTGTAGTTTTGGTAGGTGGTGGTGCCGCCGCCCCTGATGTTGCCGGCGGGCCTGTTTGTGGAGTACTGCCAAAGTTTGGCGCGTTCTTTTTTTTTCCGCTTTTTCCGGTACCCCTCATACGTTTTTCTGGCTTCCGGATGAACCCAGTTGGGTGAGGCCACCCGCTTGGTGCCGTCCGTACCTTCTGCATGCACGGTGAAACCCGTCAGGAAAAACACTGTCAGGCAGCATGCAACGAGAAATGTTATTTTTGCCATATACTTGTTGTGTCGTTCTCTGTTCCGCGGCAAGTTCCCTCCCGGATCGATTTGTTTTACCGGTCAACTCTGGACAGGCAGGTGGCGGGGTGTTTTCTATGCCGGGTTTGGCCGGCATCTTTATTGGTTGTTTCAAAACCGGGGGCTATGCCCCCGCCACCTGCCCATTGAAACAGAACAACTTTCCCGTGACGCCGCCTGCATCTCAGTTGACCTTGCAGCCGATATGCTATATGGTAACGATTTTACATTATTTTACATTGGGATTTCAACAACTTTTTTACAATTGAGGTTTACGATGCCGTTTTCAGATTTTTCCCGTGAGGTGACGTTCAAGGATGACACTTACAGAGCCGCCGATCTTTATGAACTTGAAAGACAGGGCATGGCCCGGATCGGGACGCTGCCGTTTGCCGCACGGGTGATACTGGAGAACCTGATGCGGCACCTGGATTCCGGATACGTTGAAAAACGTCATATAGAATCTTGCGCCGCCTACTATTCAGGAGAAAGCGACCAAGCGAATGTGCTGGTGCCCTTTTTCCCCTCCCGGATTCTCATGCAGGATTTTACCGGGGTCCCCGCCATTGTGGATCTGGCCGCCATGCGGGATGCAATGGCGGCTGCCGGCAGATCACCAGGGGTTATAAATCCGGTGGTCCCCGTGGACCTGGTGGTGGACCATTCGGTCCAGGTGGATTTTTACAGGCGGCGGGACGCCTGCCGGCTGAACGTGGAAAAAGAGTATGAGCGGAATGAGGAGCGTTACCGGCTTCTCAAGTGGGCGCAGAGCTCCTTTGACAACCTGCGGGTGGTGCCGCCCGGTTCCGGTATCTGTCACCAGGTGAATCTGGAGTCTCTGGGGAATGTGGTGGCGGTCACGTCAAGGGAGGGAGAGCGGATTGCCTGCCCCGAAACCCTGATCGGGACCGATTCCCATACCACGATGATTAATTCGCTCGGGATTCTCGGCTGGGGCGTGGGGGGCATCGAAGCCGAAGCTGTCATGCTCGGCCAGCCCTACTACATGAATCTGCCGGAAATCGTCGAGGTCAGACTGACCGGCAGGCCGGCAGAAGGGGTCAAAGCCACTGATATCGTGCTCACCGTGACTGAAGTGCTGCGAAACGAGGGGGTGGTGGAAAAAATCGTGGAATTCACCGGTCCCGGTCTTGAAGCCCTTTCCCTTCCCGACCGGGCGACAATTGCCAACATGTCTCCTGAATACGGCGCCACCTCGGGATTTTTCCCTGTGGATTTCCAGAGCATTGCGTATCTCGACCGGACCAACCGGGCCGGGGCATTTGTCGAATTTTACTGCCGGGAGACAGGGTTTTTTGCAACCGGCCGGGAAAATATCCGGTATTCAAAGGTGATTGACATAGACCTTTCAAAGGTGGTGCGTTCCATTGCCGGGCCTTCGAGGCCCCAGGACCGGATCGCCCTTGACAATGTCGGCGCCAGGTCGTCTGGGCGGGACGAAAAGGGTGACAGGGAAGAAAATGGAAACCTTACGCACGGCAGTATCGTGATTGCGGCTATTACCTCGTGCACCAACACCTCCAATCCCCACCTGATGATGGGCGCGGGTATTGCGGCGAGAAATGCCGCGGCAAAGGGCCTCGAAGTGCCGTCTCATGTCAAGACGTCCCTGTCCCCGGGTTCGAAAGTGGTGATTGACTACCTCGAGGCGGCCGACCTTCTTGGCAGTCTCGAGGCAATCGGGTTTCACAATACCGGGTTCGGCTGCATGACCTGTATCGGCAACAGCGGCCCCCTTGACGATGAAACTGCCGAAGATATCCGGTCAGGCGATTTGAACGTGGCCTCTGTGCTTTCCGGAAACCGCAATTTTGAAGCGAGAATCCACCAGCTTGTGAAAAGCAACTATCTGATGTCGCCCATACTTGTTGTGCTGTTTGCCCTGGCCGGCCGGATCGATATTGATTTTGCAAAGGAGCCCGTCGGCATCGGGAAACACGGCAGGCCGGTCTTTTACGAAGAGCTTTGGCCGGATTCAGAGGAAATTGACGCCTGTGTGGCGCAGTATGTGCAAAACGATTTCTTTCAGCAGGAGTACGACCGGATTTTCAGGGGAGACGACCTGTGGCGGCGGCTGGAAACCCTGGGAAGCCAGACATACAGCTGGGACGAGAACTCCCTGTATATAAGACGGCCCCCGTTTTTCGACCGGTTTCATCCGGGGGCGGTATCAGCGGCGAACAGGGATATAAAAGGCGCCCGTGTGCTTCTTTCCGTAGGGGACTCCGTCACCACGGATCATATTTCACCGGCCGGAGAGATACCGGCGGCGTATCCGGCCGGTGATTATTTGAGCGCAGGCGGTGTGGAGAAGGAGGCGTTTAACACCTATGGCGCCAGACGGGGAAACCACGAAGTGATGATGCGGGGTACCTTTGCCAATATCCGCATCAGGAACCGCCTTGTTGACGGACCGGGAGGATATACGATCGTGTTGCCCGAAAATGAGGAGACGTTTATTTACACCGCGGCCCAGGAATATAAAAAAAGAGGGGTTCCCCTTGTGGTACTGGCGGGAGAGGAGTATGGTACCGGTTCCTCCAGAGACTGGGCCGCCAAGGGCACGTCGCTGCTCGGTGTGAAGGCGGTCATCGCCTCTTCTTTCGAGCGGATCCACCGCAGCAATCTCGTGGGAATGGGGGTGATCCCGCTTGTATTCATGGGCAACCAGACCCCTGACTCCCTGGGCATCGAAGGGAATGAGCTGTTTGAAATCAAAGGCGTTGTGGACATGAGGCCGGGCAGTATCCTGGAGGTCCGCGCATACAAGCGGAGCGGGGAGATGATCCGGTTTCAGGTGACCTCAAGACTTGACACCGATATGGAGATTGCATACTACAGGCATGGAGGGGTTCTTCCGTATGTCCTTAGCCGGTTTCTTCGAGGCTCACACTATTTGACTTGACAACGGGTTTTATCCTCAAATATAACTTGAGTTGAGCGATTTTCAAGTTTGCCGCAGATGCGGGAAAGAGGCCCTCTGCAGTTCTTTATGGAGGACATCATCTGGCGCAGTAGATGGGGTGGCATTTAAAACGCTCGATTCAGGTGCAGGTAAAGGTGTATGACAATGATCAGTTTCCGATCATTCATTCGGCAGGGAGAAACCCCATGGAAGAGACGACAACGCCAAGATTGATCCAAGCTTTTGAAGCTCTGGAAGACGGTATATATATCATTCGGGAAGATTATACTGTGGAGTACATGAACAGTGTAATGAAAAGGATTTTCGGGGAGGGGGCCGGTAAAAAGTGCTATGAGATAATCACCCGGGGGGAAACGCCCTGCCCCTGGTGCAACTATGAAAAGGTCTTTAAGGAAGATGCCACCACCTCCGCCGAAGTTTATATATCCTGGCTTGACAAAACATTTCACGTGATCGAAATTCCGGTGCACAACCGGGACGGCACAACCTCCAAACTTTCCGTTTACAAGGACATGACCCGCAGAAAAGAGCAGGAGGCAAAGCTTGAGTCCTCAAAAGAGGACTACAGGCGGCTGTTCGAAAATGTCGAGTGCGGCGTTTTCCAGAGCACCCGGGGGGGCAGGTTTCTTGATGTCAATCCGGCCCTTTTAAGAATCCTTCGTTATGACGACAAGGAAGCGTTCATGGCCATGGACCTGGAAACCGACCTCTATTTGAGGCCGAAGGACCGGCACCGCTATATGGAGATTATCGAGAGGGAAGGGAGTGTCCGGGATTATGAAATGGAGTGGAAAAGGAAAGACGGCAGTATTGCCCACGTGCTGCTGACGGGGCACCTCCGGTGCGATTCCAAAGGTGAGGTCCTCGGCTACGAGGGCATTGTAATGGATCAGTCTGTCCGGAAAAAAATGGAAGACAAGATGAGAGAAGCCCATGATTTCCTTGACAAGACGATTGTGTGTTCGCCCAATGCCATAATGGGCACGGACCTCAACGGCGATGTCATCATATGGAACCAGGGGGCTGAAGAGACTTTGGGCTACAAAGCGGATGACGTTATCGGCAGGATGAACATTACAGAAATCTATGCCGAAGGCGTTGCCCAGAAAGTCATGAAAATGATGCGCAGCGAACACTACGGAGGCAAAGGCAAGCTGAAATCTTTTCCCATCACCCTGAACAGGCGCGACGGCGAGCCTGTGGAGGGAAACCTCTCCGCCAGCATCATATACGACGATGAGGGGAATGAAATCGCATCCGTGGGGATTTTTGTGGATCTCGGTGAACGGCTGCGAATGGAAAGAAAGCTCAGCCGGACAAGGCAGCAGCTTCTTCAGTCGGAAAAACTCGCCGCCATGGGCAGGCTCACTTCCCAGATCGCCCACGAGCTGAACAATCCTCTCTATGGTATCATGAATACCCTTGAGCTGATGAAAACAGAGGTGTCGGTGCAGAACAAACGAAGAAAACTGCTGGATATGGCAATATCCGAAATTGAAAGGCTTGCGGACATGTTGAGAAAGATGCTCTCTTTTTCAAATCCCGACGAGGAGGAGAAAGAGAACATCGATGTCAATACCGTGATTGATGAAATACTGCTGCTGTACGACAAGCAGTTCAGGGAGAACAGTGTCAAGATATATCCTTCTTTGTCCGAAAGTTCCCTCACGGTTTACGCATCAAGAGACCAGCTGCGGCAGGTTTTTCTGAACATGATTTCCAATGCAATGGATGCCATGCCGGACGGGGGCAGACTTGAGATTAAAACAAGCGTCCTGAACAAGTGGGTGTATATCAAGGTTACGGATACAGGGTGCGGGATCAAGGAGGAGCACCTGGAAAAGATTTTCGATTCGTTTTTCACCACCAAAAAAGAGAGTGTCAAGGGAGTGGGGCTGGGACTTTCCGTGTGTTACGGCTTTATAAAAGAAAGCGGCGGCGATATAAAAGTGACAAGTACGCCGGAAAACGGAACGACGTTTAGAATTTCCCTGCCGCTTGCCGATTAGGCCGGTTTTCTTTTTTCCCTTCAGCGCATATCTTTTGAAAAAAACCTGAATATTTTTTTCGTCGAGTTTCAGACCGTCGTGGAAATTTTTGGCAGGTGTTTTCATTCCGGGTAACGACTCCGGCACAAACGTCTCAAAATATCTGAAAAATCAGTTAAATTTTTTTTGTAGAAAGGACTTGACATTTTATAATAACTATAATAACTATAATAGTCATAATAAATGAATTTTTATAAAAGCCGATTCAAAAGGATGGATTTCACAACTATTCTTTTTATTTGATTTTTTTTAAAACCACTTGACATCCGTTAAAAACTATAATAACAGTAAAAACTAAAATAGTTAAAGGCGGGAAAGGGGGTGTGTTATGGATGATATTATGACCATGTTTACGGCGAGCAAACACTGTAATGTCTCGCCAAAGACGATTATCAACTGGATCGAATCGGGCTATATCAAGGCCTATAAAACGGTGGGCGGTCACAGACGTGTCAGAAAGGCGGATCTGGAGGCCTTTATGCGGGAGCACGGCATGCCGATTCCCGAAGAAAAAGAAAGCAGCGAAAACAAAAGAATTCTTGTGGTGGACGATGATTTGATTATCGTTGAATCGATCGTGCAGGCACTCGAAGAGGATGAGTTCGACTATGAGGTGATTTCGGCATCTGACGGGTTTGAAGCGGGGCTTCAGGTAAATCATTTTAAACCCGATCTGTTGATACTGGACATTATGATGCCGGATATAAAAGGGTTTGAGGTGTGCAAGAAGATAAAGTCCAACAAAGAGACCCGGGATACCAAAATTATTGTTCTGTCTGCCTATCTCGATGAAGAAAAATTCAATCAGATGAAAACGTATGGTGCCGATGTCTGCTTTTCCAAACCGTTGCCCCTCGGACAACTGAAGGAAGAAGTCGCCAAACTGCTTGGATTAAAACGAGAGGAGGGCAAATCATGAATTTACAGGAAGCGTTTGAAAAAAAAAGATTTGTCGCCACATGTGAAATCCAGGCGCCGCTTGGGGATGATAACCCTGAAGAACTCCTCCAGAGCCTGCAGAAGGTGCGTGGCCGGGTGGACGGTATATCCGTTTCCGAAGTGGAGTTTGAAGGGGTGGTGGGCGACAGTATCAAGACGTGTGATCTGCTCAGAAAGAACCGGTTCAATGCCATATATCAGACCACCACCCGGGACAAGAACCGGTACCAGCTGCAGAAGGATCTGTCCGAGGCCCACGAGACCGGTGTCGAAAATTTGCTGGTTTTTACCGAGGATTACCGCATTTCAGGCGACAGTCTCCAGGAATCCATGTTTTTCCATGTGGATTCAGGGAAACTCGCCTCCGTTCTCGAGCATATGCGCAAGGGACAGAGTGTGGACGGCAGCGACCTGGGCTCCCGGATGGACTTCCTGCTGGGATCGGGTGTTGAACCTCCCTGGGGCAGGCATGTCCCGAAACAGGGGATGGAAGAGATGGAGGACATGATGAACGTGGGTGCCGGGTATTTTCTGACGACACCGATTTTTGACGTTGAGCAGTTTGAAAAATTCATCAAACAGGTGGAGCCGTTCAAGGTGCCTGTTATTGCAGAGGTCATGATACTGAGGACCGCGGGTATGGGGAAATTCCTGAACCGGCATTTCAAGTCCGGGCTCGTACCTGACTGGGCAATCAACAAGCTGTTAAAAGCACCGGACAAGACCCGGGCGAGCATAGAGCTGTTCGCCGATACGGTAAAAGGGCTGAAAGATCTCTGTCAGGGGGTGCACATTATAACAATCGGCGGAGAGGATAAGCTCGCACGATACCTCAACGAGGCAAAACTGAGGTGACATCTTATGCTTTTCTGCCTTGCAAATGAAGAAGGGAGAGGATATGGCCAATACAATACAGCCGGACGAGCTGGTATGTGAACTCAAGGAGCAGATCCTCGGCCAGGTCGCGGATGCAAATTTCGATCTCTGCCTTACCTGCGGCACATGTTCCGGGGGATGCCCCGCATCCGAGCAGCTGGATATGGAGCCGAGGAAATTTTTAAGAATGCTGCTTTTCGGTATGGATGAACAAATCCTGAAAAGTTCCTGGCCGTGGGTCTGTACCATGTGCGGCAGGTGTATGCATGCATGTCCGATGGAAATCAACATCCCCAAAATGATTTACAGTATCCGGGGCACCATACCGAGGGATAAAAGGCCCAAGGGGATCAGGGGGTCCTGTGATCAGCACATCAGGTCCGGAAATGCAATGGGGGTGCCCACGGAAGACTTTACCTTTACCGTAGAGGACGTGGCTGAAGAGATTCGGGAGGAGGAGCCGCTTTTCAAAGATTTACAGGTGTCGGTGGACAGGAAAGGGGCTTTTATGGCGTTGAATCAGAATTCCCGGGAGCCTGTCACCGAGCCTGATGAACTCGGACCGCTCTGGAAAATCCTGCATCTGGTGGGGGCGGACTGGACATATCCCTCTGTGATGTGGGCCGGAGAGAACTACTGTATGTTTCTGGCGGATGAAGGGGGGTGGCGGTACATAATGGAAGAGTTTGTGTACCATATTGAAAACAATCTCGGATGCAGGATGGTGGTCAATACCGAGTGAGGGCACTCCTACTTTTCAATCCTGGAGGGATTGAGAAAATACAATATTCCCCATTCCTTTGAATTTAAAAGCATCATTGAGCTGTATGCCCAATGGATAAAGGAAGGGCTTCTGGACGTGAATTCGGACTGGAACCGGGATCTCGGCATAAAATTTACGGTACAGGATCCGTGCAATATTGCACGGAAACTCGGTACCACCAGAATTGTGGATGATTTGCGGTTTGTCTTGAAAACAGCAGTGGGTGAAGAGAATGTGGTTGAGATGATCCCCTCGAAGTTGAACAATTTCTGCTGCGGCGGCGGCGGTGGTGCTTTGCAGGCCGGTTTTACCGATCAGAGGAGGGCATACGGCAGATACAAGTTCGACCAGATCATGAACACGGGCGCTGATTATGTAATCGCCCCCTGCCACAACTGTCATTCCCAGCTGGAGGACATGTGCGCTCACTACGGCGGCAGCTATCATGTGGTTCACCTCTGGACACTTTTATGTCTGGCCATGGGAATTCTCGGGGAGAATGAACGAACGTATCTCGGTCCGGATCTGGCCGGGGTCGGGCTGTAAAAGGAGGACAGTGATGAGTGAAAACAGGAAAGGCGCCGTGCTGGTAGTGGGAGCCGGTATCGCCGGTATCCAGGCATCCCTTGACCTCGCGGATTCCGGGTATTTTGTGTATCTTCTGGAGAGCAACAGCGCCATCGGCGGGGTGATGGCCCAGCTGGACAAGACGTTCCCCACCAACGACTGTTCCATGTGCATTATTTCACCCAAACTGGTGGAAGCGGGACGGCACCTCAATATCGAGCTTCTCACCATGGCCGATATTGAGCAGGTGGAAGGTGAAGTCGGCAATTTTCAGGTAAAGGTGAAGAAACGGCCACGGTACGTAGACACTGAAAAGTGTACCGCATGCGGGGAGTGCGCCAAGGTGTGCCCGGTGGACCTGCCCAACGCGTTTGACGAAGGGCTGGGCGACAGGAAAGCGGCGTTCAAACTCTATCCCCAGGCCATGCCGAGTGCCTATGCGGTTGAAAAAGGAGACAGGGCGCCCTGCAGGATTGCCTGCCCGGCCGGTCTCAACGTCCAGGGATATGTGCAGATGGTGAAAGAAGGCCGGTATGAGAAGGCGGTTGAACTGATAATGGAGCAGCTGCCGCTTCCCGGCGTGCTGGGACGTATATGCCCGCATGGATGTGAAGATGTCTGCCGGCGGAGCGAAGTGGAGGCACCGGTGGCGATCCGGGAGTTGAAACGGCTTGCTGCCGACAGTTTCGATCCCAGGGATGTTGAAATCGTATGTCGGGAAAAAACCGGTAAGAAAGTGGCCATTGCCGGCTCCGGTCCCGCCGGTCTGGCCGCGGCCTATCACCTGGCCAGGAAGGGAATTGAATCCACCATATACGAGGCGCTGCCGCAGGCGGGTGGTATGCTGAGGGTCGGTATTCCGGAGCACCGGCTCCCCAGAGATGTACTGGACAGGGAGATCGAGGTGATTACCAATCTCGGCGTTGAAATAAAGACCGGTTCCCCCATCGGGAGAGAGGAGACAGTGGATGATCTTCTCAAGAACGGTTATGATGCGGTGTTTCTGGCAATGGGGGCCCACAGGGGATTGACCCTGGATATAGAGGGGGAAGATCTCGACGGGGTGGTTCAGGGAGTGGATTTTCTGAGGACCCTGAATCTTGAAGGGAGCGTGGCCGCCGGCAGACACATTTCCGTGATCGGGGGCGGGAATGTGGCCATTGACGTTGCCAGAAGCGCTGTCAGGCTCGGGGCGGCGTCGGTGACGATATATTACCGCCGCACCAGGGCGGAAATGCCCGCCTGGGAAGAGGAAATCGAGGCGGCCGAAGAGGAGGGGGTCCACATTGTTTTCCTCTGCGCCCCGATCGAGATCCTGGGCACCGACAGAAAAGTGTCCGGCCTCAAGCTCTTGGAAATGGCGCTGGGAGAGCCTGACGCTTCAGGACGAAGGCGGCCCGTTCCGGTTGAAGACTCGGCGTACACGGTGGAAACGGATCAGATCATCCAGGCAATCGGCCAGAGACCCGATTTTTCCTTTTTTGATCGTATTGAAGGGGTGGAAGTGTCCAAACGGGGCACGGTTGTCGCGGATCCCGTCACCTTTCAGACGGGCAGAGAAGGCGTGTTCGCAGGCGGAGATATGGAAACTGGACCGGACACCGCCATCAGTGCCGTGGCCGCAGGAATGAAGGCGGCGGATGCCATTTCAAGGCATCTTGCCGGAGAAACGATGGCCCATGCAGAGAAAAGGGATGACACAGATACTGAAAATGCCGCATATTTACCTCTTCCCGGGGATGTCCCGCCGCAGAGCCGGGCGGAGAATCCCGAGATTGCCGTTGAAAAGAGAGCCGGCAATTTCAATGAGGTGGCGCTTGGATTTGACAAGCCTGCCGGCATCCGGGAGGCGGAGCGGTGCCTGAACTGCGGATACTGTTCAGAGTGCATGGCGTGCGTGGATGCATGTCTTGCCCAGGCCGTGGATCATTTCATGACGCCTGAAACCGTGACCCTTGACGTGGGATCTATTATACTCTCCCCGGGTTTCACGCCTTTTGATCCGAGCCGGTATGATACGTATAATTACGGCGGCAATCCCAACGTGCTCACCAGTATCGAGTTTGAACGCCTGCTTTCCGCTTCCGGGCCGTATCAGGGGCACCTGGTAAAACCCTCTGACGGAAAGGAGCCGAAAAAAATCGCATGGCTGCAGTGTGTGGGATCCAGGGACATCAACAAGTGCGACAACAGCTACTGTTCCAGTGTGTGCTGCATGTATGCCTGCAAGCAGGCGGTGATTGCAAAGGAACACAGCGGGGCGAAGCTAGATACGGCCATTTTTTTCATGGATATGCGGACCCATGGAAAGGAGTTTGACAAGTACGCCATAAAGGCGGTGGATGAGAACGGCGTCAGGTTTGTGCGGTCCAGGGTCCATACGCTGTTTCCCATGGATGACGGTACCATCAGGATCGCGTATGCCTCGGAACAGGGAAGGACGGCAGAGGAGATTTTCGACATGGCGGTGCTCTCCGTGGGGATATCTCCCTGCCGGACTGCCGAGGCACTTGCCGGCCGAATGGGCATAGAACTCAACAGCCACAGGTTTGCCCGGACATCCAACCTCGCCCCGGTGGCCTCTACAAGAGAAGGGATATATGTCTGCGGCACGTTCCAGGAACCCAAAGATATTCCCGGTTCCGTTATGGAAGCATCGGCTGCCGCCGCCTGTGCCTCGAATGATCTCTCGGAACAGAGATGGACCCTTACCCGGACCAGACAGCTGCCGGATGAAAGGGACACCTCTGATCAGCCGCCGCGGATAGGGGTGTTTGTCTGCAACTGCGGGATCAATATCGGCGGGGTGGCGGATGTGCCGGCAGTGAGGGATTATGCCGCCACGCTTCCTCATGTGGTCTATGTGGAGGACAACCTTTTTACCTGTTCCCAGGATTCCCAGGATCATATCAAGGAGATGATCATAGAAAAAGATATCAACCGGGTGGTGGTGGCATCCTGTTCGCCGCGAACCCATGAACCGCTTTTCCAGGAGACCATCCGGGAGGCGGGGCTGAACAGGTATCTGTTCGAGATGGCCAATATACGGGACCAGAATACCTGGGTGCATATGAATGATCCAGGCACGGCCACGGAAAAGGCAAAAGGACTGGTCCGCAT
>CAYZHB010000028.1:0-5162 GCA_964478245.1 uncultured Desulfobacterales bacterium | reverse complement strand
GGTGTGCCACGTTGAACCGCTGCACCAGGTGGACCTGTTGATTAAAAAGGCGGTTCTGGTGGTCGGCGGGGGGGTGTCCGGTCTTGAAGCCGCCCTTGAACTGGCCGGGCAGGGGATAAAAACCGTGCTGGTGGAGAAGGATGAAAGGCTCGGCGGTGTCGCCCGGAATCTTATTGCCACATGGAAAGGTGAACCGGTCGGCCCTTATCTCGAAGCGCTCATCAAAAAGGTCACCCACAATGATCTGGTGGATGTGTATGTCAACACCCGGGTGGATGCCGCTACGGGAACGGTGGGGAACTTCATCACCACGCTGAAAGACGAGAAAAGCGGGGTGAAGCGAACCGTTGAACACGGCGCCGTTATTCTGGCCACGGGTGGTACCGAATGCAAGCCGGTCAGTTACAGCTACGGAAAGCATGAGAACATTCTGACCCATCTGGATATGGACAGGGCCTTTGTGGCGGATGACGCGCGGGTCGCCGCGGCCAAATCGGTGGTGTTCATTCAGTGCGTCGAGTCGCGGGATAATGAAAGGCCTTACTGCAGCAAGGTCTGCTGCACCCACAGCCTGAAGAGTGCTGTCCGGTTCAAGGATCGCAATCCGAAAACCCGCGTGTATATCCTTTACCGGGATATCAGATCCTACGGTTTCCGGGAGGCGGTGTACGAAGAGGCCCGGCGAAAAGGGGTGCTGTTTATCCGGTATGATCTTGAAAATCCGCCGGCGGTCGCCATAGACAGGGATAATTCTCTCAAGGTGTCGGTGATGGATCATGTGCTGAAGATGGAGGTGACGATACATCCGGATTTGATGGTGCTGGCGTCCGGGATAGATCCGGGTAAAAACGAGGCGCTCTTTGAAAAATACAAGGTGCCGGTGAACAGCGAGGGGTTTCTGGTGGAGGCGCATGCAAAGCTCAGGCCTGTGGAGTCTGCATCCGACGGGGTTTTTATCGCCGGTCTGGCCCATTATCCCAAGCCCCTGGAAGAGAGTATCGCCCAGGCAAAAGCGGCCGTTTCCAGGGCCATGACAATTGTGTCAAAGGATGCCATCAAAGTCGGCGGGATCGTGGCAAAGGTGAATGACCAGGCATGCGCCGCATGCCTTACCTGTGTGAGAATCTGCCCTTACGGCGTACCGGCCGTCCATCCAGACGGTTATGCCGCCATAGATGAGGCGGAGTGCCACGGCTGCGGTGTATGCGTGTCCGAATGCCCTGCAAAAGCCATAAACCTGAACCATTTTACCGATGAGCAGATTAAAGCGAAAACGGATGCGCTGTTTGAAACGGCATAAACCAATACCATGGGAGAAATCAGATGACGGGAAAAATATTTGAACCGACGATAGTCGCTTTCTGCTGTCAGTATTGAGCCTATGCAGCAGGGGACCTGGCAGGTTCCATGCGGCTCTCTTATCCGGGTAATGTCAAAATCGTGCAGGTACCGTGTACCGGCAGGGTGGATACCATACATCTCTTGAATACGCTTGAAGACGGGGCGGACGGGGTTTATGTCGCCGGCTGTCTCGAAGGGGAGTGCCACTATATCAGCGGCAATATCAGGACGAAGAAAAAGGTGGCGTATGTAAAGAAAATCCTTGAGGATATAAAAATGGCGCCGGAAAGGGTGGAGATGTTTAATCTCTCTTCGGCAATGGGCCAGCGGTTCGCCGATATTGCCGCAGAGATGACCCAGCGGATAAAGGCCCTGGGACCCACTCCGGTCAAAAAAAAGAGTGCGGCCTGAGGGCCAAAAGGCAACAGGCCGCCCGGTTTGCGGGCGGCTTGCCCTTGTTTTTAAAGTCCTGACGTGAGTTGTCTGAACGCCTGCTGCAGCTTTCTTGTGACCGGTCCCGGTACCCCGCCGTTTACCGGCGTGCCGTCCAGATTCACCACAGGGGTCACTTCCTTTGTGGTGCCGAGGATCAGCATTTCATCCGCATTGGTAAGTTTGGATTCCAGCACCGGGTAGAGCCTTGTTTCGATGCCCAGGTTGTCGCAGAGCCGCAGCACCACTTCCCTTGTGATGCTTGACAGGATATGCGGCCCTTCCGGATGGGTATGCAGGACATTGTCAAACACTGCGCAGAAATTGGTATGGGACCCTTCGGTGACGGTGCCGTTCCGGACGAATATCATCTCTTCGGCCCCCTCCCGGGCGGCCTCTTCGGCGGCGAGGATATTGGGCAGCAGCGAGATGCTCTTGATGTCGCAGCGGCCCCATCTCATGTCGGGCCGGATCACGGCCTTTACGCCGTTCTCGAGCTTCCGGGGATCGAAAGCAAACGGGGACACCGAGGCATACACCGTTAACGGGGTATCCTTGTCCGGGAATGTGTGCACCCGTTTGGCAACCCCCCTTGTGATCTGGATATAGCAGGTGGCATCCGCGCCGGAAAGGCCGTTTCTCTCTATGAGTTCGTGCGCCACCTCTTTGAGCCGCCATGTACCGGGAAAATCGATGTCGATCTCCTTGAGGCTCCTGTCCAGCCTTTTTATGTGGGCATCGATTTCAAACGGTTTGCCGTTGTAAACCCGTACCACTTCATACACGCCGTCACCGAACATAAACCCCCTGTCTTCCGGGGAGATGGCAACCGCATCTTTTTCCATGATCTCACCGTTAAAATAGACTGTTGTGTTGTCTCCCATTGCTGTGTGATCCTTCGCTTTTTACGAAACCGTTGAATAATAATACCCTCTTTTGCCCGATTGCTTCGTCAAACGCAAATTTTACTCCTCAAAACATGCCCTATATTACTCCGGTTAAAATTTGAGTTTTCCTTTTACTGAAACAAAATTGCGCATTGTTCAAAAGTCTCTTTATTGGTTGTTTCAAAACCGGGGGCATAGCCCCCGGTTACAACCGTCAACGTTTGAAACACTGACGTGTTTTTGTTCTTCCGGCCCACGGCCGGGTTCGGCAGAGATGCGAATGCATACATTCCAAGCCGCCCGCTTTGCGGGTGGTCGGTGACTTTTTTGTTTGAATTCCCGGCCGGCCGGTGTCTGCCCCCAATTACCCCGGCCGATTCCGGGGATAAATTTTTTTTGATCGGGCAGTTGTGCCCGTAGAATTGAATATATACACCCCTTTTCCACTGGCCCTTACCGGCAGTTTGTGGTATAATATCAGTTTTTATATAAGATAGTCAACCGGTGCAAGTATAATATCCCATGCGTATTGACACCCTTTACAAGCGTATCACCAACCGGGAAGATGCCGTCACGGTAACCGGCATCAATACCGCCGCACAGGCGTATGTGACCGCGAAACTGTTTGACAGGGGCGAGACCCCTTTTGCCGCGGTGCTGCCGGATGAGAAAACGGCCTTGAAATGGGCCGAGGCGCTCCGGTTTTTTCTGCCGGACATGGCGGAGCGGGTTATCTACTTTCCCCCCTATCACGTCATGGCTTCCAAATCCCTGTCCTATCATTCGGAAACAGCCGCGGATAGGGTGGCGGCCCTTTACAGGACCCTCAGCGGCCCGGACCGGTTTGTCTTTGTCACCTGTATCGATACGTTTCTTCAGAAAGTGATTCCCAAAGAGACCCTCTCCGCGTCTGCACAGCTTGTGATGAACGGGGAAGAGGTGGACAGGGCGCACCTGGTATCGAAGCTCGATGACCTCGGGTATACGAGAACCGCCCTTGTGGAGGAGAGCGGGGAGTATGCGGTGCGCGGGGGAATTCTGGACGTCTTTTCTCCGGCGGACCGGCATCCGGTTCGGATTGAGTTTTTCGGTGATTTTGTGGAATCGCTGCGCACCTTTTCTCCCGTGACCCAGCGGGGCCTTTCCGAAATCGCGGAGCAGATCATCATCCCTGCAAGCGAAGCCGTAGTCGACAGAAACGATATCCCGCTCATGACCGGCCGGCTGAGACAGGCCTGCAGGGAAGCAGAGCTGCCGGGCGCCAAAACCGATGCGTATGTGCAGGAGGTTCGGGAGAGCGGCAGGTTTTCAGGCATGGAGAGCATGCTCCCGGTCGTTTATGCCGAGCCCGGCACGCTTTTTGACTATATCCCGGCGGATACCCTTTTTGTGGTGGATTCCCCCGACGTCCAGGCGTTGAGCGCCGGGGAAATCGACCGGAAGGTCAGGCGGCATTTTGAGAACATGAAGTCTCAGGAAAGGCTGTGTGCGGTTCCTGACAAAATCTACTCCGACTTCAGCGACGTGGCATCGCATCTTTTTGAAAACAGACCGGTTGTCTTGAAAACCCTGAACGTGAAAGGGGAGGGGACTGGTGACCATTTCATCGATCTGTCGGACCAGTTTTCCGATAACGATTTCCTGGCAATGCAGCTCCGGCAGCAGCACAACCGGGAAAAGATGCTCACCCCCCTTGCGGACTGGCTTTCTGAAAAGGCACAAACGGGCGTTTCCGTTTTTATAGTGGTGAGCGGCCGTGACCAGGCCCGCCGGATCGCCCATCTGCTCAGTCCCTACGGCATTGAGCCCGTCTACCGGAAAAAAAGCGAAATGTCCAAAAACATCTCCGGCGGTGTCTTTTGCGTTACGGGATGGCTTGAATCCGGGTTTGTTCACGACGGAGAAAATATCGCCTTCCTGACGGAGGCGGAGATATTCGGTGCCCGGAAAAAGCGGCGGAAACAGCGGCCGCAACGATCCGTGAAATCCGAGTTCATCGCGCCCGAAGAGCTCAGGCACGGGGATATCGTGGTCCATCTTGAACACGGCATCGGGGCGTATCAGGGGCTCAAGACCCTTCATGTCGACGGCATCTCCCAGGATTATATCCTGATCGTGTATCAGGACGATGACAAGCTTTATCTGCCGGTTGACAGAATGGAGATGGTGGAAAAGTATGTCGGGGTGGAGGGATACACCCCGGTACGCGATAAAATCGGCGGAAAGACCTGGCAGAAATCCAGGGAAAAGGCCAAAAAGGAGGTTGAAAAGCTCGCCGGCGATCTTCTGAATCTTTATGCAAAGAGAAGAGTGAGTAAGGGATACGCGTTCAGCAGAAGCAACGGGTATTTCAGTGATTTTGAAGCCGGTTTTCCCTATGAAGAAACCCCGGACCAGAAAAGCGCCATCGAGGATGTGCTCGAAGACATGGAGAGCGACACGCCCATGGACCGGCTGGTCTGCGGAGACGTGGGCTACGGCAAGACAGAGGTGGCCCTGAGA
>CAYZHB010000027.1:0-29949 GCA_964478245.1 uncultured Desulfobacterales bacterium | reverse complement strand
AGGTGAGCAGACCGGAGGAACGGGTAAAGGCTGTCAGATCAGGATCAGGAGTAAAAGTAAAGGCTACTCGCGGGGTTCGAAAACGGTGAACTGTACGTCGTCGCCGAGTTCCTGGCCGTCACGGAGGGCGAACTCAAACCCGCTGAACAGGGGCGGTGATCCGGTTTTAAAAAACCAGGCACCGGTGGTATCCGTAGACACGATATCCAGGGTGGAACCGAAACTGTTGGTCACGACAATGTCGGCATCTTCAATCCCTTCGCCCGGCTGATAGATGCCGTCACCGTTCAGGTCGGTGTAGACAATACCGCCGCCGCCATAGGCTGCCGGGGCACTTGCGCTTTCTCCCATATCGGTTTCCAGCACCAGGACATAGTCGCCGCAGATGTTGCCCAGATCGTCGGAATAACCGTCAGCAGCGCCGGTCCCGATATCGGACACAGTGTCTGAAAGCAGGGTGAGATCGTCGGCGGCTGCCGCTCCGAGCTGCGTTTTGAAAAAAGACTTGAAAATATTGTAAATACCGTCTTCCCAGGAAGCGCATGTGCAGGCGTAAGACAAGCCGGCCTCTGCCGTCACGGTGACAGGGTCATAGCCCCGGGCGATGCTTCTGTCCAAGGCGGTGGCACCGTCCAACGAAACTGTGGATATATAGCCGCTGTCCAGCATGTCCCCGGCATGAAGCTGGGCCGAATCCACAAGTGCGCTGTTTAGAAACAGCACCGGCATACCGCCTGTTGATTCGCTCAGGCGGTTGTACATGAATTCGGACAGCCGGTCATTCAGGCCGGCCGTATTCATAACGTTTAACGGGTCGTTTCTCGCCTGGTTGACAAGGGTGACAAATCCCATCTCAAGCGCGCTGATATCCGACATCAGGGTGGTGTCTATCTGGTAGTAATTCATGCCGGTCTCCGCATCAACACCCGAGGTGAAATCTGGATCGATATAGGAAACGGCGTCGGACAGCAGAATTTTTTCAGACGAATAAGCCGCGGCGATTTCCGCATCGAGCAGATTGTCGAATAGTATGGTGACACCGGTGTCCGCATCAATGTAGTTTAAAAAATAGATCCGGGTACGGATATTTTTTCTGACCGCCGCATCATAGGCACCGTCTTTGTATTCAAGGGCGGTCGACGCGGTGAAAGCACTTGTGCAGTAAGTCGCCCTGGCGTCGTTGACCAGATCGATGAACCGGCTCTCCTCGGAGGAGAGGTCTTCACCGAAGCCGGCAGTCGCCGGGAACACCAGAATGGCGGCCAGGCAGAGGATTATGGGTATTTTTTTCAGTGTCATGGATTTCATGCCCATCAGAAGTGCAATATGTATACCAGGTCAAAGAGAGCGGCACCATGGTCCGAACAAAGGTGTAACATCGGGAACGGTAAAGAAAGGCGGACGGTTTCCATAAAATTTTGGCTGTTCATATCTGACCACCTATTGTTTAAAACGGGACAGGGCATTGAGCATGTCGTTTTTTACAGGCTTGAACCGGGGATCCTGTTTGACGGCGGCAACCGCATCAAACCCCCTTTTCTGTGCCTTGAGCACATAGTGGACCGCTTTGTCCCGGTTTTTTTTCAGGGCATAGGCCGCGCCGGTCTCGTAAAACACCCGCGGTTTGATATCCGGATCGATATACTGGGCCCGTAAAAAATGGGAAAGGGCCTTGTCGACTTTGTCCAGGCTCATATAGAGCTTGCCCGTGTTAAAATGCGTATACGCCCGGCTGTTGTCGATTTTAAGGGATTTTTTGAAGTATTTAAGCCCCTTTTTAAGTTCCCCTTTTGTGGCGTAAACGATGGCGAGGTTGTTGCACGCTTCGGCAAACCGGCTGTTGAGTTCGATGCTCCGGAGAAACAGCTTTTCCGCCTTTTCCAGGTCGCCGTTTCCGGCATAGTACTTGCCGAGGTTGCAGTAGGGTTTTGAAAATTGGGGGTCGAGTTCGATGGCTTTTTGAAATTTTCGGGCGGCCGCATCCCGCCGGCCCGCTCTCACCAGGGAAGTGCCGAGATTGTTCCAGGCTCTCGGATTGTGGGGGGCTTTGGAAACCGAATCGCGCCAGAGAGAAAGCTCGCTCTCCCATACATGGGTTCTTGCCTTTGTGGTAACGGCGCAGGCGACGAGCAGAAGGCAGCAGACGGCAACCGTCACCAGTTCTTTTTTCCGGGCCAGCCTGTCAACGGCAAATGCGGCGATCAGACTGACGCCCGCAAAGGGGAGATAGACCCGGTGTTCAAACATGGCATCCCGAATGGGAATGATGCCGGATTCGATAGACAGGGCGATAAAAAACCAGAAGATACCGAAAGCGGCCGCCTTGTGCTTTTTTGACAGAAAAAGGGCCAGCACGGCCAGGGCCAGGAGACCCGTAAAGGCAAAAGGGGTGGCATCGTCAAAGAATCCCGTTTTAAAGGGATATGCATGATCGATATTGAGGCCTTTCGGGAAAAGGATCAGTTGGATATAGCGCCATATGACGTTGAACTGGGTGCACAGGTATTCCCACCGGGTGACATGATAGGTTTCCCTTGTCAGTCGGTCAATACGGCTCATAAAATCTGCAAGGTCGCCCCGGAAGGCCCCTGCCAGCCAGGCGAATGCCATGAAAATCACCAGGCACAGGCCGATAAGGACGGGCAGTTTTTTTTTCCATTTGTCCCAGCTGTTGTCAAAAAACAGGATCTCGGCGGCGAGAAGGGCAAGCGGCAGGCTGGCGCTGTTTTTTTTGGACAGGAACGCACACACGGCAAACAGAAAGCAGAAACCGAAAAAAAAGATCACCGGGGACATGGTTTCCGTGTGCCGGGTCTGTCGAATCCGCGCAGAGAGGTAGCACATGACCGACGCCATGTAGAAAAAGGCGGCAAGCAGGGCCGCTCTCTGGGAAATGTAGATGACCGCCTGGGATTGAAGGGGATGAAGCGCAAACAGGGCCGCCGCGAAAAAAGGGGCCAGGCATTGCGCCGGAAAATCCCTGCTGCCTTCATGGTCTTCGGTCTCCGGTTTGGTGAGCCGGAAGACGAGCCTGACGAAAAAAAAGACCAGAATGGTATTTAAAATATGGATAAAGATGTTCGTCAGGTGGAACATTTTGAGATTGAGTCCGGCGATGCGGTGATCCAGCGCGAAACTCATGTTGACAAAAGGCCGGAGGCGGAAAATTTCGGAAAAATCGAAAAAGTTGGAAAGATTCCGCAGCTTGATGTTTCTTTCGACCACCCGCATATCGTCAAGCACAAAGGGAAAATCAAGAACAGACGCATAGATCGCTGAAACCGCCACAGCAAAGAGTAAAAGGCAGACGGTTTTTCGGCACAGAAGCTTTTTTACCATGTCCATGACAGACTGACCCCTGCGGTAAAGGGATCCCCTTCGATCATTTCATAGGTGCCCGGTGTCTGGTAATCTTCATCAAACAGATTGTTCACGAAAATATTGAGTTCCCACCCCGGTTTGAGAAAATCCTTCACCCGGGTGTTGATGTCGAAAAGCCACACGCCCGGTGCGGTTTCAAGCCGGTCTTCCAGCACGTAATACAGCTTCCTTTCAGCGATATACTGCAAAGTTCCCCGGACCGACAGCCGTTTGAACGGTTTCCAGGTGCCGGTAAGGGAAAACAGGGTGTCGCACCCGATGTCATAGCCGTAGGAAAGTTCAGTATAGTGCTTTTCCTCGGTACCGTCGGGATTGATCACGGTGTAGTCGTTATACAGGTACTGCTCGGCGGGGCCGGTGTTGTTCATCAGTGTGAGGGCCGAGGTGATTTCAAGGTTTTTTAAAGGGAAGAAGCCGCCTTCCAGCTCGATCCCGTATATTTTCTGGTTGTTCGGCGTTGAGAGGCCGGCGCCGGCATATATGTCTTCAAGCACGTGATCTTTGATTTTGTTCTGAAAAAGGGTGGCTGTGAGAAAGACGTCCTTTTGGGGCATCCATGATGCCTGGAGATTGTAGCTTTCCACATTTTCAGGATTTGTTTCAGACGTATCCGCCGCCTCCAGCTGGGATACCAGCGGCGTTCTGTAGGCGGTGCCCGCCAGCATTTTGAACACCCACTCCTTGCCCGGCATCCAGACGACCCCGCCGTTGGCGCTCAGGCTGTTGTCGTATAGGGTGTGACTGTCATACCGGAGCCCGCAGTGAAGATCGACTTTTCCCAGTCTGTGCCGGTACTGCCCGAAAAGGGAGGTAAGCTCGGTGGTGTAGTCTTCAAATGTGACAGACGGCAGAAAGGAGGTGTTGTCTTCGGTGAGATAATCCGGCATATAGCTTTCCCAGACCGGGGCGTCGTCAATATCCTTTTCCCGGTAAGAGATGCCGGCCGTGATATCCCCGGCCCCGGCAAAGAAGTTTCTCGTGTAGATGGCTTCGGTAAAATAGGCACTCTCGCCCGTTTCGAGTACCGTATCGATTATATGTTTTTCCACCTCAATGTTTTCGGCATAGCATGTAAACCGGACAGCGGAGCGGTCATCCAGATCGTACGCCCCTTCCAGTTTTATCATCTGCGTGGGCATGACTTCTTTTTCCTGCCAGGTATGCTCACCTTCAGCGTCGGAAACCGTATAGCACCTTTCCGAATCGGAAAGTCTCGCCGTCACCGTGAACAGGTTTTCAATCTCGAACCCGGCCGACATCTCCACAAAACGGGAGCGGTCCGCACGGTCGGCACCGAACCGTTCTTCAGGCGACACCGGGGAGCCAGTGTCCCCGAAAAACCGAACCACATTGAATGTGCGGTCATCCAGGGTTCCGGTACGGCCGGATACGGACAGGAAGGTATGCCATTTTTCACTGTCATGGCCCGCATTCATCCATGCGCCGGACGTGCTTTCCGGCCCTGCGGCGGACAGGCCGGTTTCAGCGGTCTCCATATCCTTTCCCGTGAGCGGGACAATGTTGACAATCCCGGCGTAGGCATCCGGTCCCCATAAAACCGATCCCGGGCCCCGGATGATTTCAATGCGTTTCACCGACGTAAGGGAAAGTTCCCGGTCCAGAAGCCGGGACTCCCGGTCGGTGTCCAGTGCGTAGGGTACCGTGTCGTAAAGGTACAGTACGGAATTTGCGATACCCCGAAGGTAGGCCTTCTTTCCCCACTCTTTGTCAGAGATATAAAAGCCCGGCACCGTGCGCAATATTTCTCCGAGCGTCTGCGCCCCCGAGGCCAGGATCTCTTCTCTGGTAATCACCTCGGTGACGGCGGGCGCTTTCAAAGCGCTCTCCTCTCTTTTGGTGGCCACGGAAATGGTTTTAATGTTTTCACCGAAGAACATCAGCATTGTGCCGTCGTCAATGTTTTCCGCAGGAGAGGAGCGGGCGGCATAACCGGCCGAGACCATAAAAGCCGTGCAGATCAGAATTTTGATAATTTTGGTAAACACGTCCATGTCAGTTGTCCAGATTTTTCATTAGTACCCTGAATTTAGACCTTGTCAGGCCGAGCATTTTCGCGGCCGCACTCTGGTTGTGGTCGGCAGCCTCGAGCGCCTGCCGTGTCAGATCTTTTTCAACTTTCTCCAGGCTGATCCCCTCGGGCGGCAGCTTGAATCCGTCTTCACCGGATGCCGGGCTGCCGCAGGGATTTAACGAGCCAAGCGTCTCCCGGGTAATTTCCCCTTCGTTTCCGGCCAGGATGATGCCCCTTTCAATGATGTTGATCAGCTCCCTTACATTGCCGGGCCAGGTATAGGACTGGAGCAGGTTGAGCGCGTCCTTGGTGATTTCGATTTCCTTTCCGCCGCTCATGGTGCTCAGAAAGTGCCGGGCAAGGGGGTTGATGTCGCTTTTCCGCTCTCTTAAGGGCGGGGCTTCAATGGGAAACACATTGATCCTGAAGAAAAGGTCCTGCCGGAACTGTCCTTTTTCCACCATATCCTCGAGCTTTTTGTTGGTGGCGCAGATAACCCGGGCATCCACCGGGATCTCCTCGTGCCCGCCGACCCGCTGAATCTTTTTTTCCTGGAGACACCGCAGAAGTTTCCCCTGGGCCTCCATGGGCAGATCACCGATTTCATCCAGGAAAATGGTGCCGTCGGAAGCGAATTCGAATTTTCCCTTGGTCTGTTTCACAGCCCCGGTAAACGCCCCTTTTTCATACCCGAAAAGTTCCGATTCCACAAGACTCGCCGTGATCGCGGCGCAGTTGACCGGAACAAATCGTTTGTTTTTTCTGCTGCTGATTTTGTGAATGAACCTTGCCAGCACCTCTTTGCCGGTACCGGACTCACCGGAGATCATCACGGCTGAATCCGTTCCGGCGACCCTTTCGGCAAGCGCGACCACGTTTCCCATCTTTTCCGATGCATAGATAATGTCGTTTCTGGGTTCGGTTTTTTTGAGCGCTTCTTCAATATCTCTTTTATCCGTCATCACCTTGGAAATTTTGAGACACCTTTCGATGGTAATGGTGAGCCTGTCTTCATCAAACGGTTTCGTCAGGTAGTCGTACGCCCCCATTCCCATGATCTCCACCGCCGATTCCACCGTGGCATAGGCGGTGATAAAAACCACCGGGGTCGTGATATCGGCGCCGGTTATTTTCTGTAAGAGTTTTTTGCCGTCAAGCCGGGGCATCCGTATATCGGTGATGATGATATCATACTGACTGTTTTCGATTTTCTCCCAGGCGGCGAGGCCGTCGGATGCCGTATCTGTCCGGTGCCCCATTTTTTCGATCATGATGGACAGAAGATGCCGCATTTTCTGTTCATCATCCACAATCAGTATATCGGCCATAATGATTCATACTCCTTTTCAAACGCTTTCAAAGGGGGAGCTGAAGCGTAAACACGGCGCCCCCGCTCTCCCTGTTTTGCGCATAAATGATACCGCCGTGGGCCTTGACCACCTGTTTTGAAAAGGCAAGCCCCAGCCCCGTTCCTTTCGCCTTGGTGGTAAAGAACGGTTCGAACACGGTTTCCAGGTTTTCTTCGGGGATGCCGTCGCCCCAGTCGGCGATTTCAAGGTGCCATTTGTCGTTTTCCACAAACGTTTGCACCTCGACCACGGCCTTCTCGCTCTCCGTTTCGGCGCAGTTTTTTAAAATGTTGCTGACCGCTTTTGACAGCAGATCTTCATCCGCCTCTATTGTGCACTTTTCCCGGGACAGGTGCGTATTGAACCGGATTTCGTCCTCCCCGTACTGGATTTTGAACCGGTCCACAAGCTGTTCGATCATCGCGTTCAGCTCCGTTGAAGAGAAGACGGGTTCGGACGGTTTGGCAAACATGAGAAAATCCTCTGTCAGGCGGTTCAGCCTGTGAATTTCATCATAAATATATGCCACCATCAGATTGTTCTCAAGTCCTTTCTGCTCCTTTGTGACCATGTCCATGGAACTTTTGATGATGCCCAGCGGATTCTTAAATTCATGGGCGATCATCATGGAAAATTTGCCCACCTCCGCCAGGGTTTTCTGCCTGGCCATTCGCTGGTAGGCCTCCTGAAGCGACTGCCGGCTCTTTTCAAGGGAGTCCAGCATTTCATTGAATGCCCGGGCCAGGTCCCGGGTTTCGGGAAGCCGGCCCCCGTCCACCCGGATGTCGACACTCCCTTTTGATATGTTCTTGGCGGCGTTGGCAAGCACCCATACCGGCGCCACAAGGGACCGGGATATAAAGTAGAAAACAGCACAGGAGATAAACGCGAGCAGAACACCCAGCACCGCGAATCGTTTTTTTACCTTGTTGACAATGCCGGTGATCCCTTCGGTACTGTAAGTGATTCTGACATTGCCGATGATGGTGTCGGATTCATCCGATATCCGGTTTATCTGAAAAAGGTCTTCCCCGTCCTTGAACTCTCTCAAAAGGACATTCTGATTTTTCACTTTGTAATTTGCGGCCGGCTTGCTGCCCACACTGGCCATGATCTCTTTTTCATTGTTTAAAATCTCGACTTTGGCGATATCGTCTTCTTTAAGCGTGTCTGCGGCCAGTCGGGAAAGCATGATTTTTTCGTCGAACAGCACCCCGAGTTCCGCGTTCAGGGCCAGGTATCTGGCGATCGAATCGATCCGTTTTTCAAACCGCTCGGTGACAAAGGCATTGATGGTTCTCACCCCGATCACTCCGAGCACGAAAGTGGAAAAGGAGATGATCAGCACCGCCGTTAAAAGCACACGCGTATGAATACCGGGGTATTTCACTTTTCATCTCCTTCAATCGCAAGATTGAGTTTCCGGGCCACGTTAAAATTGAAAAGGGTGTTGTATACCGGTGCTTCATCGGGGCAGTTCCCCATGAAATAATTTTTAAAGGCGGCCCGGGCGCTCTGGATCCCGATCGCCCGGTAGTCAAATTCAAAAGAGAATACCGCCCCTGATTCGAAAAAATACCGGTTGTAGCCGATCACGCCTTTTCTCTGTTTCAGTGCGTATTTGATAATGTACGCCACCGTGCTTTGGGAAATCACGGTGGGATCGGGAATAAGCCATACCAGATCGGTATTTTCGATGCCGTCCTTTACCGCGGATTTTATCTGTTTTCTGGTGTCCACCCGTACCGGTCTGACTGTCAGATTCTTTTCCGCCGCACCGGCGGCCGCCTTTTCATAAAATCCGCTGTTGAAGGCGGGATCAAATATAAGGGCGATGTGCCCGGCAAGGGGAAATGCACCGGAAATGTCGGTTACCTGCTGTTTGACCGGAATTTTCAGGCTGATGCCGCATCCCCTGTTTTCTCCCAGGATTTTTTCCGGATCGAAAACAACGCTGTAAAATCTTTTTGTTTTTTCTGCCACGGGGATGTCCCAGATATAGGATGTTGCCTGGGGACCGACGGCAATGATTATGGCGTACCGTTTCTGCGCGGCGTTTTTTTCGAAAAGGTTTTTCTCCTTTTCATCGGCGGTGCTGTACCAGAGCACTTCGGGAGAGGCGCCTGTGCGCTGAATAACCGCTTCTTTTATGCCGTCGAGCGCCCGGGCATAGGGTTTGATTTTCTCGGACACCACAACGGCGGTTACCAGCGCACTGTTGTAATTGTCTGCATAACCGGCCCCGGGACAGACAAGGAAGAAGATTATCAGACATATGACAGGCCGGGGAAAAAGCAAAAACACCTCACAAATTATCGTTTGAGGGTGAAAACTCCTTTATGACGCTGTTGACCCTGTTCTTGAAATCCCTGGTGATCTCGTCCACTTCATAAAGGTCCGTGATGACGCGCGGCGTAATGACGATGATCATTTCCGTTTTGTAATTTTCATCGTGGTCCTTGCCGAAAAGGAATCCGAAGACCGGCAGCCGTGACAGGAAGGGAAGGCCGGACTTGGACTTGGTCCGGCTCTCTTTCATCATGCCGCCGATCACGATGGTCTGGTTGCTTCTCACCGTCAGGGTGGTGTCCACCGTTCTGGAGCTGAATGAAGAGTAGGTGCCGTCTCCCACGGTGACATCTTCGCCGATTTCACTGACCTCCTGGCTGAGCTCCATGGTAACGAGTTTGCGTTCATTGATATGCGGCGTCACCGAGAGGATAACCCCGGTGTCCTTGTACTGGATGGTTGTCTCGAGCACGCTTTGGCCGTCGTCATCATAGTTGTACTCGGTTGTGGCCACCGGCACCTGGGTGGAGACGTTTATTTTCGCCTCCTTGTTGTCGGACGCCAGGATTCGCGGGGAGGAGATGATGTTCACGTTGCTGTCCTGGGCAAAGGCGGACAGATCGGATGTGAGCTTGTCCGATATTCCCCATTTGAAGCTGAGCCCGGTCTCGTTCAGGTTGGCGGTAATTTCATCGTCACCGCTGGTGGATTCACTGTTGTAGCTCCATTCAATGCCGAGCTTGAGGTCGTCATTCAGGGTGACCTCCGCTATCACCACCTCGATCAGCACCTGTCTCGGGAGGATGTCCACTCGGTTCAGTATGCGCTCCACTATTTTGTAGTCGGCGGGAAGGGCTTCTATGATCAGGGTGTTCCGGATCGTGTCCGGTGTAATCCGGACTTCTCCCTGAAGAGAGGCGGAGGCGGTGTAATTCTTGGATGTGGACAGATCCGTCTGCTTCACCTCGGGCCGCTTTTTTTCTTCCTTGGGAAAGATTTCGGTTTTCTCTTTTTCCGTCTCTTTCTCTTTTTCCTGCTCCGCCTGCCTTATTTTGGCGATATCGGTTTTCTCGTCTTTGGCTTCGGCCTTTTCAAAAACGGCATGGAGCAGATCGGAAAGCTCTTCGGCCTGACCGTTTTTCACCGGGTAGACATAGATCCGCGGCTCTCCCTGCTCGTGATATGTATCGATTTTGTCCAGAAGGGTTTTGACATTTTTGAACGCGGCCTCTCTTTCCGAGATGGCGATCACGGTGTTGGTTCGCTCCACCGGGATAAAGGTGATCACCTCCTTCATGCCTTTGCTGTTGAAGACGGCGCCTAAAATATCGGCCGCCTCTTTGGCTGCGATGTTGTCAAGGGGATAAAACGCATGGTCGAATTTGGCAAACACGTTGACATCAAATACGTCTATGAGTTTTTTCAGCTTGGGCATATTGGCATGCCGGTCCACGATGATGATGGTGTTGGATCTTTTTTCCGTCACAATGGTCCCGTTGGCGGAGATGAACGGTTTTATGAGGGTGGTGACCTCTTCGGCGGAAATATGCGCCAGGGAAACGATCTGGATGGTCTTTTCCGAGTTGACGAAGCCGGTGGTGTCGGAAGGGTTGATGATTGCCTCCGAGGCGTATTGAGCGGCTTCAGAAGACTTGATGATGTTGTAGATGCCGTCCTGCTTGACAGCCGTGAGCCCGTTCAGGTCCAGTATACGGTAGAAAACGGGCAGGAGCTGGGATCTTTTGATTTTTCCCGCTGTATGAATGGTCACCCGCCCGCTGACGCCGGGATCCACTATGTAGTTGATGCCGAGAATATCGGCCATGACCCGTATCACTTCATACAGATCGGCGTTGTCAAAGTTCAGCGTGATGGTGCCGGCGGTTTCACCGGCGTCGGCATCGGTGTCAGCCGCTTCAGGTGACGGGCCGCCCGCTTTTTCCTTTCCCTTTTCTTTTTCCCCGGATGCCGCCGCTTGCCGGGCGGCGTCCGCCGCTTCCTCAAGTTCTTTTTCCGGCCTTTGCGGTTGGGGTTTATCCGCATCAACAGGCCGTTTTTCTTCCGGGGGAGCGGACGGTTTCTGATCTGTCTGGTCAACTTTTTCCGCCTCTCCGGAAACCTGGACCATGTATTTTTTCTCCGGCGGCATGCCTGTTTTGCCTGATATGCAGCCCGATATCACGATTGAAAAAGAGACCGGTATCAACCATACGAGTGTTTTTATGCGCTTATATGAGATCATTTTATTTGATTACCCTTTTAATTTTTCCAAACGGTGTGTCAATCCACTCCACCTTTTTTTCGTCTTTGCCGTCCTTTGAATCCCCGTTCTTGTCAGCGGACTGGCCGGCCTGTTTGGAGGAGCGGTCTTTTGACGTGCCGGAAGCACCGGCGCCCGCATTTTTCACTTCAACCTTCTTGCCGGAGGAGACAACGTTCACGCCGCTGTCCTTGTTTTTTACGATTTCTCTTTTGGGTTTTTCCCTGTCGTAAAGCTTTTTTTCATATGTCCCCCCTTTTTTGTCGAAAAGGACGCGTTTTTCTTCAATTTGGGAAATTGTGTAGCCGCCGATGGTGTCTCCCGGGCTGGCCGCCACGTATTCGGGATCGCCGCTCTGCCGGTCCGGGTTGGTGAGCATGGCGGCCCTGTAGTCGTCCATGATGATGATGCCGTAAAGGTAAATTTTTTTCAGATCTCTTTCGGCATCTTTCACGGCGGCTTCATCGATCTCCTCGGTTTCCTCGGTTTCCTCTTCTGTTGCTTCGGGGATGAATTCCGCCCGCTTCGAGGAGAAAATGTTGTCCGCCACAACGGGCTCAAACTCGGATGCGGGGGCATTCACGATATTATCGATTCTGTCCGGATACGTCTGAAGACCGGTTTTGTCTGCGGATGTTTTTCCGGGCACTGAATCGAAATTCGACCATACCCGGGCGGTTTTAAAAACAAAGAAAACAAGCACCACTGCCAGAACGATATTTAAAATCCAGAGACGCTGTGCCATACAAATTCCTCTCTATACCGCCATGTACCCCTTGACGGTCAGGTCTGTTTTAATTTTAACCGGATGGTCGGGGTCCGGTCTTGTTTTGGTTCTCCGTGAATCCATTTCCTCGATTCTCAGTATGCGTTCCGACGTTTCAATCCCGTACACCACGTCTTTGAGCTGGCGGATGTTGGTGTATATCTCGAACTTGATCCGGATGGCCGCGTATCCCGTGGGATCGGGATCACCGGGTTTGAGGACCTGGAGACGGGATATGTCCACACCGGCTTTGTATACAATATCCTTGACGATGTTCTGCATGTCGACGGCGGCAAGGGACGGCGTGTTGCCTCTGAGCAGCTGTTTTTCGAATTTTTCAAGGGTTTTCCGGGCCTTTGAGAGCGCTGTTTTATAATTTTCCCTGTTTTCGATCCGCTGGGTAATTTTGGCAAGCTTCTTCTTTTTGAGGGTAAGCTCGTCATCCGTTATAAAAAGCGAACCGATGCCTGGCTGGAATCTGTACACCAGTCCGGCCGCAAGCAGCAGCAGACCGCATAGTAAAATGATTTTTCTTTCTTTGGTCAATTGCGATGCTCCTTTGAAACAGTTGTTTTACAGGTGCTTATCCCTTTGGCCATTACCGTATTCTTTCCCTGTCTGGTTGTCATTTCAGTTGTCAATTTGAAATCCGATTTTAAACATTTCTTTCCCGTAGCGCTTCCGTATGGAGGAGACGAAAGAGGCATCTTTGAACATGGCCGATTTTTCAAGCGCTGTCAGGATACCGGAAGCCGAATCCGCATAACCGGAAATTTCCAGGCCTTTTTCCGCGTATTCAAATTCCGATATCCACGCGCTCTTTGGAACCGTCAGTGTGAGTTCCCTGAGTATGTCGGTAACCGCGGTGCCGCCGGAACTGAATCCGATGATCCGGTCGATTTTTTTATCGACAAGTTCTTTCTGCTGCACCGTTTTTTCAAGTGCGGCCACTTCATGGGAGAGTTCGGTCAGCCTGGATTCGTATATGTTGTACTGGATATAATTTTTCAAGACCACGCTGCCGCCCCAGGCCATGCCCGCCAGCAGAACCCCGAGAAGGATGAACCCGAAATAGTAATAGACTTTTCTGCCGTTTTTGATCCGCTTGTCCTCGGGAATCAGGTTGATGCCCGTAAACGCGCTGTCTGCCTGTTTCAGGGCAAGTCCCGCCGCTTCGGCAAAATGGACCGGTTCGATCCTTGCCGCCACACGCTCTTCCAGGCTGTACACCGCCTTGTTCCGGGCCAGGGGGCCGCAGGCAAAAACGAACGGGGCCTCGCCGCTGCTGCCGGCCGTCAGATAGTTCTCGATGGCGGATACCGCCTCATCCTTGGTTTCTATTTCAGGGCGGGGCTCTTCTGTGCCTTCAGGGCGGGGCTCTTTTGTGCCGCCGGTTTCGGACGGGATATCCGGGAAAAATCGTGATCCGTGGAAAAAATCCCTGTTCCGCGAGAATATCTCGAGGCCGTCCATGCCGGGACAGGCAATAACGGCGCCTTCCGGCGACTGTGTTTTTGAAGATCCGGATACCGCATACAGAAGGCCGGTCGTGGAGATATCAATGGCGGCCGACTCCGCCTTCACTTCCGTCATCAGATCGAAAAGCGGCTCAATGTCCTCTTTTTTAACAATCACCACCAGCACTTTAAACGTTTTCCGCTTTTTGTCCCGGGAAATGATTTGATAGTCGAAGCACACCTCTTCGGCGGAAAGGGGGATATACTTTTCCAGCTCGAATTCAAGGGTGGTTCTCAGATTTTCCTTTACCGCGGCCGGGAATTCGATCTCCCTTAAAATCGTTATCCGCCTGGACACCCCCATGGCCAGATCGGCGGAAGAGATGCGGTTTTTCTGGAAAAAATTCTGAACCTCCCGGACAAGCGCCTCCTTTTGTTTCTCTTTTGAGGCATTCGGCTCAAAGTCATGCACTTCGCATTTGTCAAGCTTGACATCGTAAAAGGCCGATTTTACCAGGGTGAGGGCAAAAGCGTTCGCGCCCCAGAAAATGCCGACCGTATTTTTAAAATAAAAATTCATGTTCTCCCGCCGCAGGTAAATTCCACAATCCTATATCCTTTATCATATCTGTCATCAATTTCAACAACTCCCTGAGCCCTTTTTTCAACATCGCTCGCTTGGGCGGTGGTGCCGGTCGAGGCGATGGTGTAAAACGAAGAGTTTTTCAGCGTCACATACGCGTCCAGGGCCTTGTAGATGTCGGCCCCCACGATTTCCTTGAAATCGGAAAGACGGTCAAAGTTCTGCGTCTCTCTGTACAGCACGACCGCTTCGACAAGTTCTTCGGTCATGCCGGGCAGGGATTGTAACATGGTTTCCGATGCGCTGTTAATATTTATTTTCCCGTCCTCGGCCTGGGAGCGGACCGTTATCATGGGCTCGAATGCCGTAAAATAGATTTCCCGGGTGATGCCCTTTACGAGCATCAATTCCTCTTTTGCCGCAAAATCCTTGTTTCCGCAGCTGTAAGGCGGGTCCAGGCTCTGATAGTACCGGTCCTCAGCCCCGTCGATGCGGACGAAACTGTCACTGTCCCGCCAGTCGAGGATTGCGTTGATGATCCCGGTCCGGGTTTCCTCATCCAGGTCGAGGCTGCCGAGAATCAGTTCGATTTCATTTTTTCCGGCCTTGTTGATATTGATCCGGCCCTGCTCGTTTTTAATGGTGACGCTGTAGGCGCCGTTCCCGACGGCGAACAGGGGGGATGCGGCATTGAGACGCCATTCCCATTCCGCTGCATCGGTCTGGAGCAGCATTTCCCCTTCCGCGTCCGTGCCCTCCTCTGAGTCCGTGCCATCTCCTTCGTCGTTGCCGGCGTCTCCTGTCATTTCCAGAAGCGCGGCAATCCCGTGGTTGAAACCGGCCACGGCAGCGTAGCGGGAGGTCGAGAGGGCCTTGTAGTTGTCCGTGATTCTGACGTCCGTCCGCATGAACCGGCAGAACTCGAACACGATCACGGAAAGTATCATCAGCACCCACAGGACCATCAAAAGGGCAATGCCGCTGTTGTTGCGCATAAAGATCACTTCTGTTCTTCTTCTCCGGCTTCTGAATAAACAGGGGCGGTTACGGCCAGGGGCGTATCGTTCTCCCCCTTTGTCAGGGTTACCTTGACACCGCAGGGCATTTCCCCGTCTTCTTCGGCAGACCAGTTTGCCTGCCAGGTAATTTCGCCGGATTCTTCCCGTTTGCCGTATTCAAACCCGATCGACTCAAACGCCGTTAAAAGTTCATGAAACGCCTCTTCATCCTGATCTTCAAAATCCGCTTCGGTCATGAAAACGAGATTTTTCTCAAAAACAGAGAGCGTGTAACTGTTTTTTTCCACCTCTTCGTTACGGTACCTTACAAAAACCATGCCGTAATCGTTTCCCGGCACAATGGAAACAGCCGATACAAACGCGAGACCGTCCGGACTTCCCTTGAAAATCCTTTTTTCCCCTGAGCCGTCATACACCTTGCCGGCATGCATGGCGGTGAGCTGGTTTTTGAGAAGATCCTGCACAATGCGGGATTTTCTTCTCTCTTCATTGCCCTTCTCCCCCTTTTCCCAAATGCGGACACCGAGGTTGAGGCTGGTAAAGACGATGACCAGTATCACCGCCAGAAGGGTCAGCGATATCAACAGCTCGAAAAGCGTAAACCCTTCCTTGTTATGGCTGTGTCTCATTCGGCGCCACCAGTTTCAGGGAACTGAGTTTGAATGATTTCTGTTTTCCAGCGGCTGTCCATGTGATTTCCACGTCTATTCTCGCAAGGGTATCCGTCACTGTTGTTATGGTGCTGTTCCATTGGTATCCGTCTTCAAAATCGCCGCTGGAATAGGCGCTGCCAAACTGCTTTTTCAGCAGCTGGGTATCCATGACCGCCTGCGCATGCAGGATGCCCTTTGTATAGTCTTCACTGGCCCGACCGGCCCTCAGTCCGCCGGCGAAAAGCTCCATTATGACGACCAGGGCCACCGCCATCACCACGATGGCCACCAGGATTTCGATCAGGGTGAATCCCCTGTCGCCGTTCATTCACCCCCCTCGAGAATTTCGATTGTACCGGTTATAAAATCGACCCTGACTTCGGTTCTCCTTTCATTGCTGTTTTCAAGGTAGAGGCTGCCGCCGCTGCTGCCGCCGGTTCCGTAAAAGACGATATGGCAGTACTCCGAGCCCGTGTCCGTTTCATCAACGAATTCGATACCGGCGGGCAGGTCATAGATATTGACATCCGTCAGGTTGTCGTCGGTCTCGATAAATTCTTCCGCCTCACTGCTGTTGCCGAATTCTTTTTCAAGGATAAACAGCCGTGACTTGTTGAAATCCGCAACAGCCCTTATCCCGGTGTTTTGTGAAACAGCGGTGCTTGACGCGTACCGCAGGGACGAGGCGGTTTTCCGTGAGGCCTCCTTGAGAGAAAGCGCCGCAATGGAAGCGGTTATCCGGGGAACGGTCAGAACCGTCACAAGGCTTATGATAACGAGGACGACGATCAGCTCAAGAAGGGTAAATCCTGACCTGGCGCAGTTACTCAATATCCTTCCAGCTGACGATGTCGGTATTTTCACCTTCTCCCCCTTCACTGCCGTCTTTGCCCAGGGAGACAATATCGTAGGGGCCGTGCTCGCCCGGTGACGTGTACCGATATTCATTGCCCCACGGATCCTTGGGAATTTCCTTGGGCAGGTAGGGGCCGTCCCAGTTCTCGGCATCCGAGGGTTTTTCCCTGAGCGCCTTGAGTCCCATGTCGGTTGTGGGGTATGAGCCCATATCCAGCCGGTAAAGATCCAGGGCGCTTTCAAAAAGCGATATCTGCGCCTTTGCCGATTTCTGTTTGGATGCGCCCACCTTTCCGAACATTTTCGGACCGACCAGCGAGGCAAGAAGTCCCAGTATTACCATGACGATAAGGAGTTCTATCAAAGAGAATCCTTTTTGTTTTTTATTTCTGTCGCTGTTTTTGTTCTGCATGTCTTACATCCTTTATAGCCGTTAGCTGTTAGCCGTTAGCTGTTAGCTGTTAGCTGTTAGCCGTTAGCTTTTAGCCGTTAGCTGTTAGCCGTTAGCTTTTAGCCCTTAGCTGTTAGCCGTTAGCTTTTAGCCCTTAGCCGTCCGCCGTTGGCGGCGACTGCATACATTCCAAGCCACCCGCTTCGCGGGTGGTCGTTGACTGCGCATTATTCAAGAGTCTCTATACAAATACGTCTGCCTGTTTTCAGCCTGCGGATTTTCATTTTTTTAAGCTAACAGCTTATTGCTAACAGCTAGCAGCTAACAGCTAACAGCTAGCAGCTAACAGCTAACAGCTAACAGCTAACAGCTAACAGCTAACAGCTAACAGCTAACAGCTTATTGCTAACAGCTTATTGCTAACAGCTTATTGCTAACAGCTAACAGCGTAAACCTAAAACGGCAGGTCATTCATGCTGAAGACCGCCATCAGCATGGACACCACGATCGACCCGACAATAACGCCCATTATAAGGATAAGGGCCGGCTCAAGCAAGCTGATGAGTCTTTTTACACTGTTTTTTACAACTTTTTCATAATTGTCCGCAACCCGTAAAAGCATTTCCGCCATTCTGCCGGTCTCTTCTCCCACTTTTATCATGTGGATACTGAGCGGCGGAAAAATTTTCGCTTTTTCAAGGGGATCGGACAGTTCCTCCCCCTCTTTTACACTTTCATGGACCTGGACCATGGATCGGGAAACGACACTGTTTGAGACAATGTTTTTTGAAAGATTGAGGGATTCCAGGATCGGCACGCCGCTGTTGATCAGGGTGCCCAGCGTCCGGGTGATCCGGCCGATTTCGACTTTCAATACCAGATCCCCGATCAGCGGTGTTTTGAGCTTGATTCTGTCAATGTGTTTCCGGCCGGTCTCGGTCCGGGAGAAGCGGTACACGATCAGTGCCGCCGCCGCGATAATACCGGCGCCCGCCCACCAGAAATTGACCACAAGATCGCTGGCCGTCAGCATTATCCGGGCGGATGCCGGGATGCTCTCCCCCATGTCCTCGAAGACAACGGAAAATTTGGGGATGACAAAGGTGAAAAGAATGATAATGGACACAATGCCCACAAAGATCAGGAACACCGGATAGACCAGGGCCGATTTGATGTAATCCTTGAGTTCGTTCGATGTCTCAAGGAAACCGGCCACTCTCTTTAGCACCGCCACCAGGACACCCCCTGATTCCCCGGCCCTTACCATGTTGATATAAAAGTCTGTAAAAACTTTGGGGTGATCGGCCATGGCATCCGAGAGGTCCTTGCCGCCTTCGATGGCTTTCAGGATCTCCTGGATAATCCGGCTCAGCCGCTCGTTTTCCGATGCCGCCACGAGAATTTTCAAAGACCGGTCGACGGGCAGACCCGATTCGAGCAGGGCGGTCAGATCCTGCGTAAAGAACATCACATCTTTCGAGGAGATCCGGTTTCTGAAAAAGGCGAAATCGGCCGAAAAAAACGATGACAGACCGGCACTGTCCTTTTTCCCGGCACCTGAGATCCTGATGGGAATATACCCCATGTCATGGAGCTCGGCTGCCACGCTCTTTTCGTCGGCAGCCTCGATGGTGTCCGACACGATCCTGCCGGCGGCGTCACTTGCTTTGTATGAGAAAACCGGCACATCACACCTCGAGTGTGACCCTGAGGACCTCACCGATCGTGGTGATCCCCTGTTCCACTTTTTTCCAGCCGTCCTGACGGAGCGTACGGACCCCGCATTCCTGTGCGGTCTGCTTGATTGTTTCGGTGCTCGAGCGGTTCACAATCTCTCTTCGGATTTTATTGTTCACCGGCAGGTATTCAAATATGGCCGTCCTTCCCTTGAAACCGGTGTGGTGGCACGCTTCACAGCCGCTGCCGTGGTAAAACTCGGTTTGTTCAAGCGTCTTGTCGGACAGGTTCATGGCGCGTACCAGCCGATCCTCGGGTGTGGTTCTCTCCTTGCAGTCCGGGCAGATAATTCTCACCAGCCGCTGGGCAAGGATGCCCAGAAGCGTGGAACTCAGCAGAAAGTGCTCCACGCCCATATCCAGCAGCCGGGTGATGGCGCCGGCGGAATCGTTTGTGTGGAGCGTGCTGAACAGGAGGTGCCCGGTAAGGGCCGACTGGATGGCAATCTCAGCCGTTTCCGCATCCCTGATTTCGCCCACGAGAATAATATCCGGATCCTGGCGGACAATGGACCTGAGTCCCCTGGAGAAGGTCATGCCGATTTTGGGCTTCACCTGGATCTGGTTGATGTTGCGGAGCTGGTACTCCACCGGATCCTCCAGCGTGATGATCTTGCTTTCCGTTGAGTTGATCATGGAGAGGGTCGTGTAGAGCGTTGATGTTTTGCCGCTGCCGGTCGGGCCGGTTACCAGTACCATGCCGTAAGGATTCCGTACCAGGTCCACATATTTCTGGTAAATATCGTCCGGGAAACCGAGCTGTTTCAGATTGAGCACCAGCGATTCTCTGTCCAGGATTCTCATGACCACGCTCTCCCCGTAAATGGTGGGGATGGTGGACACCCGGAAATCGATTTCCCGGTCGGAAATTTTGAGCTTTATATTGCCGTCCTGGGGCAGCCGTCTCTCCGCTATATCCAGCCGGGCCATTATCTTCACCCTTGAGATGATGGCGGCCTGGAGCCTGGCCGGCGGCCGTTCGATTTCATGGAGCACCCCGTCGATGCGGTACCGGATCTGAAACGAGTTGTCAAAAGGTTCAAAGTGGATATCGCTGGCCCGCAACTCCAGGGCGTTGTGAATAAGGCGGTTCACAAGCCGTATGATCGGCGCTTCCGAGGCGAGGTCTTTGAGGTGCTCTACATCATCGCTCTCGGCTGAAAGTGCGTTTTCACCCTGTCCATCCGCCTCCTCTATAATGGCTTCAATGGACTGGGTCCCGCTGCCGTAAAGCCTGTCCAGCACATCGGCGATGTCTTCGGGTTTCCCCTTGACCGGCCGGATCCGGTAACCGAGCGACACCTCGATGGCTTCTTTCACCTCGGTATCGGACGTGTCCGCCATTGCAATGGTCAGTTCGTCCCCGTCCAGGTTGACAGGCACGAAACGGGCCTGTTTCATGAACTTCACGGACAGCTTTTCAACCGCTACCGGCTCATCCGGGTAGTCTTTGTACTGAAGCCGCCCTTCTGTTTTACTGTTGTTCAGTTTCACTTTCCTTTTTCAGCTTGCCTTCCTTAAATATGCCTTCCACCCTCCGGCCGTCGGGATAAATCATCACCCCTTTGCCGGTTATTTGGTTTTCTTCTATTTCTCCCTTGTATATCCGCCCGTCCGGGAAGGTCACCTGCCCTTTTCCATTGGGCTGTCCCTTTTGGAACTCCCCTTCATATTTCAGATCTTTTGAAGTGATCAGGACACCCTGTCCCTGTTTGACGCCGTTTTCAAATTCGCCTGTATATTTCGTCCCGCTGCGGTAAACAAGGGTGCCCTTCCCGTGCCGCTCGCCGTCCTTGACCTCCCCGGTATATTTCTGGCCCATGGGAAGATTCAGCGACATGGGTTTCCCTTTATATTTGATGCCTTTTGTTTTGCCGATTTCCTTTGTCTTGCCTTTGGGGTACTCGAATGTGCCTTCTCCGTGGGGCAAACCGTCTTTGAACTCCCCGGTGTACTGGGTGCCGTCCTCCCAGCTCATCACGCCTTTACCGTTTTCGCAGTCACCGCTGAGGCAGTTGCCGGAAGCAAAGGCGATTGCCGGCAGGAAGAGGATTACGGCGGCAATTAATACCACTCTGTTTCTGTATTTTGTTGTCATATGTTCTCCTGTGAATAGTTAGTTTTATGATCAAATGTCAAGTCAAAAGGTTCGCTTGGAAAAGATGTCTCAAGCAGGGAAAAAATATATTAAAAAATCCGGTATTGTGCAAGATTTTTTTTGCCTGTTTTGATTATTTCTGATATTTGATAATGTTTGGCTGATACCTCAAGGATAGAAAGAAACGCGGCATAATGAAAAAAATACGCCATTTTCTTTTAAATATTTATAGAAGCAGGGAACTGGTGTTTACCATGGCCAAAAAAGATGTGGCCGAGCAGTACGCCGGTTCTTTTCTGGGGTTTCTGTGGAATTTCATTCACCCGGCTGTCCTGATAACCGTGTTCTGGGTCGTTTTCAGTGTGGGATTCAAGGTGAAGCCCATGAACGAGGTCCCGTTCGTGGTATGGCTTACCGCAAGCTTTGCCGGGTGGTTTTTCTTCTCCGAAAGCCTGGCGCAGATCGTGGTGGTGGTGGTCCAGAACGCCAACCTGATCAAGAACACGGTGTTCGAGTCCCAGATCCTGATCGTGGTGAAAATCATGTCCGGCTTTGTCAAACATCTGATTTTCATATCGATCCTTTTTTTCCTCGTGTTCCTGAACGATCTGCCGGCCAGCCTGGTCTGGTTCCAGTGGTTTTACTACATGTTCTGTATCGTGATTCTCCTGCTGGGGCTTGGCTGGTTGGTATCGGCGCTCAATGTGTTCATTAGGGATGTGGCGCAGGTGGTCAGTGTGATGCTCCAGGTGGGTTTCTGGGCGACCCCTGTTTTCTGGGACCTCAAGATGATGCCGCCCGCTGTGCAGCAGATCCTGAAATTAAATCCGCTTTATTACATCGTGCAGGGATACCGGGATACATTCATATATTTCAGGCCGTTCTGGGAATCTCCTTATATGACGCTTTATTTCTGGGCCTTTAACGGTATCGTTTTCTTCTTGGGCATATTTGTTTTCGCCAGACTTAAAAACCATTTTGCCGATGTTTTGTAGGAGTTGATCTTGGAGGGAAAAACCGTTATATCCGCAAAAAACCTGACAAAAACATACCGGCTCTATGATGCCAGGGAAGACCGGGTCAAAGAGACATTTCACCCCTTCAGGAAAAAATATCACAGGCCGTTCAATGCCCTTCAGAATATCACGTTTGACGTCAAGAAAGGGGACACTTTCGGTATTGTCGGCAAGAACGGCAGCGGGAAATCCACACTGCTGCAGCTTATTTGCGGGGTGCTTCACCCCACTTCGGGAGAGCTTTATATCGACGGAAAAGTGTCAGCCCTGCTCGAACTCGGCACGGGCTTCAACCCGGAATTCACCGGCCGGGAGAATGTGTTCATAAACGGGAGTATCATCGGGCTCAGCCGCAGGGAGATAGAGCAGAAGCTGGACCGGATACTGGCGTTTGCCGATATCGGCAGTTTTATTGATCAGCCCGTAAAAACCTATTCCTCCGGCATGTATGTCAGGCTGGCATTCGCGATTGCCATCAATGTGGATCCCGATATTCTGGTGGTGGATGAAGCCCTTGCCGTCGGCGACATCTATTTCCAGCACAAATGCATAACCCGGATGCGGGACCTGATAAGGGCGGGGTGTACCCTCGTTTTTGTAAGTCACGATATCAGCGCGGTGAAATCTTTGTGCAGAAAGGCGCTTTTTCTGGACAACGGCGAAATGGTCTGCATAGGTGAGGCCGAGAAAGTGTCCAACCGATACTACAACTGGCTCATCGACCAGGAGAATATGCATGTGGCGGAGCCGGAGCCGGAGGCGGATGCGTCAGGCCCCGGTGAAAATCATGAGACGACAGCGCCGCATCAGGAGATCGATACCGGGGGGGCGGCTGCCGGTATCGATGCGGATAAGCAGGGGGCCGTTCATGATACTGTTTCAGAAGGGGAGGGTATGAATGGCCGGTCCGGCCGCAATCCGGTATTCTCCCCGAGCAGTGAATTTGTTGAAAGAGTGGCCGATTACCGGTCGGGAACGGGGGCGGCCCGGGTGCATAATGTTCAGCTCGTCAACAGTGAGGGCCGGGAGATCGCTTCATGCCGCCATGGCGATGAAATCGGTGTGCGGGTGCATTTGAAATTTTACAAGGACCTGCAGAATACCAATGTGGGGTTCCTGGTGAAGGACAGGCACGGCCTGGAACTTATCGGAACGAACCTGTTTGTGGAAAGTCTCCTGATCGCGGGGAAGAAAGCGGGGGATACGGTGATGGTCGAATTCACATTCGAGAATATCCTGAAGGACGGGACCTACAGCCTGACCATTGCCGTGGGAGAGAGCGACGAGCGGGGACGTTACAATATTCAGACGTATGACTGGATTGACAACGCCTGTGTGTTCAGGGTTGAAACACCTGTGGACAAACACATCAGCTCTTCTCTCGTGGCCATCCCCGTAAAGATCGATATTGTCGGATGAGTGCCGGTGAATTTATGCTATGCCGCCTGCCTGTCCAGAGCTGACCCGCGGAATGAATCCATTTTGTCGGATGAGCGCCGGCACCTTTAAAATGAGAGAAAAACGTGATACAGGGAATAAAAAGAGGTGAACGCCAACTATACCGGAAGGGATCCGCTGAAGTTGACCGGTTTTGATATCACGCAATACAAGTCCATGTTTGACAAACCCGTAAGGATCGAGGCGCCGCTGAGCTGGGTGACCCATATTCCTTTTGCCTTTTTCCTTGTCGAGATCTTAAGACCTGCCGTGTTTGCCGAGCTGGGAACCCATACCGGCAACTCCTACAATGCGTTCTGCCAGGCGGTAAAAAGGATTGGCCTGGATACGGCCTGTTATGCGGTGGACACATGGCAGGGAGACGACCAGGCAGGGTTTTACGACGAGACGGTATACAGGGACCTGGCTGCGTTCCAGGAAAGGACGTACCCGGCGTTTTCAAGGCTGTTCCGGATGACGTTTGACGAGGCGGCGGCCCTTTTTTCAGACGGCAGTATTGACCTGCTGCACATAGACGGATACCATACCTACAGGGCGGTTCGCCACGATTTTGACACGTGGCTGCCGAAAATGAGCAGGCGGGGCGTCATTATTCTGCACGACACAATGGTCAGAGGGGAAGGCTTCGGGGTGTGGCGGCTTTGGGAGGAGGTGGCCGGACGCTATGAAAGTCATAATTTTTCCCACGGGCACGGTCTGGGTGTCCTCGCCGTCGGCGAACAGGTGGATGATCGTTTTCTTGAGTTCCTGGCGGCATCAAAAAAAAATGACATGTATGACGCTTTTTTTGAAAGTCTGGGCAGCGCTGTCGAACTGGCGTATCAGAACAGCCGCCTGAAAAATGAAATTGAATCAAGGGATGAAACGCTTAATGACATCTATCAGAGTTTTTCTTATAAGCTCATCTGCAGAGGGCGGGAGAACCGGCACGTGATGCGGCTGTATGAAAAAATGGTCCGGCCTGTCGTGCTTGCGCTGGAGAGGTTCAGGTCACCATGCATTTAAGTTCGTATGAAAAGATGGCCGCGTTTGTGCAAGGGTACCTGGACGCGGACCGGGAAATCACCATACTGGATATCGGCAGCCGGGATGTGAACGGGAGTTACAGGCCGCTGTTTCAAAAGCGGCGCTGGCATTATACAGGGGCTGACACAGCGGAAGGGAAGAATGTGGACATTGTCATAAAAGATCCCTACCGGTGGAAAAACATCAAGTCGGGCACCTTTGATGTGGTGGTGTCGGGGCAGGCATTCGAGCATATCCGGCATTTCTGGATCACCATGCTGGAGGTCGCCAGAATTTTGAAAAGAGAGGGGGTCTGCTGCATAATAGCGCCTTCAGGGGGATTTGAACACAAATATCCACTGGACTGCTGGCGGTTTTATCCCGATGGAATGGAAACCCTGGCAGCGTATGCCGGGCTCGTCCCTGCCGAAATATATACCCAGTGGGACCCGCCGCCGTATGAGGACGGCAGTCATGTCTGGAAAGACACGGTTCTAATCGCCCGGAAGCCTCATTCATGCCGCCCGTTTAATATCAAACTGAAACTGTTGCTGCACAGGCTGATAAACAGGTTGTAACCAGGTGCCATGAAAAGAATATCCAGCTTTCGGTTGACCGACAGAATCCTCAAGAAAAAAAAATCCGGGAGAAGGGATCACTACCTGATTCTGTATCCGCCGACGCTTCTGTTCAGCAACTACCAGCGGCCCCAGCACGTGATGAATTATCTTTCAAAAAGGGACGACATTTCCTGTGTTTTCTGTGACTGGACAGTAAAAGATTTAAAAGTCAACCCCCGTTTTTATGTCTCCAGGCACGCGTTTAATAAACGGTACCTGAAAAGCAGGTTCAAGAATTTTCACGACATGAAAAAGGTCTACTATTTTTCCGTGCCGGAGAAAATAAAATTATTAAAAAGCGATTTTTCTGATATTCAGTTTGATAAAGTGTTTTTTGAACTCATGGACATGCCGATCAATCAGTTTGCCGCCTGGCAGGATGACCTTGATGAAGCGATCAGGTGTGCCGATATTATTTCAACCACCAATGTGTTTATCACGGCCTACCTGGAAGAAAGAACGTCCAGGCCTGTCATTACGAGCAGGAACGGGGTGGATGTCGATATGTTCAGCAAAGAGAATATGTCACCGGCTGTTCCGGCTGTTCCGGAGAATGGAGCGGAAACCGTAAGGGCGGGATTTTACGGTAATCTGGAGAACTGGATTGACTGGGACCTGATTGACACCATTTCACGGATTCCCGGGGTACACGTGTATATTGTCGGAAAAACCGAGACCAATGAAAAAAACATACCGGTCCGCATCCGGTCAAGCAAAAGTATTTCGGTCATCGACTACCAGCCGGTCGAAAAACTGGTGCATTTCCTGAAAATCTTTGACATCTGCCTTTACCCCTTTAAAATCTGTGAGATGACTGATGCGGTGGACCCGTTGAAACTGTGGGAGTATTTGTGTTTCGGTAAACCCGTTATCGCTTCCGAGACCCGTTATATCTCCTATCTGACCGCCTCGGACAAAATACTGGCGGATACGATTTACAAGGCTGACAAGCACCGTGCAGACAGCAATCTGATCCATCGTATCCTGCGGAACGAAGCCGACAATCCGTCCCTCGCACAGGAGCGGATAAACTACGTATATCGCAACAGGCGGTGGGAGGTTATCTGCGATGCGATTTACCGGCGTATCGTGGCATAGCTGTTTTTCATGCCGGCTTGACAGCACGATGAATTTGTTCTATTTCATCGGCAGGTGGCGGGGAGCTTCCTCTGCCTCATTCTCGCAGCTCCTCCTGAGCTGCTCCGAGGTGACCGGCATAGAAAGCACCCCGCCACCTGCTTGTCCAAAAATGACCTGTAGAGTCAACGACCACCCGCAAAGCGGGTGGCTTGAAATTCCGGCCGTAGGCCGGAAGAACAAAAACACGTCAGTGTTTCAATCGTTGACGGTTGTAACCGGGGGCATAGCCCCAGTTTTGAAACAACCAATAAATTTATCCTGGGCTTGACAGTGTCCGGTATTGTTGTTTATAGGTGAAAATTTGTTTATGGGCTGCCGGGAAAAGCCAGGCGGGGCAGGCATAAACAGCATGCAAAAGGAGACAGACAAATTGCCCGGAAACTTTGCACAGCCCGGTCCCGGAACAGATAATGCCGACGGGAAGGAGCCGCAGGAAAGAGTGAACCGTGAATCCTGCCCTGTCGTTTCCATCGTGATACCGGCCTACAATCACGAGCCTTATATCGCAGCGGCAATTGAGAGTGTGATCGCCCAGACGTTCAAATCGTGGGAGCTGATTGTGATAGATGACGGTTCCACCGACGGCACGGCGGGGGTGGCGGAACCGTACGCCCGTTTTGAAAATATCCGGGTGCTGAAACAGGAAAACCGGGGGTTGAGCGCCACCTTGAACAGGGGGCTTTCATTTGCAAAAGGACGGTATTTCGGTTTTCTGCCGTCCGACGACATGTTTGAACCGCCGAAGCTGGGTCTCCAGGTGGATTGGCTTGAAAAAATGCCGCATATGGCGGCACTTTCCACGTTTCAGCGCCTGGTTGATAAAAACGGTGATCCCATGACGGACAAGGCGGTGGATGCGTGGTTCCGTTTCGAGCCCGAAACCGCCAGTGATTTTACATTAACCCTGCTGGAGCGCAATTTCATACCCGCGCCGTCGGTCCTTGTCCGGACGGAGGTGCTGAAGGACCTGGGCGGTTTTGATACGCGGTGCGTGTTCATGCAGGATTACGATCTTTGGCTGCGGCTTGTGAAAAACCACAAAATGTGGGTGATGCCCCGCGTACTGTTGAAATACAGATGGCACGGCGAGAACCAGACATACCGGGCCACCCCTGAAACGGAAAACGAGCGGGCCTATGTACTTGAAAAAGCGGTATCCCATCTCGATCCGGCGGATATGTTCCCCGAGCTGTCAGAGGATCCACGGCCCGAAATCATTGCTTCATGCCGAAATGCCGTCAAGGCGCGCTTTAGAAAGAATGCGCCGACGAACCTGGATGCACTGGACCGGATAACCGATGAAAAGTTTGGCACGCTTTTACAGAAAAAGGCGGTGCCGCTGCCCGATCAAAGAGAACCCGACCCCAATACCGGCCGTTTTTTTGCAGAGGATGCGTCAAACCTTTCCATTCTTCTCGAGGTGACGCATTTCGACAAAGGCGGGCTGGAGCAGGTGGTGTTTGATCTTGCCCTGCAGCTTTCGCACAGGGGCCATAGAATCACGGTGGTGTGCATCGAGACGGGCGGCATGCTGGCGAAAGATCTTGCAGAGGTCAACGGCATATCGGTCGAGGTGCTCCCGGCGTCAGGGAAAGCGGGGGCATTCAGCAAAATCATGGCCGCTTACGGCATCGATATTGTGAGCGCCCACTATTCGACATTCGGGGCGGCGCTTGCCAGAAGAGAGGGGATTCCCGTCGTTTCCGTCCTTCATAATATTTACACCTGGCTGCCACGGGACATACAGAGTGAATTCAGGGTGGCCGATCAATATGTTTCCTGTTATGCGGCTGTTTCAGAGGATACGGCCCGGTTTGCCGCCAAATGCCTGAACATATCCGGGTCACGGATTCATGTGATCCCCAACGGACTCGATGTGAAAGCGTGGGCCGCAAAACTGGGGCGGAGAAAGGGGATCAGAAAAGCGTTCGGTTTCAGTGAAAAGGACTATCTATTTTTATCAGTATCTTCAATATACCGGGTGAAGGGACAGGACCGGATCATCCGGAGTTTTCCGGATCTTCTGAAAAAACACCCCGATGCCAGGGCCCTGCTGGTGGGACCGGTTGTGGACCCCCCGTATTATCAGTGGCTCAGAGAGCTGATCACCGCTCATGGTCTTGAAGACGTGATCAGGATCGTCGAATTTACAGAGTCGCCGGAATATTTTTACAACGAGGCGGATGCCTTTGTCCTGCCGTCGTTTATCGAGGGATGGAGTATCGCTCTGATGGAAGCCATGTACTGCGGCCTTCCCTTTATCATGACGGATATCGGCGGCGCCGGATCGATCCTTGACGCATCCCGGGCCGGGCGGGTGATTCCATCCGTGTTCGAACGGATCAGTGAGCTTGATTTGTCCGGGATAGACAAGTTCACGATGATCGAAGATGATCCTGTTATCACACCGCTTTCCAATGCCATGGCGGACTTCTGCGAAAACAGGGAAAAATGGGCAGCGGCGGGAAAAGCGGGCCGGAAGATAGTCGAAGAGAAGTATTCGATCGAAACAACGGCGGCAGGACACGAGGCGCTTCTCAAAGAAACGGTGTTCGGCGACCGGCATCTGCTGCGGCAAAGGTGCCGGAACCTCGGCCGTACAGTTGATACGCTCACGGGGATGGCCAATTCGCTTGCCGAAAATTCACGGCTGCAGCGAATGCTTGAACAATATCTCGTCACTATTGATATGCTAAAACAGCAGTATGCCGAGCTGTCCGAGCGGCACAGGACAGTGTCGGAACACCTTGACTCCGCGCGGGAACTGATATCCCGGTATGAAGCGCAGGTGGAAAGCCTCAGGGAAATCTACAATTCCACTTCATGGAAACTCACCGCGCCCCTGCGGTTTGTTTCCACCGCTTTTCCCTTCCTGGCGCCGGCTTTAAGGCGCAGCAAAGAGCTTTTCGTCAACAAGGGAGCGGTTGCTTTTGTAAAGGAGACGCTCGGGTCTCTGAAAAGGCGGGCCCTTTCCGAAACCGATCAATCCAGTTCTCACTGCCAAATGGAAGAGGTGCTCGGCGGGGTGCCCCTTGAAAAATGCGTGCGCCTGTCGGATATTTCCGTGGTTATCATGGCCGGGGTGCCATTTGACGATATCGGGGGCGGTCAGAGAAGCGCTCAGTTTGCCAGGGTTTTGACGGCGAGGGGCGTGCCGGTCACCTACATCCATGCCTATCTGAAAATGGACATGAAAAAAGGGCGGCCGGTTGAGAGCGTTGTAAAAAGACCGCTGCTGACCCATATGGCGCTTGATGACACCACCCCGGCGGCGCTCTTTTCATCGGTATCCGGAAATGCGGTGGTGATATTTGAAATGCCCCATCCCAAATTCAGGCCCTTTCTGGACAGCGCTTTGGAAAAGGGAATTGCCACGTGGTTTGATCTCATCGATCAGTGGGAGAGTTCTCTGGGCCAAGGCTGGTTTGATAAAACCGTGTACCGGCATTTTATTGAAAAGGCCGCCATGGTGGCGGGCAGTGCACGTTCCCTTGCAGAGGAGCTTGTCTCGCATGGCCGGGAAGATGCGGTGTATCTGCCGAATGCGGCGGATGAGAAAATATTTGACAAGTACCGGCAGTACCCGGTGCCGAATGATATGAAAGGGTCGAAAAAGGGAAAGCTGTTGTATTTCGGCTCCCTTTACGGGGAGTGGTTCGACTGGGAGTGTATAGAGCGGGCAGCTTCAACAGACAAGGATATCGGCATCTATTTGATTGGTGACAAACCGATAGATATCCCGGTACCGCCCAATGTATTTTTCCTGGGCCCAAAGCCTATTTCGGAACTGCCGGCATACCTTGCCCACTGTGATGCGGCCCTTCTCCCTTTCAAACCCGGA